>NZ_CP041146.1:0-306111 GCF_006494775.1 Nocardioides humi | reverse complement strand
CGAGATCATGCGGCTCTCCCAGCAGGAGTACGTCGACATGTACGCCACCCGCGCCAAGGCCGAGTCGAAGAAGGCCGACCGGTCCGACCGCGGCGAGCAGGGGAAGCTGGCGTCCTGAGCGATCCGGCGACCACCACGCGGGCGGCGCTCGCCGTCGAGGACCGGATGTTCCGCGCCCTCGCGGTGCTGCGGGTCGTGGTCCTCGGCTACGCGGTGGTGCTCAACGCCTACCGCAACAACTTCGACCACCCGGTCGCCGGCTGGACCTGTGTCGGCGTGATGGTGGTGGCGACCGCGGCGTTCGGCGTGGTCTACGCCGCCCCGGAGCGGCGGGTCCCGGCGGTGCTGCTGGCCGACCTGGCGCTCGCGGTGGCGCTGCTGCTGGCCACGCCGCTGGTCAAGGGCGAGTGGTTCCGGGCGACCATTCCCGGCTACTGGATCGTGGGCGCCCTGCTGGCGTGGGGGATCCGCTACGGCTGGCGGGGCGGCACGGTCGCGGGCGTGCTGCTCGGGGCGGTCGACCTGCTCAGCCGCGCCGAGGTCGCCCAGAAGGACTGGGGCAATGTGTTCCTGATCCTGCTCGGCGGCTCGATGGTGGGCTTCGTCTGCGAGTCGCTGAAGGCGATGGCCGCCGAGCGCGACCAGGCCCAGCGCGAGGCCGCCGCCGCGGCGGAGCGGGCCCGGCTGGCCCGCGCGGTCCACGACGGCGTCCTGCAGGTGCTGGCCCTCGTGCAGCGCCAGGGCGGCGAGCTCGGCCGGGCCGCCGGAGCCCAGGAGCAGGCCCTGCGCACGCTGATCCGCTCCCAGGACGCCGTCACCGCGACCTCGCCCGACGCCGCCGCCGGCCGCGCCGACCTCGCCGCGGCGCTGGGCGCGCTGGGCTCTCGGCCGCACACCGAGGTCGCGCTGCCGGCCGGCCCGGTGGCGCTGTCGGCCCACGTCGTCACCGAGCTGGCCGCGGTCGTGCGCGCCTGCCTCGACAATGTCGACGTCCACGTCGGGGCGGATGCGGCGGCCTGGGTGC
Source organism: Nocardioides humi (assembly GCF_006494775.1). Lineage (NCBI taxonomy): Bacteria > Bacillati > Actinomycetota > Actinomycetes > Propionibacteriales > Nocardioidaceae > Nocardioides > Nocardioides humi. The sequence goes on along the minus strand of NZ_CP041146.1, from coordinate 305,087 downwards.
TGGTCGAGGACCTCGGCGACCGGGTCGAGGTGACCGTCCGCGACGAGGGACCGGGGATCGCCGACGGCCGGCTGGCCGCCGCCGAGCAGGAGGGCCGGCTCGGCGTCGTCGAGTCGATCCGGGGCCGGATCCGCGACCTCGGCGGGACCGCTGCGCTCGACACCGGCGCGTACGGCACCGAGTGGACGCTCGTCGTACCGCGTCCGCCGGACGGGGCCCGATGACCATCCACAGCACGCACCCGTTCGCCGACGCCGACCCCGACCCGGCGCGGCGGTTCCGCGGCCGGATCGGCGGCGCCGTCACGCTGTGGACCGCGGGCGACGAGCAGGAGCGCGCCGGCCTCACCGTGACCTCGCTGATGGTCGCCCTCGGCCCGGAGCCGGCCGTGCTGGCGCTGCTCGACCCGGACTCCGACCTGCTCGAGGTGCTCCGCGACTCCGGCCGCGGGGTCGTCCAGCTGCTGTCCTGGGCCGACCGCCAGCTCGCCGAGGCCTTCGCCGGCACGGCGCCCGCCCCCGGCGGCCCGTTCCGGCAGGCCGCCTTCGTGGCGAGCCGGCACGGCCCGCGCCTGGCGACGGCCACGACCTGGGCCGGCGTCCGGCTCGCCGCCGAGCGCGAGGCCGGCTGGTCGGTGGAGGTCACCGCGGTCCTCGAGCAGGTCGAGGTCGGCGAGGACGACGACCCGCTGCTCCATCGCCGCGGCCGCTTCCAGCGCTCCCGGGCCTGATGCAGCCCGCGCGGTCCGGCACGCCGGACGAGTACGCCCAGATCACCACGACCATCGACCCCGCCGTGCTCAGCTACCTCGCCACGTGGCTGCAGGAGCACGTGCCGGCCGGCTGACCGCTTCCCGCCCGGCCTGCCCCGGCCCCGACCCGGCCTGCCCCGGTCGTCGGCGGCCATGGCCTAGGGTCCCTCCCATGACGGACCGGATCCGGGTGATGGTCGTCGACGACCACCCCATGTGGCGCGACGCCGTCGAGCGCGACCTGCAGGCCGCGGGCTTCGACGTGGTCGCCGTGGCCGCCACGGGCGCCGAGGCGATCGCCCGGTTCACCGCGACCCGCCCCAGGTGGTCGTCCTCGACCTGCAGATCCCCGAGCCGAGCGGGGTCGAGGTGACCGCGCAGGTCCTGGCCAGCGAGCCGTCCTCGCGGGTGCTGATCCTGTCGGCGTCGGGGGAGCAGGACGACGTGCTGGCGGCGGTCAAGGCCGGGGCGACCGGCTACCTGGTCAAGTCCGCCTCGCGCGAGGAGCTGCTGGCCGCCGTACGCCGGGTGGCAGCGGGGGACAGCGTCTTCACGCCCGGCCTCGCGGCCCTGGTGCTCGGCGAGTTCCGGCGGATGAACGAGCCGGCCATGCCGCCCGGCGAGCGGCTCACCGACCGCGAGACCGAGATCCTCAAGATGGTCGCCAAGGGACTGTCGTACAAGCAGATCGCCGAGCGGCTGGTGCTCTCGCACCGCACCGTGCAGAACCACGTGCAGAACACCCTGCGCAAGCTGCAGATGCACAACCGGGTCGAGCTGACCCGCTACGTCATCGAGCAGGGCCTGGACGACGACGAGGAGTGAGCGGGCCCGGCGTCAGTCGCCGCGGGCCGGGTGCGGCCGGCCGCCGGCGGGCGAGGCGTCGACGAGGTCGTGCCGGACGTTCCAGTCGCGGCGCAGCCGCTGCTCCTGCTCGACCTCGTACGCCTTGCCCTTGCGGGTGCGCGGCTCGAGCGTGGCCGGGATCCGGTCGAGGGTGTGGTGGAGCGCGGTCAGCACCGGCCCGCCGGCGGCGAGCACCCGGGTGAGCCGGGTCGGCGGGATCGCGAGCTCGTCGGCGATCTCGTCGCCGAGGAAGAGGCGCTCGAGGGCGTGCACCACGCGCGGGGCCTGCCTGCCGAGGCGCCGGGGGAGCACCCCCTGGATCTCGGGGACGAGGAACTCCCGGTTGATGCTCGCGACCAGGGCCCGGCAGTAGTCGTCGACCGGCGGCCGGGTCAGCAGGTAGATCTCCTCCAGCCGCTCCTGCTCGGCCGCGTTGCGCGGCAGCAGCGCGTCCTCGATGCCGAGCAGGTGGCCGAGGTAGCGCCAGCGGGCGGAGGCCGCCGCCTCCTCGTGCGGGAGGTACGGCGCCCCGATCCGCCGCATCGCCCGGAGCGGGATGAGCGTGAACTCCACGAGCGTGTAGCCGAGGTAGGCCTGGCAGATCGGCACGCCCCAGGCGGCCGCGTCCCACTCGGGGCGGCGCTGCAGGTCGGCGCGGACGAGGGCGTGGATGACGCGCACCCGCACGGTCAGCTCGAACCCGTCGCTGTACCGGGTCAGGCCGTCGGGCCGGTTGACGGCGAGCAGCCAGGAGCCGACCTCGATGGTGCGCGCGCCGGCGTTCTCGACGTACCGCCCGGTCAGCTCCAGCGGCCGGGACGCGGCCGAGTTGGCGTACCCGCTGACGAGGGAGGCGGCGCCGAGCACGATGCCGGAGGCGCGGGAGTAGCGCGAGGTGTGCCGCGAGTCGCGGTCGATCGTGGCGGTGTCGAGCCAGGCCGGCACCTCGTCGAGCCGGGCGAAGAGCGCGCGCAGCGAGTCGGGGGCGTCCGGGACGGCGTCGACGCCCTCGCGGCAGGCCGTGCGCAGCATCCGCATCGCCCTGCCGTGACCGAGCGCCGGGAAGTCGGCGACGAAGGCGTCGGCCAGCGGGTCGCCGGCCCCCATCGCGGCGAGGTAGGTCTCGGCGAAGGCGCCGAACCGGCGCCGCGCCTCGTCGACGCGGCGCAGGCTGGTGGGGACGGTGCGGGGGACCTGGCCGGTGGTCATGGAGTGAGGCTAAAGGGAGAGATCCTCATCTTCCATTCACTTTTTTCGGAGGCCCGTGGTGGCACAGCGGCAGCGGGTCCGGCCCCGCCAGGACCGGGCCGTCCAGACCCGGCGGCTGCTGCTGGACACGGCCGTGCGGATCCTCGACCGCGACGGCATCGACCGGCTGTCAACGACGGCGGTGACCCGCGCCGCCCACGTGAGCAGCGGGACCTTCTACCGGTACTTCAACGACCGCGCCGAGCTGCTCGGCGTACTCCGCGAGGAGGCGGTGCGCTCGATCAGCGACGACCTGATGGTCAGCGTCGTCGACGCCCTCGAGCTCGACCTCGACGCCGCGCTCCGGCTGGTCGTCGTCACCCTGGTCGACGGCTTCGAGCGGCACCGCGGCGTCATCACCGCGCTGGTCAACCAGCTCCCCGCCGGCAACAACGCCAACGTGCTGCCCGAGATCGAGGCCGACCTGCACCGGCTCGCCTCCCTGCTGCCGCGCCGGCACCGGCCCCACCTCGCGCCCGAGCAGCTCGAGGCGGTCGTGTTCATGCTGATGGGCGTCCTGGTCTCGACCTGCCTGCGGATCGCCCTCGGCCGGCCCGCCGAGGTGGACCGCGAGCAGCTGGTCGACCTGACCGTCGCCATGATCGGGGCCGGCCTGCGGTGACGGGTCTGGAAGACTCGGGCCGTGGCCGACCTGCTGGAGATCGCCGACGGGCTCTACGCCCTGCCGCTGGCCGAGTTCACCCCGGCGCGCGACGCCCGGGCCAAGGAGCTCAAGGGCACGCCGCTCGCGGCGCAGGTCAAGGCCCTGCGCAAGCCCAGCACCGCCGCCTGGGTCGTCGACCTGCTGGTACGCCGGGAGGCGGCCCAGGTCGACCAGGTGCTCAGCGTCGGAGCCGCCCTGCGCGAGGCGCAGGAGGCGATGTCGGCCGGTGAGCTGCGCGCGCTGACCAGGCAGCGCCGCCAGGTCACCGCCGCCGTCACCACCCAGGCCCGCCGGCTCGCCGCCGAGGAGGGCCTGCGGGTCACCGAGGCCGTCGCCGAGCAGGTCGAGGCCACCCTGACCGCCGCGATGGTCGACGCCTCGTGCGGTCAGGCCGTCCGCAGCGGGCTGCTCGTGAGCGCCCTGCGCACCACCGGCCTGGAGCCGATGGACGCCGACGATCTGGCGAGCGCGGTCGCCGTACCGGAGGCGCTCGGCTTCAGCGCCACCCCGCGCGAGGCCCCGCGCCCGGGTCCGCCCGACCTCCACGTCGTACCGGACCCGGACAGGGCGGCCAAGGCCGTCGCCGCCGCCGAGGAGCGCCTCGCCGCCGCCCAGGAGGAGTACGACGCCGCCCGGGCCACGCACGACGACGCGGGCGGCGAGGTCGACCGCCTCTCCGCGCGCTCGCTGCAGCTGGAGGCCGAGACCGACGAGCTGCGTCGCCGGCTGGCCGACCTCGAGGAGCAGGCCGAGGCGCTCGAGGAGGAGCTGGCCGAGGCGGAGGAGGTCCGCGACGCCACCGCCGCCGACCTGCGTACCGCCGCGGCCGAGCGGGACGCGGCGCGGAAGGCGCTCGACCGGCTGCAGTGACGTCCCACCAGCCCCACCAGCATCTGGGTGGGGGTGGTTCATGCGGTTGTCAGGTGTTGCAACCCCTGACAAGCGCATGGATCCCCGGACATCCGGGGATCCATGCAGCCGCGCGCCCAGCGGCGGCCCTCAGCGCTCCCCGCGCACGACCGCCAGGATCCGCCGGTCGATCCAGGCCAGGTCGGGGGCGACCCGCATCTCGTAGTTCTCGGTGCCGGCCCAGGTGTGGAAGTCACGGTGGCCGGCGGCGGCCGCGAAGGTCTCCAGCTCGGCCCGCAGCGCGTCGTCGACGATCACCTTCTCGTCGTCGGTGGAGGCGGTGAGGTAGAGCTCGTGGAGATCGAGCAGCCGGGCCAGCTCGTCGATCGGCGCGGGATGGTCGTCGACGCGCAGGTCGACCGCGACGTCGTCGAGGCCGCCGTACCCGGCGCCTTCGCGGACCACCAGGATCGCCGCCGACTGCCGGCCGCGGCGGTCGCCGCCGGTCTCGTCGCCGGCGGCGAGAGCGGTCAGCAGCCGGTCCTGCAGGGGGAGGTCGGGGTCCGAGGACAGCCAGGCGTCCGCCATCGCCTCGACCACCTCGGAGCCGGCGAGGCAGTTGCCCTGGATCGCGTAGCCGTCCCCGGTCAGCCCGCCGGCCCACGGGATGCACTCGGCTCCGGTGTGCGAGGCGGAGCCGCCGTCGAGGTCGACGATGCCGACCTGGCGGTGCGCCCGGCCCTCGTCCTCCTCGAGGAGCCGCTGCAGCGCGACCGGGGCGGTCGCGCCCTCGTCGAGGTGGGAGAGGGCGAGGCCCTTGTAGGCGACGTTCGCGTCGGCCTGGGTGGCGACGGCGCCCACGCCGGCGACCGCCGCGGGGACGGCCGAGCCGACGGCCAGGAACTTCGAGGCCACGGCCACACCCCACGTCTCGCCGTCGGCGGAGCGGGCCACGATGGAGAAGGTCATGGAATCAGCCTAGGGTGAGCATCATGCGCGTCGGAGTGCTGACCGGTGGCGGTGACTGTCCAGGCCTGAACGCCGTGATCCGGGCCGTGGTCCGCAAGGGGGTGAACGGCCACGGCTTCGAGTTCGTCGGCTTCCGCGACGGCTGGCGCGGCCCACTCGACGGGATCACGATGCCGCTGGGGATCGAGCAGTGCCGCGGCATCCTGCCGCGCGGCGGCACCATCCTCGGTTCGTCCCGCACCAACCCGTTCGCGGTCGAGGGCGGCGTCGAGCGGATCAAGGACAACCTCGCCGCGGCCGGGGTGGACGCACTCGTCGCGATCGGCGGCGAGGACACCCTCGGCGTCGCCACCAGGCTGGCCGAGCTCGGGGTCGCCGTGGTCGGCGTGCCGAAGACCATCGACAACGACCTCTCCGGCACCGACTTCACCTTCGGCTTCGACACCGCGGTCAACATCGCCACCGAGGCGATCGACCGGCTGCACACCACCGCCGAGTCGCACCACCGGGTGCTCGTCGTCGAGGTGATGGGCCGCCACGCCGGCTGGATCGCGCTGCACGCCGGCATCGCCGGGGGAGCGAGCGCGGTGCTCATCCCCGAGGCGCCCTTCGACATCGAGGCCGTCTGTGCCCACGTCGAGACCCGGTTCCGCAGCGAGTACGCCCCGATCATCGTCGTCTCCGAGGGCGCCGTCCCCGCCGACGGCAGCGGCATGACCCTGGTCAGCGGCGAGAAGGACGCCTTCGGCCACGTCCGCCTCGGCGGCATCGGCGACCGCCTCGCCCACGAGATCGAGCAGCGCACCGGCAAGGAGGCCCGCGCCGTCGTCCTCGGCCACATCCAGCGCGGCGGCACGCCGTCGGCGTTCGACCGGTGGCTGGCGACCCGGTTCGGGCTGCAGGCGATCGACGCGGTCGCCGACGGCGAGTACGGCGTGATGATGGCCCTGCGCGGGACGTCGATCGTGCGCGTGCCCCTCGTCGAGGGCACCGGCGAGCTGAAGCTGGTCAGTCCGCAGGAGTACGCCGAGGCGCAGGTCTTCTTCGGCTGACGGCGACGGGTCAGGCTCAGCCGGCCTCGACGTCGACGACCAGCGCCCGGTGGTCGGACAGCGCCATCCGCCGCGCGACCGACCGCGCCGGCAGCGCCGGGTCGGCGGGGAAGGTCGGGTGCTGGGCGAGCGGCGTGAGCCCGCTGAGCCGGGCCGCCCGCGCGGCGCCCATGTTCAGGTCGCCGGTGAGCAGGAGCGGCCGCGGCGCTCCCGACAGCGACCGCACCAGCCGGCGGAGCTGGCGCCGGTTCCACCAGCGCACGAAGGACAGGTGGGTGGTCGCGATCGTGAGCGGGCCGCCGGGCGCCGTCACGGTCGCGGTGACCGCCACCCGCGGCTCGTCGCGCATCCAGGTCGGCAGCCCCCGTCCCGGGAACCTCATCGGCACCGGCGCGGCCACGGCGGGCAGCCGCGCCATCTGTCAGCCGGTCACCGCGAGCGCGGTGAGGTCGGCGTGACCGGAGCGCTGGAGCAGGTGGTCGACCTCCTGCAGGGCCAGCACGTCGGGGTCGAGGTCGGCGATGGCGCGCTGCAGCACGGTCACGTCGACCTCGTCGTCGTGCTGCGTCCGCCCGCCGAGGATGTTGAACGTCACGAGGCGCATCCCGCCACCGGTACCCGCCCGGATGCCGGCCACCCGCCCGGGTACCCCGACCACGTGGGTTCCGATCACCTGAGGGAGGCGCTCAAGCTGGTCGCCGTCCTGCTCAAGGAGGCGGGCGTGCCGTTCGCCCTGGCCGGCAGCTACGGCCTGTGGGCCCGCGGCGGCCCCGAGCCCGACCACGACGTGGACTTCATGATCGCCGAGGAGGACGCGCCGCGGGTCGAGGACGTCCTGGCGGAGAGCGGGCTGGAGTCGGTGCGGATGCCGGTCCTGCCGGCCACCGTGCTGATGGCCGGCGACAACCCCTTCGCCCGGGCCCTCCTCGGGCTCCTCGCCGCGCTCGGCGTGGCCCCGGCGACCCATGACCACACCGCGACATCCGACTCGGGGAAGGAATGACGCCATGACCAGCGACACCAGCGCCACCGTCGAGGACCGACCCGGCCAACCGGAGCTCAGACGGGTCCTCGGGCCCGGTCTCCTGCTGCTCTTCATCGTCGGCGACATCCTCGGGGCGGGCGTGTACGCCGTCACCGGGCGCCTCGCCGGGCAGGTGGGCGGCATCGCCTGGCTGCCGTTCCTCGTCGCCTTCGCGATCGCCACGCTGACGGCGTACTCCTATCTCGAGCTGGTCACGAAGTACCCGCAGGCCGCCGGCGCCGCGCTCTACGCGCACAAGGCGTTCGGCATCCACTTCGTCACCTTCCTGGTGGCGTTCACCGTCGTCTGCTCCGGCATCACGAGCGCGTCGACGTCCTCGGGCCTGCTGGCCTCGAACCTGCTGATCGGGCTCGGCAACGACGCCCCCGGAAACGAGCTGGTGCTGCTCGTGGCGCTGGCGTTCATGGTCCTGCTCGCGCTGGTCAACCTCCGCGGCGTGGGGGAGAGCGTGAAGTTCAACGTCGTGCTCACCCTGGTGGAGATGGCTGCCCTCGCGATCGTCATCGGGATCGGGTTCTGGGTGATCGGCACCGGCGACGGCGACCTCGACCGGATCACGGTCTTCGAGAGCCCCGACGACAAGGGGCTGTTCATGGCGGTCACGGTCGCCACCGCGATCGCGTTCTTCTCGATGGTCGGCTTCGAGGACTCGGTCAACATGGTCGAGGAGACCAAGGACCCGGAGCGGATCTTCCCGCGGATGATGCTGACCGGCCTCGGCATCGCGGTCCTCATCTACATGCTCGTCGCCGTCTCGGTCGTGGCGGTGATCCCCGCCGACCGGATCGGCACGCCCACCAACGCCGAGGCCGGCATCCTCATCGACGTCGTCAAGATCGGCGCGCCCGACCTGCCGATCGACGACTTCTTCCCCTTCATGACGGTGTTCGCGGTCGCCAACACCGCGCTGATCAACATGCTGATGGCCAGTCGGCTGATCTACGGGATGGCCCGGCAGCGGGTGCTGCCGCCGGTCCTCGGGCGCGTCCTGCCGGGCCGTCGGTCGCCGTACGTCGCCATCGCCTTCACCACCGTGCTGGCCCTCGGCCTGATCGCCTACGTCCGGCTCGGCTCCGAGAGCACGATCGTCGGCTCGCTCTCCGGTACGACGGCGCTGCTCCTGCTGGCCGTCTTCACCATCGTCAACGTCGCCTGCCTGGTGCTGCGCCGCGAGCCGACCAGGGGCTTCCGGGCGCCGACGGCGGTGCCGGTGCTCGGCGCGCTGCTCTGCGCCTACCTGCTCGGGCCGTGGGCGCGGCTGGAGGCCGACATGATCCAGTACAAGATCGCCGCCGGCCTGCTCGGCCTCGGCGTCCTGCTCTGGATCCTGACCCGGCTGCTGTACAAGCCGGAGGGCGGCCATTTCGCCGACATCGAGCACATGGACATCGACCCCACGGACGACCCGCGCTGACGGTCGCCGCCCGACCGCCCGTCCACGGGTGGCCGCCGAGTCGGCGACCACCCGTGCGGCGCCGTACGATTGGCCGGTGAGCACCCTCCCGTCCCTCGAGCAGTTGCACGCCATCGGAGCGAAGCAGCAGCCGTCGTACGACGACCCCGCGGCCCTCGCCGCCGCGGTCGCACGACTGCGCACGCTGCCCCCGCTGGTGTTTGCGGGCGAGTGCGACGAGCTCAAGGGCAAGATCGCGGCGGCCAGCCGGGGCGAGGCCTTCCTGCTCCAGGGCGGCGACTGCGCCGAGACGTTCGTCGACGCCACGGCCGACAACACCCGCAACAAGCTGCGGGTGCTGCTGCAGATGGCGGTCGTGCTGACGTACGCCGCGTCCGTGCCGGTCGTCAAGGTCGGCCGGCTCGCGGGCCAGTACGCCAAGCCCCGCTCGTCCGACACCGAGACCCGCGACACCACCGACGGGCCGGTCACCCTGCCGGCGTACCGCGGCGACGCCGTCAACGGCTTCGAGTTCACCCCGGAGTCCCGGCGGCCCGACCCGCAGCGGCTGCTCGACGTCTACCACGCGTCCGCCTCGACGCTGAACCTCGTGCGCGCCTTCACCACCGGCGGCTACGCCGACCTGCGCCAGGTGCACACCTGGAACTCCGAGTTCGTGCGCAACAGCCCCGTCGGGCAGCACTACGAGGCGATGGCCGCCGAGATCGACCGCGCGCTGACCTTCATGAAGGCGATCGGCGCCGACCCCGACGAGTTCCACCGGGTCGACTTCTACTCCTCCCACGAGGCGCTGCTGCTGGAGTACGAGCACGCCATGACCCGGATCGACTCGCGCACCGAGCGGCCCTACAACGTCTCGGGCCACATGGTCTGGATCGGCGAGCGCACCCGCCAGCTCGACGGCGCCCACGTGGAGTACTTCCGCCACATCAGCAACCCGATCGGCTGCAAGCTCGGCCCGACCGCGACCGCCGACGACGCGCTCGCGCTCGCCGCCAAGCTCAACCCGGCCAACGAGCCCGGCCGGCTGACCTTCATCACCCGCTTCGGCGCGGGCCGGATCCGCGACGGGCTGCCCGCGCTGGTCGAGAAGGTCACCGCCGAGGGCGTCGACGTGGCCTGGGTGTGCGACGCCATGCACGGCAACACCTTCGAGGCCTCCAACGGCTACAAGACCCGCCGCTTCGAGGACGTCCTCGACGAGGTGCAGGGCTTCTTCGACGTGCACCGCGGCCTCGGCACCGTCCCGGCCGGCATCCTGGTCGAGAACACCGGCGACGACGTCACCGAGATCATCGGCGGCGGCGAGGAGCTCGACGAGCAGGGGCTGGCGCACCGCTACGAGTCGGTCGTCGACCCGCGCCTCAACCGGGTGCAGTCCCTCGAGCTGGCGTTCCAGGTCGCCAACATGCTCCGCACGCAGTGATCGACCTCCGCTCCGACACCGTCACCCGCCCGACCGAGGCGATGCGGGCCGCGATGGCGGCGGCGGAGGTCGGTGACGACGTGTACGGCGAGGACCCCACGGTCCAGGCCCTGGAGGAGCGCGTCGCGGGGCTGTTCGGCCACGAGGCGGCGCTGTTCACGCCGACCGGGTCGCTGGCCAACGTGCTCGCGGTGGCGGCCGTGGTCGCGCCCGGCCAGGAGGTGCTGTGCGAGGCCCGGGCCCACATCGCCCGCGCCGAGCTCGGCGCCCACGGCGCGGTCAGCGGGCTGACCATGCGCACCTGGTCCCATCCGCGCGGCCAGGTCGACCTCGCCGCGCTGGCGGACCTGTTCGCGCCCGACCTCGGCCCGTACTTCGTGCCGACCGCGGCGCTCTCGGTCGAGAACACCCACAACTTCGCCGGGGGAGCGGTGCTCCCGCTCGCCGATCTCCAGGCGCTGCGCGCGTTCGCCGACGCCCGGTCGGTCGCGGTGCACCTCGACGGCGCCCGGATCTGGAACGCCCACGTCGCGACCGCCACCCCGCTGGCGTCGTACGGCGCGGTGGCGGACGTGCTGGCCGTGTGCCTCTCCAAGGGCCTCGGCGCCCCCGCCGGCTCGCTGCTGCTCGGGAGCCGGGAGGTCGTGACCGAGGCGCGGGTACGCCGCAAGCGGCTCGGCGCCGGCATGCGGCAGGTCGGGATCCTCGCCGCCGCCGGCCTGCACGCGCTCGACCACCACGTCGAGCGGCTCGCCGACGACCACGCCCACGCCCGGCTGCTCGCGGAGGCCGTCGGCGCCGATCCGGCGGGCGTCGACACCAATATCGTGGCCTTCGACGTCGACGACGCGCCGGGCTTCGTCGCGCGCGCCGGGGAGGCCGGCGTGCTGGTCGGCGCCGTCGGCGCGCGCACGATCCGGCTGGTCACCCACCTCGACGTCACCCGCGCCGACGCCGAGCGGGCCGCGAGGACGCTCGCTTCGCTCTGAGCTCCCGGGCGCCCGGTCAGGCCGGGGCGCCCCGGAACCGGACGTCGCTGATCGCGGTGAAGTCGCGGCCGGTCGATCCCTTGCCGGGGGCGGTCACCTCGACCAGGTGGAGCACGACCCGGGTGGTGGCCACCGGCCCGACGGGGATGACCTGCATCTTGCGGCGGTCGGCGAGGTCCTGCGTGATCCGGGTGCCGTCGTCGAACTCCCACTGCACGGTGCGGATCCGCCGGTTGCCGCGGTACCAGTTGTCCGGGCCGTCGACCTTGGCGTACCCGTTGATCAGGCCGACCTCGGTCAGCACGACCTCCTGGCCGAGGTCGAAGACGAGGGTCGCGCCGGTGCCGTCGCCGGGCATCCGCCACGAGGTGCGGGGCCGGCCGTCGAGCATGTTGGCCGCGCCGAAGGTGACCGGGTTGTTCTGCCGGTCGACCGACTCGGGCGCGGTCGCGGGGACCTCGGCCGTCGCCGTCGAGGTCAGGTCGGTGACGTCGCCGGGTGCGGGCGCCTCCACCGGTCCACCGGTCCCGGTGCTGTCGGGCTGGGGGTCCTCGGACCCGTCGGGCGGCGACGGGGTGACGTCGTCGGTGCGCTGGTTCTGCGCGGAGCCGGTGCGGTCGTCGCCGGCGCGGCCGCCGTCGTCGTCCCCGCCGGCGCTGACCAGCAGGAACGCGCCGACCCCCGCGACCAGCGCGAGCACCACGACGCCGATCGCCCACGGCAGCCACGGCGTACCCCGGTCCTGCGACCCTCCGGGCGCGGGCGCGGCGCCGGCGGCGGGCACGTACGGCGCCGGCGTCGGCACGACCTGCGTCACCGGCGCCGGCGGCGGGCCGGCCGGGCCCGGGGGCGTGGTCGGGGCGTCGGCGTACAGCGGGTAGCGCGCGGCCGGCGGCAGCTGTCCCGTCGGCGGCGGCACGACGGGCGCGCTCGCAGCGGGCGCCGCCTCCGGGTGCCGGCCGGGTACGGGCTGCCCGCAGTTCGTGCAGAACCGGCCGACCCCGAGCGTGTGCCCGCAGTCGGTGCAGTGCGTCGGGGTGGTCATCGCGGGGCTCACCGTACCCCGACGCGGTGGTGAGCCGTCAGCAGAAGCGGGTCACGGAGTGGTCGCCCGGCGGCACGCCTCCGCCTCGATGTCCTCGAGGTCGTGCTCGAGCACCTTGCGGGTGCGGTCGTAGCTGAAGCCGCCGAACATCGACCACATCGCCCGCGACAGCGCCGAGCGGTGGCTCATCTCCACCGTCGTGGTCATGGCCAGCCGGGTGCCCGTCGCGTCCGGGCCGGACGGGGTGAGGCGGTAGGCGGTGCGGATGACGTCGTGGCCGACCTCGGCCTCGACGACGGTACGGCGCGGCGGCTCCGACTCCACGACCTGCAGCTGCTCCGGCCCGTGGTGCCCGAACAGGGTGCGCCGCTCGCGCCAGGTCGTCCCGACGTCGTACGTCCCCTCGGTGAGCAGCTCGCTGTCGCTGACGCTGCGCAGCACGTCGCCGGCGTGGGCGACGTCGGTGATGACGTCCCAGACCTGGTCCGGCGGGGCGGGGATGGTGGTGTGCACGTGGATGATGTGACCGGCCATGTCGACTCCGTAGGTTCGCGTCCCCCAGGAACCCATGGTGCGCCCGGAACGCGTCGAGCGCCACCCCGGCCGGGGACGGCCGCGGTGGCGCAGACCCGCCGTGGCGGCAGACCCGTCCGGTCAGACGACGTACAGGACGACCGTGCTGCCCTTCGCGAGCTTCGTGCCGGACTTCGGGTCGGTGTCCCAGGCGACCGATCCGCTGAGGTAGATCGTCGCCCGCTCCTTCCGCACCTCGAAGCCGAGGTCCTCGAGCTTCTCGACCGCGTCGTCGGTGGACAGGTAGCGCACCGCCGGGACGGCCACGAGCTCAGGCCCCTTCGACACCACGAGCTGCACGGTGTCCTGCTTGTGGAGGGTGCCGGAGTCGGGCGTCTGGCTGATCACGCGGCCCTTGGCGACGGTGTCGCTGTAGACCTCGTCGGTGACCTCGACCTTGAGGCCCTTCTTCTCCAGGGCCTGGGTGGCCTTGGCGGCGTCCTTGCCCACCCAGCTGCGGACCTCGATCGGCTTGCGGCCCTTCGAGACGACCAGGGTCACCGAGGACCCGACGGGCAGCGCGGCGGCCTCGGGCGTGCCGAAGGCGGGCTGGCTCCGGATCACCCGGCCGGCCTCGACCGTCTCCGACCACTTCTCGACCGGCTGTCCGGCGACGAACTTCACCTCCGCCAGCGCCGCCTCCGCCTCCTCGACGCTCTTGCCGGTCAGGTCGGGGACGTCGTAGCGCTCCGGGCCGAGCGAGACGACCAGGGTCACGTCGCCGTCGGGGAGGATCCGCGCGCCGGGCCGCGGGTCGGTGGAGATGACCACGCCCTTCTCGACGCTCTCGGAGTAGACCTCCTCGCCGACCCGCACGCCCAGGCCGGCCTTGTCGAGCTTCGCCTGCGCCGCCGCCTGCTCCAGCCCGATCACCCCGGGCGTCGTGGTGTAGCGGCCCCAGCCGACCCACCAGGCGGTGCCGCCGACCGCGGCCGCGAGCACGACGAGGACCAGCGCGATCGTGATGCCCTTGCCGCGACGGCGCCGCTTCGCCGGCCGCGCGGGCGGTGGCTGCGGGGGCTGCGGGGGCCCGGCGATGACGGACGTCTGCTCGCGCGGCGGCGCCGGAGGACGGACGGCGGTCCGGACCGATTGGTCGGCAGTGCGGCGAGAGGCGGCCTCCGGCAGCTTGCTGCCTTTCGCGCCGCCGGAGACGCGCTCGACCCAGCCGGCACCGCGCTGGGGGGCTCCTCGGCGATCGGGTCGGGCATCCCGCCCCACAGCGAGCTGACCGGCTCCGGTGTCGTGTCGCCGCCGACGCCGGCGGGGGAGTCCTGCTCGACGACCCGGGCCGTCGGCATCAGGTCGGCCACCAGCTCGGGATCGGAGCGGACGCCGTCGTGGAGCGCCTGGACGACCCGGCGCACGTGATGCAGCAGCACGGTCGCGTCGGCGGGGCGCTGGCCGGCGTCGCGGGTGGTCGCCCGCACGACCAGCGCGTCGACGTAGTCGGGGATGCCGGGCACGACCGTGGACGGCCGCGGGACGTCCTCGTGGACGTGGCGGTAGGCCACCGCGATCGGCGTCTCGCCGGTGTGGGGCTTGGTGCCGGTCAGCAGCTCGAAGAGGATCACGCCGGCGGCGTACACGTCGGCGCGGGCGTCGGCCCGCTGCTCGACGACCAGCTCGGGCGCGAGATAGGAGACGGTGCCGATGAGGACGCCGTTGGTCGCGGTGTGCTGCGTGTCGGCGCTGACCGCCTTGGCCAGGCCGAAGTCGGCGACCTTGATCCGCCCGTCGTCGGCGATGAGGACGTTCTCGGGCTTCACGTCGCGGTGGATCAGGCCCGCGCGGTGGGCGGCGCCGAGCGCGGAGAGCACCGGGTCGAGCACCGCGAGCGCCCGCTCGGGCGACATCGGCGCCTCCTTGCCGACGGTGTCGCGCAGGGTGTGCCCCGGGACGTACTCCATGACGAGGTAGACCGTGCCGTCGCTGTCGTCGCGCCCCTGGTCGAACACCGCGACCACGTTGGGGTGCGAGAGCCGGGCCGCCGCCTTGGCCTCGCTCACGAACCGGCGGGCGAACGACTCGTCGTCCTGCGTGGACGCGTCGCCCAGGCCGGGATGCATGATCTTGACCGCGACCGTGCGGTCCAGCCGGGTGTCGACGGCCTCGTAGACGCTGGCCATGCCGCCGCGGGCGATCCGGACGCCGATCCGGTACCGCCCGTCGAGCAGGCGGCCGTACCGGTGGTCCTCGATGCGCGGCGAGGGGTCGCCGGGGCGCGCGGCGGTGCCGCCGCGGGCGCGCTGGTCTTCGTGCACAGCGACCCTCCTGTGCATGTTCATCTGGTCCGGCCGGGGAAGGTGACCGGAGCGACCATGGTACGGCGCCGACCCACACCGGCGCGCAGCCACGCCGTGGGGGAGGATGGGACCATGACCGAACCGCGACTGGCCGACCACGACCTCGCCGCCCTCGTCGAGGACTGGCTGGACTGGGACCAGGCCGCCGCCGAGATCGGCGTCACCCCGGCCAAGGTGCGCACCATGGTGCGCGAGCACCAGCTCGCGGCGGCGGTGCCCGGCGACGGCCGGCCGCAGGGCGTGCCGGCGCTCCTCCTCGTCGACGGCGAGCCGGTGAAGGGCCTGCCCGGGCTGCTGACCCTGCTCCACGACAACGGTTTCGACGACCGGGAGTGCATCGCCTGGATCTTCCTCGACGCCGACCTGCCCGGCCGGCCCATCGACGCGCTGCGCGAGAACCGCGGCTCGGAGGTCAAGCGCCGCGCCCAGGCGCTCGCGCTCTGAGGCGTCGCACGTGCCGCGGCTGAGCCGGCGTACGACCCAGGTCGTCTCCACGGCGATCACCGTCGTCCTGCTGCTGGGCGTGTGGTGGCTGCAGTCCCGCGGGTCCGGCGACGCGCCCGACCGGGCCGCGGACACGCCGTCGGCATCCTCCCCGGCGACGACCCCGGCGACGACCCCGGCGACGACCCCGGCGACGACCCCGGCGACGACCCCGGCGACGACCCCGGCGACGACCCCGGCGCCCTCGCGCGACGAGCACGGCCTCCCGTACGTCGACCTGGCCGACCTGCCCCCGGAGGCCGCCGCGACCGTGGCGCTGATCGAGGCCGGCGGCCCGTTCCCGTACCCCGGCAAGGACGGCTCCACCTTCGGCAACTTCGAGGGCCTGCTGCCCGATCGGCCGCGCGGCTACTACGCGGAGTACACCGTCGACACGCCCGGTGTGAGCCATCGCGGCGCGCGGCGGATCATCGCCGGCGACGGCGGCGAGCTGTACTGGACCGCCGACCACTACGCGTCCTTCGAGCGGATCCGGGAGGATCGATGAGCGGTCTGGCCGCCGTCCTCGCCGGGCGCCACGCCCCCGGCGTCCATCGATGGGAGTCGGCGCTCGACGTCGCCGACGTCCGGCGCGCCGTCGAGCACGCCGGCTGGGCCTTCGGGTACGTCGACGGCGCCGGTCTGCAGACCCGGGCCGGCGTGCTGCACGCGATCGGCGACGCCCTGGCGTTCGGCGACCACTACGGCGCCAACCTGGACGCCCTCAACGACAGCCTGCGCGACCTGCCCGGCCGGACCGTCCTGCTCTGGGACGCCTGGGCCGGGCTCGCACGGGCCGAGCCGCGCTGGTTCGGCATCCTGCTGGAGGTGCTGGGGGAGCGCGGCGACGCCGATCCGGAGGTCGAGGTGCTCCTGCGCGGACCGGGTCCGGAGGGCGTACCGCTGCTGGACTGAGCTTCCCGCGACGACCGGCGAGGAGTCAGCGGGTGCGGCGGGTGGCGGCGGCCGCGAGCTGCTCCAGCACCCCGCACGCCTCGGCGTCCCAGCCCGCCTCGGCCTGGCCGCGGCGCAGCGCCTCGACCGCCTGCCGGGCGAGGTCGTCGATCATCGTCTCGACCTCGGCGCGGGCGCCGCAGCCGTCGATGATCGCGCGCAGCTCGGCGACCTCGGGCTCGGCCAGCGGCGTGCCGAGGGCGGCGTCGAGCCGCTCGGCGTCGGCGGGAGCGGCGTGGTCGAGGGCGAGCGCGACGAGCACGGTCCGCTTGCCCTCGACGAGGTCGTCGCCCGCGGGCTTGCCGGTGGTGGCGGGGTCGCCGAACACGCCGAGCAGGTCGTCGCGCAGCTGGAAGGCCTCGCCCAGCGGCAGCCCGAACCCGGTGAGCAGGTCGAGCGCGGCGGGGTCGGCCCCGGCGAGGGCGGCACCGACGTGGAGCGGGCGCTCGATGGAGTACTTCGCGGACTTGTAGCGCAGCACCGTCATCGCCTGTGCGACGTCGGCGCGGCCGCGCGCCTGCACGGACACGTCGAGGAACTGCCCGGCGATCACCTCGGAGCGGCACAGGTCGAACACCTCGAGCGCGGGCCCGACCCGGTCCCAGCCCAGGCCACAGCGACGCAGCAGCTCGTCGGCCCAGGACAGCAGCAGGTCGCCGAGCAGGATGGCCGCGGCGGCGCCGTACTGCTCCGGGTCGCCGCGCCAGCCGTCGGCGCGGTGGGCGCGCTCGAAGGTGCGGTGGGTCGCGGAGCGGCCGCGGCGGGTGTCGGAGGCGTCCATCAGGTCGTCGTGGACCAGGGCGCTGGCGTGGAGGAGCTCGAGCGCGGCGGCGGCCCGTCGTACCGCCTCGGCATCGGCGCCCGACGGGGCACCGGCGAGCGCGGCGTACCCCCAGTGGCAGAACGCGGCCCGGAACCGCTTGCCGCCCGTCACGGTGACCCGCGCCTCGGACAGCAGGCGCGCGGCGTCGCCGCCGAGCGGGGCCAGCCGGGTCGCCTGGTCGGCCAGGAAGGCGTCGAGGGTGGCCTGGACCTCGGTCCGGAAAGCGGTCGGGTCCCACGCCTGCTGTGTCACCCGAGTGAGCCTAGTGACACCCGTGATCGGCGAGATGCCCGGGCCCGAGCCCGCGGGGCCACCTACACTGCGGCCCATGACCACCGGTGCTGGGCGCTCCCTCGGCGAGATCATCCGCGAGGGTGGCCGATCCTTCTCCTTCGAGTTCTTCCCGCCCAAGGACGAGGCGGGTGAGACCCAGCTCTGGGACGCGATCCGCGCGCTCGAGCCCTACCGCCCGACCTTCGTGTCGGTGACGTACGGCGCCGGCGGCAGCACCCGCGACAAGACCGTCGCGATCACCGGCCGGATCGCCCGCGAGACGTCGATGGTCCCGATGGCGCACCTCACCTGCGTCGGCCACACCCGCGACGAGCTCGAGGGCATCCTCGACTCCTACGTCGCCGAGGGCGTCAACCACGTGATGGCGCTGCGGGGCGACCCGCAGGAGGGCCCGCGCGCCGACTGGACGCCGACCGACGGCGGACTCAACTACGCCGTCGAGCTGGTCGAGCTGGCGCGCTCGCGCGGTGACTTCCGGGTCGGCATCGCCGCGTTCCCCGAGGGCCACCCGTCCGCCGACTCCCTCGACGCCGACGCCGACGTGCTCGTCGCCAAGGCCCGCGCGGGCGCGGAGTTCGCCGTCACCCAGATGTTCTTCCGGGCGTCCGACTACTTCGCGCTGGTCGAGCGGGTCCGCGACCGCGGCGTCGACATCCCGATCCTGCCGGGCATCATGCCGATCCTGAACCTCGCCGCCATCCGCCGGCAGGGCGAGCTGATCGGCACCAGCGTGCCCGGCGACATCGTCGAGCGGATCAGCGCCTACGACGGCGATCCCGCCGCCGTGCGGGCCGAGGGGATCCGGATCGCCGCCGAGCTCTGCGACGAGCTGCTCGCCGGCGGTGCGCCCGGCCTGCACTTCTACACGCTGAACCGCTCGAAGGCGACGCTGGAGATCTTCGAGGCGCTGCAGATCACGGTCTGACCGGCCGGGCTCAGGCTCAGGTCGGCCCGATCAGCTGCGCGACCAGTGCCGCCGACTGCGCCACGAACGGCACGCCGGCGCCGGGAGCGGTGTGCGCGCCGGCGGCGTAGACGCCGGCGACGGGGGTCGAGGGGCCGAGCCGGCGTCGTACCGTGCCCCGGCCCTGCCAGAGCACGCCCATCGGCGAGCCGCGCCACTGCGCGACCTGGTCGCGGGGGAGAGGTCGACCCGGGTGACGACGTTCTCGCGGACGTCGATCCTGTGGCGCGCGAGCGCGTCGAGCAGGTCCTCGGCGATCTTGCCGCGGCCGTGGACGGTCCAGGCGGTGCCGCCGTCGGGCGCGGTGCCGCCCGGCCGCACGGTGAGCAGCGGCTCCTCGTGGATGACCAGCTCGTGGGGGAGGTCCGGCACGTCGCCGGCGAGGCCGACATGGGCCACCACCGGCGGGATCGCCGGCATGGTCCGCTCGACGTACGGCGCCAGCACGGGCAGGCGGCGCGGGTCGACCGCGACGACGACGGCATCGGCGTCGGCCTCGCCCTCGGCGGTGCGCACGGCGACCACCCGGCCCTCCCGCACGACCAGGTCCTCGACCTCGACGCCGGTGCGGACCTGCACCCCGCGGGTCCCGAGCCGGGCGCCGAGCAGCTCGGCGACCCGGCCCATCCCGCCCGGGACGCGCCAGCCGCCGAAGCACTGCTCGAGATAGGCGGTGACCCCGACCCACGACGGCACATTGCGCAGCTCGTGGCCCTCGGCGACGGCCGGGTGCCCGGCGACGAGCGCCAGCCGGTCGTCGCGGAACGCGTGCCGCAGCCGCCGGTGGAGGGTCTCGCGGATGTCGAACATCGAGTCCAGCTCCTTGGGGACCGCGCCCTTGGTGCGCGGGTCCCAGGGGACCTCGACGTAGTGGCGGCGCAGGACGTCCCACACCGGCCCGTAGACGTCGACGTGCTGGGCCCACTTCTCGCCGAGGCCCGGCCCGAGCTCGTCGAACGCCGCGATCTGGTCGGCCCGGGAGCCGCCGGGCAGCAGCACCGACGTGCGGTCGGCGAACCGGTGCTCGCGCAGCACCGGGAGCGGCTCCAGGTCGCTCCCCAGCTCCTTCTCCAGCGGCCGGCCCGACTTGCGGAACAGGTCGCGCAGCGCGGCCGGCAGCAGCGTGGACGCCGGTCCGGCGTCCCACCGGTAGCCGTCCTGCTCGACGGGCGCGAGCGCGCCCCCGAGCCGGTGGGAGGCCTCCAGGAGCGCCACCTCGTGCCCCGCCTTGGCCAGCCGGGCGGCGGCGGCCATGCCGCCGAGACCGCCGCCGACGACGACGATGCGCGCCACGTCGGGGCCCTCAGTCCTTCGCGACGTCGACCGGGGTGGCGCCGGTGAGGTCCAGCAGCTCGTCGTACGTCGTCGAGAAGACCGCCGCCGGGTGTCCCGCCGCGGCCCAGACCACGTCGTAGCGCTGCAGCCAGGGGTCGAGGTACGTCGGCACCGGGGCGGGGTGGCCGATGGGGGAGACCCCGCCGATCACCTGGCCGGTGTGCTCGCGCACGAACTCCGGCTCGGCCCGGCGCAGCGGCGGGCCGCCGATGGTGGTCCGGACGAGCTCGGTGTCGACGCGGTGCGCGCCCGAGGTGAGGATCAGCACGGGGGTTCCGTCGGCATCGAAGAGCAGACTGTTGGCGATCGCCCCCACCTCGCAGCCGAGCGCCTCGGCGGCCAGTGCGGCGGTGTGGACCGAGTCGGGCAGAATGACGATCTCGCCGGTGCCACCCCGGCGCTGGTGCTCGTCGCGGAACCGGGTGATCGAGGGATGCTCGGCCGACATGGGGGTGACCCTACCGAGCGCCCGCCCCCGAATTGAGATTGCCCACGCACGGACTGGAGGAAGCATGCCTGAGACCGACACCGAGCAGCCGGAACGGCCGCCCGCGGTCGTGATCGCCTGCTGGCTGCTGTGGTTCCTGGTGGCGGCCGGTCTGCTGGTGTGCGTCCTCGTCGTCGTCCGGCGCGACGACCTCGGCAGCGTCTGGTCGCCGATGCAGGTCGGCGACAGCACCGTCCAACCGGTCGAGTTCGTCCCCGTCATCCTCGTCCTGTACGGCGTCACGGCCGTGCTCTCGGCGACGCTCATCGCGCTCTTCCGCATCGGCCACAACTGGGCCCGGCACTCCCTGGCCGCGATCGTGGTCGGCGTGATCCTGGTCGCGGTCGCCACGGTCCGCACCGACCCGCCCACCATGGTCGACGGGATGGCGATCGCCGCGGCGGTGATCGGCGCGGTGACGCTGGTGTTCCTCTGGCACCCGCAGAGCGCCTGGTTCGTCCGCGAGGCCGCCGGGAAGTCGGCCGGGAGGCCCGTCGGCGCGGCCGCCGCCGCGCCGGCGGAGGCGGAGGCGGCGGCCGAGGAGTCCGCCGCCGCGCCGGTCGGCGAGCCCGCCGAGGAGCCCGCCGCCGACTCTTGAGTCGTGTCGGACCCGCGGTGTACCTTCGGATCGTTCGAACACATGTTCGAACAGAATCGGAGGAGAAGACGCCGTGGCCCAGCAGTTCGCCCCCTTCACGGTCAGCCCGCACGCCCTGCCGGCGACCACCCACAACTACCTGATCCGGTCCGCGGAGTCGCTGAGCGAGGCGGTCGCCGCCCGTGACGTCCCCACCCGCTACGCCTGCGCCCACGTCGCCGCCCTGCGCGCCGCCGCGGCCCTGCTGGCCGCACGCGCCCGGCCGGAGCCGGGCCGGCGCCGCGCCCAGCGCAACGCCTGGGTGCTGCTGGCCGAGGTCGCGCCCGAGCTGGCCGAGTGGGCCTCCTTCTTCGCCTCCGGCGCCGCCAAGCGGGCCGCGGCCGAGGCGGGCTCGGCGCGGGCCGCGACCGAGCGCGAGGCCGACGACCTGGTCCGCGACGCCGACCGCTTCCTCGCCCTCGTCGAGCACGCCCTGGGGCTGACCCCGCACGTCCCGCTCGGCGAGCAGCTCGCCGGCCGCGCCGTGGGCTGAGCGACGTGCTGGCGCCCTCCGACTAATGTTCCGGGCATGCCCTCTCGCGAGCAGCGTGGTTCGGTCCGCACCGCGGTCGTCTGGGACGCCCTCGAGGCCGCGCTCGCGGACGGACCTCGCGACGTGGTCGACCTCGGCGGCGGCACCGGCGGCTTCGCCGTACGGCTGGCCGAGTCGGGCCACCGGGTCCGGGTCGTCGACCCGAGTCCCGACGCCCTCGCCGCCCTGGCCCGCCGAGCCCGAGAGGTGGACCTCGAGGTGTCCGGGCTGCAGGGCGACGTCGCCGACCTCGTCGAGGTGGTGGGAGCCGGGAGCGCCGACGTGGT
Organism: Nocardioides humi; assembly: GCF_006494775.1. Taxonomy (NCBI): domain Bacteria; kingdom Bacillati; phylum Actinomycetota; class Actinomycetes; order Propionibacteriales; family Nocardioidaceae; genus Nocardioides; species Nocardioides humi. The sequence goes on along the minus strand of NZ_CP041146.1, from coordinate 283,114 downwards.
CCTGTGCCACGGCGTGCTCGAGGTCGTCGACCCGGCCCTGGCGCTGGCGCGGATCGGCCAGGTGCTGCGCCCCGGCGGCCTGCTCAGCCTGGTCGTCGGGCAGCGTCACGCGGCGGTCATCGCCCGGGCCATGGCCGGCCACTTCCAGCAGGCCCGGGGCCTGCTCGACGACCGCGAGCCGGTCGACCCGCGCACCGGCCGCCGGTTCACCGCCGACGAGGTCCGCGACCTGCTGGCCGACCACGGCTTCGGCGCGGTCGCCGTGCACGCAGTCCGGGTCTTCGCGGACCTGGTGCCCGCCGCGCTCGTCGACCAGGAGCCCGGCGCCGCGGCGGCGCTGGTCGACCTGGAGCGCGCGGTCGCGCAGCGCCCGGAGTACCTCCCGCTCGCCACGCAGCTCCACGTCCTGGCCCACGCCGCCTCCTGACCCTCCCGGGAGCGGGCCGTGACGGTCCGCTGCCCGATCCTGCACGTCGACATGGACGCGTTCTACGCGTCGGTGATGATCCGCGACCGCCCCGAGCTCCACGACATCCCGGTGGTCGTCGGCGGCGGCCACCGCGGTGTCGTGCTGTCCGCCAACTACCCCGCCCGCCGCTACGGCATCAGATCGGGGATGTCGGGCGCCGAGGCCCGCCGGCTGTGCCCGCACGCCGTCACCCTGCCGCCCGACTTCGGGCTGCTCACACCGGTGTCGAAGGCGATCATGGAGACCTTCCGCACCGTCACCCCGGTCGTCGAGGTGACCTCGCTCGACGAGGCCTTCCTCGACGTGCGCGGCGCCGTCCGGCTGTTCGGCCCGCCGGAGGCGATCGCCGAGCGGCTCCGCTCCCGGATCCGCGGCGAGCACGGCATCACCTGCTCGGTCGGCATCGCCGCCTCGATCTCGGTCGCCAAGCTCGCCAGCCGGCAGGCCAAGCCCGACGGCGTGCGGGTGATCCCGCCGGAGCGGTTCGTCGCCGAGGTCCATCCCCTCGACGTCGGCGTCCTGTACGGCGTCGGCGAGTCCACCCGCCAGCGGCTGCACCGGCTCGGGCTCGTCACCGTCGGCGATGTCGCCGCCATCCCGGTCGACCTGCTGCGCCGGATGGTCGGCCACCACCTCGGCGGCCACCTGCACGCCCTGGTCTGGGGCACCGACCGCACCGAGCTGCGCCCCGGCGGGGCCGGGGTGTTCGGCTTCGGCGAGGGCGAGCCCGAGAGCAGCATGGGCTCGCAGCACACCCTCGCCGTCGACCTGCGCGACCGCGACGAGCTGCGCCGCGAGCTGCTCCGCATCACCGCGCGGGTCACCGCCCGGGTCCGCGGCGCCGGCCGCACCGGCCGGACCGTGACGGTGACCGTCCGCTTCTCCGACTTCACGACCGTCCAGCGCTCCCGGACCCTGCCGGAGCCGACCGACGTCACCCAGGAGGTGTACGTCGTCGCCCTCACCCTCCTCGACGCGCTCCTCGACGCCCGTCGCCCCCGCCCGCTCGCCGTCCGCCTCGTCGGCGTCCGCGTCGAGGGCCTGCGCCGCCTGCGACCCGGTGACGGCCGCCAGCTGGTGCTGGGGGAGCGCGACCCCGGCTGGCCCGACGCCGACCGCGCGGTCGACCGCGCCGTGGACCGGTTCGGCTCCGCCGCCGTCCGCCGCGCGAGCCTGTTGTGACCCGCCCGGCCATCCCCCGGACGAATCACGTTTCGTGACCGAATGCACAATTTCGGGGGACGCCCTACCCCCGCTGGAGATGCCTGCCTACACTTGGAGGAAGAGTCATCGGCGGAGAACCGCCTCACACGTGTCGGAGGATTCGGTGCCACTCTCGGAAGAGGAGCTGCGACTGCTGGAGCAGATGGAGCGCGCCCTCAGCGAGGAGGACCCCAAGTTCGCGTCCACCCTCCGGGGCACGACCCTCCGGCAGGCCGCTCGGCGCCGCGCGATCCTGGCCGGCGTGGTCTTCGCCGCCGGCGTCGCCGTGATGATGGGCGGTGCCGTCAGCGGCTACTGGCCCGTCGGCGTGGCCGGCTTCCTGATCATGCTCGCCTCCGCGACCATCCTGCTCGGCTCCCTGCGCGGTCAGCGCGGCGGAGCAGCCCCCGACGTCTCGGCCCACCCCTCCGGCTTCGGCGTCGTCGACGGCGGCCGCCGCGGCCGCAACCACGGCCGCTCCTCCGGCTTCATGGACACCCTCCAGGCCCGCTGGCGCCGCCGCAAGGACCGCGGCTTCTAGGACTCTGGCCGAGCCGAACGCGCCGTCCAGGTGCCTACGCGCTGGTTGTCCGGGTCGACGCCGCAGGCGTCGGACGGCTGCCCCTGACGGCGATGTCGGGGTGCCGTCGGCGTGTGCGCGAGATGTCGATGGCGAGACCGAGTAGCGCCGACGGCGGGGTCCCCGCTCCGAGCCGTCAGGGGCGGCCGGGAGACGCCGGAGGGGTCGACCCGGACAGCCACCCGGGCCGGCTCCCGAGCCCGGCTCCAAGGTGCGGCTGCCCGAGAGCGGCTACCGCCCCCACACCGACCGCGGAACCCACCGCGCCCGCCGCCGTACCCGCGGCGTGACCCCGGCCTCCAGCGACGCGACCACGAGCGCGCCGTCCTCGGCGAGCGCGGTCCGCTCCAGCGTCGCCACCGCGCCGGGCCGGGCGTAGCGGGACCGCTCGACCGCGAGGACCAGGCGCTCCAGGGCGTCGGCGGCCTCGGGCGCCGCCGCGGCGCCGGTGCGCGGCCGCTCGGCCGGGCGGGCGGTGGGATCGGCGAGGTGGTCGAGGAGGGCGCCGCCGGCCTCGCGCGGCGACCGGCCGGCGGGCCAGGGCAGGCCGAGGTCGACGGCGCTCGCGCGGACCTCGGCCCACACGTCGTCGGGCGTCCCGGCCAGCCGCGTACGACGCGCCCGGGCGCGCAGCGCCGTCGGCCCGCCGAGCGCGGCGGCGCCGGCCAGGAGGAGGACGAGCAGGACCAGTCCGCCGGCCAGGACCGGGGTCGGGAGCCCGGACTCGTCGCCGTCGCCGGCGGTCCCGGGGTCGCGGTCGATCTCCGGGCGCTGGTTCGGCCCCGCGCTCGGGGCCACGGTCGAGGTGGCGCCGGGCGTCGCGGACGTCGCTCCCGTCGGCCCGCCGCGGGGGTCGTCGCTGCCGCCGTCGACCGGTGCCCGGGTGTAGAAGGGCACATTGCCGACGCGGCCCGACGGGGTGGGCTCGAAGCGCACCCAGCCCGACCCGGCGAAGTACAGCTCCGGCCAGGCGTGCAGGTCGTGGCTGCTGTACTCCCAGGTGTCGTCCGCGATCTGGTCGGGCTGCAGGAAGCCCACGGCGACGCGGGCCGGGATGCCCAGCACCCGGGCCATCACGGCCATCGCGGAGGCGAACTGCTCGCAGTACCCGACCCGTCCGCTGGTGGCGAGGAAGCCCTCCAGGGTCTGGTTGCCGGTGCCCTTGGGCGCCTTGCTCAGGTCGTAGGTGAACCCGCCGTCCTGCCGGAACCAGCGCTGCAGGAGCCGCGCGCGCTCGTAGTCGGAGGTCGCACCGGTGGTGACCTCGCGGGCCAGGGTGCGCACGATCGGCGGCACCGAGCTCGGCAGGTCGAGCACCTCCTCGGGGACGTCGCCGGAGCCGGCGTCGCGGAAGAAGTTGAGGTTCGTGCCGAAGTCCAGGTCCAGCGCGGTCATCCGGTAGGTGATCCCGCGGGTGTCCAGCTCGTCGTCGGCGGCGAGGAAGTCCATGGTCGAGGGGTCGAACCGCCAGTCGCCCGGGGCGTCGACCGCCGAGACGGGGTACTGCGTCGGCAGCCAGGTCGAGTCGAGCTCGTCGGTGATCGAGACCTCGTAGGCGTACGGCGTCCGCGGGACCTCGTCGGACAGCCCCGGGGGCAGCGGGACGTCGCCGGCGGCGACGTTGCTCCGAGCGACGTCGCGGTCGCCGCTGCTCCACTCCTCGCCGGTGTAGCGGTTGAGCACCGAGATCCGCAGGTACGACGGCGAGGGGTCCTGGGTGCGGACCAGGACCAGCGGCACGTCCCGGCCGCGCTCGAGGTCGCGGCGCATGTCCGCGATCGGCTTGCGGATCCGGATGTCGCCGTCGCCGCGCCCCGTGCCGAGGTCGAGCACGTCGAAGCCGACGGCCGGCAGGAAGGTGGGGATCACCAGGGCGAGGGCCGTCGCGGTCACGCCGATCCGCCCGGCCCCGGCGCGCAGCGCCTCCTGCAGCGGGTTGCCGTGGCGCCAGAGGGTGTCCTCCTCCGGGCCGACCGTGCGTCCCCAGCGGAGCAGGTGGTCGCGGGAGTCGAGGTGCAGCAGGACGAGGAAGCCGCCGGCCGCGGCCACGAAGCTCCACACGTCCGGGCCGTCGTCGAGGACCCCGCTCGGCAGGGCGTAGACGGCGAGCAGGCCGAGGCCCGCGGCCGGGACCCGGCGCAGGGTGCAGGCGAGGGTGTCGACGAGCAGCAGTACGGCGGCGCCGGCGACGAGGAGCAGCGGCCAGACCGGGGGCACCTGGGCGCTGATCGGTGCGGCGTACTCGCGTGCGCTCTGGGTCGACGTCTCCAGGGCCTGCCAGATCTCGGCGACCGGGCCGCCGAGGGGGATGAAGGAGCCGGTGATCTCGCGGGAGACGACGACCGCGGTGAGCAGGGTCTGCGCGACGGCGGTCAGCCAGCGGGGCGTGCCGAGCCAGCGCAGGAGGGAGCCGGCGACGGCCAGCAGCCCGGCGAGCACGGCCAGCGGGCGGAGGTAGGTGCCGGGCTGCTCGACGAAGCCACGCCAGGCGGTCAGCGCCGCCCAGGTGGTGAGCGCGGAGACGGCTCCGAGGAGCAGGGCCGGGCCGAACGGTCCGCGGTGGCTCGCCGTGGAGCTGCTCGTCGGGGCGCTCATGCGCGGGCACCGCCTCGGACCGGCGCCCGGCCGAGCTCGCGCCAGGCCGTGTCGAGGTGGTCGCGCGGGCCGAGCCCGGTGGCCCGCCAGGCCAGGGAGGTGACCGGCGCCGCGGCCGCGACGCCGCCGAGGCCTCCGCGGGCCGGCGACCACTGGTCGACGTCGAGGACCAGGGCCAGCGCGACGCCGGCGTCGTGCCGGATCCGGCGCAGCGCCGCGTTGTCGTCGGGGAGGAACCCGCCGAGCACCGCCACCACGACGCCGCCGCGCGCCTGCTCGCCGGACCAGCCGACGTCGAGCGTGGCGCGGTGGCTCATCTCGAGGACCGCCAGGTGCTCCAGCGCGCGCTCGGCGCCCAGGGTCGGATCGCCGGCGGCCCCGCCGCCGAGACCGTCGGCGGTGCAGAGCTGGACGGCGTACCCGTGCTGCTCGAGGTGGACGGCCACCGACGCCGCGGCGATCACCGCCGACTCCAGGCTGGACGCGGGTCCGTGCCCGCGGTGCGCCAGGCGCCGGTTGTCGAGCAGGACCGTCGCGTGCGCCTCCCAGGGCTGCTCCTCGCGCCGCACCATCAGCTCGCCGATCCGTGCGGAGCTGCGCCAGTGGACCCGCCGGAGGTCGTCGCCGCGGCGGTACTCGCGCACGCTGACGTCCTCGGCCGACCCGGCGGCGAACGCCTGCGGCCGGTGCTCGCCCGCGCCCTGCCAGCCGCCGGAGAGCGGGATCGCGGGCAGCGGCACCACGCGCGGGGTGACCGTCAGCTGGGCGGTGCCGCCGATCGCCCGGCGCCGCTCCACCAGCCCGAACGGGTCGGCGAGCCGAGCGACGAGCGGCCCGACGACGTACCGGCCCCGGATGTCGGAGCGGACGGGGTAGGACACGGTCCGCTCCCACGCGCCGCCGAGGCCCTGCAGCACGAAGCGCGCGCGACCGCCGAGGGCGTAGGGGAGCGTGTCCTCGACCAGCAGGGCGCCGTCGGCTCGCCTCCGCTCGCTGGCGACGGTCAGGTCGATCCGGGCGCTCTCGCCGGCCCGGAGCAGGCGCGGCCACACGGTCCGGGTGACGGTGGGATCGTGCCGGCGCCGCCCCACCACCAGCGCCGCGAGCAGCGGCAGCGCCATGACGAGGACGCCGACCCGGGTCAGCGCGGGCTGCCCGAAGCCGATCGCGCACACCACCGCCGTCGCCCCCGCGGCGAGGAACGCGCGTCCGCGGAGGGTCAGGGAGGACAGGTGCCGGCGCATCGGACCGCTCAGGACGAGGGATCGGGCACCGGGACGCTCGCCGCGATGCCCTCGAGGATGGTCGCGACGGTGCTGCCGCCGATCGCCGCCTCCGCGCTCGGCAGCAGGCGGTGGGCGAGCACCGGCTGCACCAGCGCCCGCAGGTCGTCGGGCAGGACGTAGTCGCGGCGGTGGAGCGCGGCCCGGGCCTTGGCCGCGCGGACCAGGTGGAGCGTCGCGCGCGGCGAGGCCCCGAGCACGAGCTCGGGGCTCTGCCGGGTCGCGGCGGTCAGCGCGACGGCGTACCGCTGCACCCCGTCGGAGACGTGGACCTGGCTGACGATCGCGCAGATCTTGCGGATCTCGGCGCTGTCGGTGACCGGCTCCAGGTCGTCGAGCGGGTTGTCCGCGCCGTGGTGGGCGAGCATCGCGATCTCCGCGGCCGGCACGGGGTAGCCGATGGAGACCCGGGCGAGGAAGCGGTCGCGCTGCGCCTCGGGCAGGGGGTAGGTGCCCTCCATCTCGACCGGGTTCTGGGTCGCGATCACCATGAACGGCGACTCGAGCTGGTAGGTGATGTTGTCGACGGTCACCTGCCGCTCGGCCATGCACTCCAGCAGCGCCGACTGGGTCTTGGGGGAGGCGCGGTTGATCTCGTCGCCGATGACCACGTTGGCGAACACGCCGCCGGGGCGGAACTCGAACTCGCGGGTCGACTGGTTGTAGACCGACACGCCCGTGATGTCGGAGGGCAGCAGGTCGGGCGTGAACTGGATCCGGCGCACCGTCGAGTCGATGCTGCGGGCCAGCGCCTTGCTCAGCATGGTCTTGCCGACGCCGGGGACGTCCTCGAGGAGCAGGTGGCCCTCGGCCAGGAGCACGATGATCGCGGCGCCGACGACCTCGCCCTTGCCCTCGATCACCTTCTCCACGTTGGCCTGGATCCGCCCGGCGACGCGCGCCACGGTGTCGACATCGGTGATCGGCGGCTCCACGGCTGTTCTCCCTCTCTCACAGCAGCCTCCTGCTGCGGTGGAGCAACCCTACGGCGGCGGCGAAAACTGCACACTCCTCGGCCGTTGCCTGCGCTTCCTGGCCGTAGCAACGGGCGGGAAGCGCGGGAATCACCGCTGAAGAGGCGATTCCCGCCCGCCGCCTTCCCCGCGGACGCCCCACCGGCGCTCCACTTCTCCTCCACTCCGCTCCACCGGCGCTCCCGGGGCGCTGACCCGCGGTTTTACGCACGCCGGGGGAGCAGGACACGGCCGGAAGTGGGGCAATGGTGGTTGACGGTGGGGGAAAGTGGAGTACTGTGGGGGAAAGTGGAGGACGGCGGAGTCCGGTGGGACGGCTGGGGGTGGCCCGATGCTCTTCATGGGCACCTACACCCCGAAGCTCGACGACAAGGGCCGCCTCTTCCTCCCGGCGAAGTTCAGGGATCGGCTGGCGGAGGGGCTCGTGGTCACACAGGGACAGGACAAGTGCCTCGTCGTGTGGCCGACCGACGTGTTCGCCGAGGAGGCCGAGCGGCAGGCCGCCCGGCCGATGACCAACCGCGCCGCCCGGCGCTACGCCCGGGTGCTCTTCGCCGGCGGCGACGAGAGCACCCCCGACAAGCAGGGACGGGTCGGCATCCCGGCCCACCTGCGTGAGTACGCCGGCCTCGAGCGCGACGTCGTCGTGATCGGCGTCCGGGACCGCCTGGAGATCTGGAACCCCGCCGCCTGGCGCGAGTTCCAGCTCGAGGCCCTGGAGGAGTTCGCCGACCTCGACGAGGACGACGACTAGCCCCGCAGCACCCCGAGCAACACCCCGAGCAACACCCCGAGCAACACCGCAGCACCACCGACAACACAACAGCGGATCCGCAGGACGAGGTCTCAGCCCGCTCCCGCTCGACGTTCCGGCGCCGCCGGCACCTGTAGCACCTTCCCCGGCCACAGGCACCGACGCACCGGGACCACCCGCCTTCTGGGGCACCTTCCCCGGCACCAGACGGCCACCCCGAACACCGGGCCGGGAGCGGGCCGGGACCTGGTCCTGCGGATCCGTCGCCAATTCGGCAGTCACCAGTTTCCGCACGTCCCAGGGTCGAGGGTCGAGAGCATGAGCGTCGTACGCACGCAGCCACCGGAGGTCTCCGGTGAGCCCCGCGTCCGCGAGCAGGCACGCGACGCCCTGACCCTGATGGCGTTCTCCGCCGCGCTCTCCCTCGGCTGCGCGGTCCTGTTGGTCCTCCTCCACCTCGCGGGGCGCTGAGGCATGAGCGGCCCGCACCACGTCCCCGTCCTGCTGGACCGGGTCGTCGCCCTCCTCGCGCCCGCGCTCGGCCACGACGGCGCGGTGCTCGTCGACGCCACGCTCGGCCTCGGCGGCCACACCGAGGCGGTCCTGGAGCGCTGCCCGCGGGCCCGGGTGGTCGGCATCGACCGCGACCCGCAGGCCCTGGCGACGAGCCGGGAGCGGCTGGCGTCGTACGGCGAGCGGTTCACCGGCGTCCACGCGGTCTACGACGAGATCCCCGACGTGCTCGCCGACCTCGGCCTCACGGGCCACGAGGGGGTGGCCGGCGTCCTGTTCGACCTCGGCGTCTCCTCGATGCAGCTCGACCTGCCCGAGCGCGGCTTCGCGTACGCCGTCGACGCCCCGCTGGACATGCGGATGGGCAGCGCCGGCCCGACGGCGGCGGACGTCCTCAACACCTACAGCGCGGCCGAGCTCGCCCGTGTCCTCAAGGAGTACGGCGAGGAGCGGATGGCGCGCCGGATCGCGGACGCCGTGGTCCGGGAGCGGGCCCGGGAGCCGTTCACGACCTCGGGGCGCCTGGTCGCGCTGCTCTACGACGTCATCCCCGCGCCGGCCCGCCGGACCGGGGGGCACCCGGCGAAGCGGACCTTCCAGGCGCTGCGGATGGAGGTCAACGACGAGCTGGCGGTGCTGCGCCGGGCGATCCCGGCGGCGATCGACGCGATCGGCGTCGGCGGCCGCGTGGTCGTGGAGTCCTACCACTCCCTGGAGGACCGCCTGGTCAAGCGGGCCTTCGCCGACGCGACCCGCTCGACGGTCCCCGACGACCTCCCGTTCGTCCCGGAGGGCGCCGAGCCGTCGTACCGCCTGATCACCCGCGGCGCCGAGCAGGCGGCGCCCGCGGAGATCGAGGAGAACCCCCGCGCCGCGTCCGTGCGCCTGCGCGCCGTCGAGCGCACCCGATCGAGCCGTCCGAACACGTCGTCTGGCAAGGGAGCCGAATAGACATGTCCTCCACCTCACCCCTCCGCAACCGGCTCCCGTACGTCGCTCCGCGCCTCGCGCAGGCCGCGCTCGAGCGGGCCCGGCTCACCGTCGTGCCCCGGCGGCGCTCCCGGGCGCCGCGGGTGCCGTTCGTGACCTTCGTCAGCCTGATCCTGCTCGGCGGCGTGATCGGGCTGCTGATGTTCAACACCTCGATGCAGCAGGCGTCGTTCCGCGAGACGGCGCTGCAGAAGCAGGCCACCGACCTCGGGGCGCAGCAGGAGGCCCTGGAGATGGACCTCCAGGCGCTCAACGACCCGGCGCACGTCGCCGCGGCCGCCGAGAGGCTCGGCATGGTGATGCCGACCACCGGCGCGGGCGTGCTCCACCTCGGCAGCGGGAAGATCAGCGGCGACCCGCAGCCCGCCTCGGGCGAGGACCGGCTGCCGCTGGAGCCGCCCGGCCCCGAGCGTCCCGCCGCGCTCGACCCGACCCCGGTCAAGGTCAAGGTGAAGGCCGGTGCCGACGGCGCGCCCGCCACGCCCCAGTGATCCGCCGCCGTAGGTTGGAGGCCCATCCCGCAGCGACCAGGACGAGAGCGTGACCCGACCCACCACCAGCCGACGCGCCGGCCGTCTGCGGCGCCGGACCGGACAGGTCCTGCGCGGCTCGACGCACCGCCGGATGCAGATCGGGTTCGTGCTGATCGCGATGGTGCTGTCGGTGTTCGCCGCCCGCCTGGTCCAGCTGCAGGGCGTCGACCCGCGCTCGTACGCCCAGATGGCCGCGGCCGAGGGGCAGGTGCGGGTGACGCTGCCCGCGACGCGGGGGGAGATCCTGGACCGCAACGGCGAGCCGATGGCCGACACCGTCGACGGGCGGATGGTCGTCGCCGACCCCAAGGTGACCGCCGCGGTCGCGCCCGAGCTGGCGACGATCCTCTCCGACCGCCTCGGCGTCGACTACTTCGAGACCCTGCGGCGGCTGCGGATCGAGGGCAGCCGGTTCCAGTACGTCGCCCGCCAGGTGCCGGCGAGCAAGGCCGAGAAGGTCGTCGCCGACATCCAGGAGCAGTTCAAGGACGAGAAGGGCCGCCCCTTCGCCGGCCTGATGACCGAGCGCGACCCGCTGCGCGTCTACCCCAGCAAGACGGTCGCGGCGAACCTGATCGGCTTCCTCGGCACCCCCAAGAACGACGGCTCCGCGCAGGCCCTGGCCGGCCTCGAGGACTCCTTCAACACCTACCTGTCCGGCAAGGACGGCGAGGCGCGCTACGAGGTCGGCGCCGGCAACCAGATCCCGCTGGGCGACAACACCGTCACGCCGGCGATCGACGGCAAGAGCCTCACCCTCACCATCGACCGCGACCTGCAGTACTACACGCAGCGGGTGCTGCAGCAGACGGTGGAGAAGGCCGGCGGCAAGTCCGGCATGGCGCTGATCATGGACCGCCGCACCGGCGAGCTGCTGGCGCTGGCCGACTACCCGACGTACGACGCCGCCGACCCGTACCGCTACGACAAGAGCCTCTACAAGTCCTCCGCGCTCACCGACGTCTACGAGCCCGGCTCGGTCGAGAAGGTGCTCACCATCAGCTCGCTGGTCGACGCCGGGCTGGCGTTCAAGGAGCAGCGGTTCAAGGTCCCCGGCCGGCTGCACCGCCAGGACCGGCCGATCGGCGACTACTGGGACCACGGCACGCTCAAGCTGACCCTCGCGGGCATCCTCGCGAAGTCCTCGAACGTCGGCACCGTGCTCGCCGCCGACCAGTTCAAGAAGGGCCAGCTCCGCAGCTACCTCACCGCCTTCGGGCTCGGCGCCCGCACCGGCCTCGGCCTCGGCGGCGAGACCCGCGGCATCGTCCCGCAGGGCGCGGCCTGGACGTCCCAGGTCGGCGACCGCATCGCCTTCGGCCAGTCCCTGTCGGTCAACGCGGTCCAGATGATCGCCGCGGTCAACACCATCGCCAACGGCGGCGTCCGGGTCGACCCGAGCCTGGTCAAGGGCAGCGCCCGCACCGACGGCGGCACCGAGGTCGGCACCGACGTCGCCACCAGCCGCCGGGTGATCAGCAAGCAGGCCGCGCAGGAGACCATGCTGATGATGGAGCGCGTGGTCGACCCCGACGCGGGCGTCGCGCCCAAGGCGGCGGTCCCCGGCTACCGCGTCGCCGGCAAGACCGGTACGGCGCAGCGGGTCGGCGAGAACGGCGGCTACGACGGCAGCCTCACCGTCTCCTTCGCCGGCTTCGCCCCGGCCGACGACCCCCGGTTCACCATCTACGTCGTGGTGCACAGCCCGCGCGCGGGCAGCGGCGGCGGCAGCGTCGCCGGCCCGGCCTTCGCCAAGCTGATGAGCCACGCCCTGCGTCGCTACGGCGTCGCCCCGACCGGCACCGAGCCCAACCAGACGCCGGTCGAATGGTGAGCGAGCCCGACCTCCTCACCACGCGCCCCTCGCGTCCCCCGGCAACGCCCCTGGCCGTCGTCGCCCGGACCGTCGGCGCGCCCGCGCCGGCCGCCGGCATCGCCGACCTGCCCGTCACCGGCCTCACCCTCGACTCGCGCCGGGTCCGCCCCGGCGACCTGTACGCCGCCCTCCCGGGCTCGCGCGCCCACGGCGCGACCTTCGCCGGGCAGGCCGCGGCGTCCGGGGCGGTGGCGGTGCTCACCGACGCCGAGGGCGCCGCGATCGCCGCCGCGACCGGGCTGCCGGCGGTCGTCGTGGCGGAGCCCCGGACGGTCCTGGGCGCCGCCGCCGCGCTCGTCTACGGCCGCCCGGCCGCGGCGCTGCGCACCATCGGCGTGACCGGCACCCAGGGCAAGACCACGGTGACCCGCCTGCTCGACGGCGGGCTGCTCGCGGCCGGGGTGCGCGGCGCCGTGATCGGCACCGTCGGCACCCGGATCGCCGGCGAGGAGGTCAAGACCGCGCTGACCACTCCCGAGGCGCCCGACCTGCACGGCCTGTTCGCCCGGATGCGCGAGCTCGACGTCACCGCCTGCGCGATGGAGGTCTCGAGCCACGCCCTGGTGATGGGCCGCGTCGACGGGGTCGTCTTCGACGTCGCCGTCTTCACCAACCTCGGCCGCGACCACCTCGACTTCCATGCCGACGTGGAGGACTACTTCGCCGCCAAGGCGATGCTGTTCACCCCCGAGCACGCCCGGCTCGGCCTGGTCTGCGTCGACGACGAGCACGGCCGCCGGCTGGTGGCCGAGGCGCCGATCCCGGTGCGCACGTACGCCGTCGGCCGCGACGCCGACTGGACGGTCGCGGACGTCGAGCAGCGCCCCGACGGCTCCACCTTCACGGTGCACGGCCCGGGCGGGGTGACGGTGGCCGCGGCGGTCCCGCTGGCGGGGGAGTTCAACGTCGCGAACGCGCTGGCCGCGATCGCCGCGGCGGCCGAGGCCGGCTTCGACCCGCAGCAGGTGGCCGACGGGATCGGCCGCTCCGGCGGCGTACCCGGTCGGCTGGAGCGGATCGAGACCGGCCGCGACCTGACCGTCGTGGTCGACTACGCCCACAAGCCGGACGCGGTCGACGCCGTGCTGAGGACGCTGCGGCCGGTGACCCGTGGCAGGCTGATCATCGTGATCGGCGCCGGGGGGGACCGCGACCGGGGCAAGCGTCCCGTGATGGGGGAGATCGCGGCCGAGCTGGCCGACCTGGTCGTCGTGACCGACGACAACCCGCGCACCGAGGAGCCCGCCGCCATCCGCGCCGCCATCGTGGAGGGCGCCCGCGCCGGCGCCGCCGAGGTGGTCGAGATCGGCGACCGGCGGGCCGCGATCGGCGAGGCGCTGCGCCGGGCCGGGGCCGGCGACGTCGTCCTGGTGGCCGGGAAGGGCCACGAGACCGGCCAGGAGATCGCCGGCGTGGTGCACCCCTTCGACGACCGCGACGTCGTCCGCGAGCTGCTCGCGGCCCTGCCCGGGGAGCACCGGTGATCCCGCTCCTGCTCTCCGAGATCGCCGCGGTCGTCGGCGGGACCCTCCACGGCGAGGACGTCACCGTCGCCGGCCCGGCGTACGTCGACAGCCGGGTGCCGGTCGCGGACGGGCTCTTCGTCGCGGTGGTGGGGGAGCGCGTCGACGGCCACGACTACGCCGACGGCGCCCACGCCGTCCTCGGCAGCCGCCCGACCACGGCGCCGACGGTGGTCGTGAGCGACCCGGTGGCCGCCCTGGGGCGGCTGGCCCGCCACGTCCTCGACCGCCTCGACGCCACGGTCCTGGCGATGACCGGCTCGCAGGGCAAGACCGGCACCAAGGACTACCTGGCGGCGGTGCTCCGCGCGCTGGCCGGCGAGGCCGCCGTCGTCGCCACCGCGGCCAACAACAACAACGAGCTCGGCGTGCCGCTCACGGTGCTGCGCGCCGACGCCGGCACCCGGTACCTCGTGGTCGAGATGGGCGCCCGGGGCGTCGGCCACGTCTCCTACCTCTGCGACATCGCGCCGCCGTCGATCGCGGCGGTGCTCAACGTCGGCACCGCCCACGTCGGCGAGTTCGGCGGGCGGGAGCAGATCGCGCGCGCCAAGGGCGAGATCGTCGAGGCGCTGCCGGCCGACGGCACCGCCGTCCTCAACGCGGACGACCCGCTCGTGGCGGCGATGGCCCCCCGCACCCGCGCCCGGGTGCTCACCTTCGGCGAGGTCGGCGAGGTGCGCTGGCGGGGGTGGTGCTCGACGCCCTGGGCCGCCCGTCCTTCGAGCTGGGCCACGGCGACGCCTGGCACCCGGTCACCCTCCGGCAGACCGGGCCGCACCAGGTGCTCAACGCGGGGGCGGCGGCCGCGATGGCGGTCGGGGCCGGCTTCGACCTCGCCGCGGTCGCGGCCGCGCTCGGCGGCGCCGACGCGGCGTCCCGCTGGCGGATGGAGGTCGGCGAGCGCTCCGACGGGCTGCTCGTCGTCAACGACGCCTACAACGCCAATCCCGACTCGATGCGCGCGGCGCTGGAGGCGCTGGTCGCGATCGGTCGCGGCGACGGCGGCCGGCCGCGGCGTACCGTCGCCGTCCTGGGGCAGATGCTGGAGCTCGGGGACGAGCACGCCGCCGGCCACCGCGCGGTCGGCGCGGACGCCGCCCGGCTCGGCGTCGACGTCGTCGTGGTCGTGGGCGAGGCCGCCTCCGGCATCGCCGAGGGCGCCCGGACCGGGACCGGTGAGGTGATCGTCACGGCGGGGCGGGAGGAAGCCACGGCCTGGGTGCGGCAGAATGCCGGGGCGGAGGACGTCGTCCTCGTCAAGGCGTCGCGCGGCGCCGCCTTGGAAGTGGTGGCAGAGGCGATCCTGGAGGAGACGACGGCGTGAGAGCAATCCTGCTCGGCGGTGGCATCGCCCTCCTGATCTCGCTGCTCGGCACCCGGGTCGTCATCAACCTGTTCACCCAGTGGGGCTACGGGCAGGAGATCCGCGACGACGGCCCGACCAGCCACCACACCAAGCGCGGCACCCCCACCATGGGCGGCGTCGTGATCATCCTGGCGGCGGTCATCGGCTACTTCGCGGCCAAGCTGATCACGATGACGACGCCGAGCGCCTCGGCCCTGCTGCTGCTCTTCCTCTTCGTCGGGATGGGCCTGGTCGGCTTCCTCGACGACTTCATCAAGATCTCCAAGCAGCGCAGCCTGGGCCTGCGCAGCAAGGCCAAGATGGCCGGACAGACCGTGATCGCGCTGGTCTTCGGATGGCTGGCGCTCTCACCGATGCTCGAGGACGAGAACGGCCGCACCCCGGCCAGCGAGAAGGTCTCCTTCCTGCGCGAGCTCGACTGGTTCGTGCTGCCGATGGTCCTGGCGCTGGTGCTGATCTGGCTGTTCGTCGCCGGGTTCAGCAACGCCGTCAACCTGACCGACGGCCTCGACGGCCTGGCCGCCGGCGCGTCGGTGATGGTCTTCGGCGCCTACACGCTGGTGAACATCTGGCAGAGCAACCAGTTCTGCCAGGAGGAGCCCAGCGCCACCTGCTACAACGTGCGAGATCCGCTCGACCTCGCGATCATCGCCGCCGCCATCACCGGCGCGGCCTTCGGCTTCCTGTGGTGGAACGCCTCGCCCGCCCGGATCTTCATGGGCGACACCGGCTCGCTGGCCCTGGGCAGCGCCCTGGCCGGCTTCGCGATCCTGACCCGCACCGAGCTGCTCCTGGTGATCCTGGGCGGGCTGTTCGTCCTCGAGACCGTCTCGGTGATGCTGCAGGTCGGCTTCTTCAAGCTGACCAAGGGCAAGCGGATCTTCCGGATGGCGCCCATCCACCACCACTTCGAGATGCTCGGCTGGGAGCAGGTGACCGTGGTGATCCGGTTCTGGATCATCACCGGCCTGTTCGTCGCCACCGGACTCGGGATCTTCTACGCCGAGTGGGTGTCGAGGCTCTGATGGACGTCTCCACCCTCGGCCGCGCCGACTCCTGGGAGGGCGTGCGGGCCGTGGTCGCCGGCTTCGGCACCAGCGGCGCCGCCGCCGCCGACAACCTGCTCCACCTCGGCGCCTCGGTGCACGCCGTCGCCGAGTCGGCGAACCCGCGCATCCTCGAGCGCGCCGAGCTGCTCGAGGTGCTCGGCGCCCGCATCGACATCCACGAGGGGGCGACCGCCGCCCTGCCCGCGGAGGCCGACCTGCTCGTCGTCTCCCCGGGCTTCCGCCCCGACGCGCCCCTCATCGTCGGGGCCCGCGAGCGCGGGATCCCGGTCTGGGGCGAGGTCGAGCTCGCCTGGCGGCTGCGCGACCCCGCGAACCCCGCCCCCTGGCTGTGCGTCACCGGCACCAACGGCAAGACCACCACGGTCCAGATGCTCGACAGCATCCTGCGCGCCGCCGGCCTGCGCAGCGTGGCCGCCGGCAACGTCGGGCTGCCGCTGACCGAGGCCGTGATGGACCCCGAGCCGTACGACGTGATCGCGGTCGAGCTCTCCAGCTTCCAGCTGCACTACACCGACACCATGGCCGCCGAGAGCGCCGCCGTGCTCAACGTCGCCGAGGACCACCTCGACTGGTACGCCGGGCCGACGGGCATGGACGACTACGCCCGCGACAAGGGGCGGATCTACCAGGGCGTCGAGCGGGCCTGCGTCTACAACGTCGCGGACCCGGCCACCGAGCGGCTGGTCCGCGACGCCGAGGTCGTCGAGGGCGCCCGCGCGATCGGGTTCACCCTCGGCACCCCCGGCGTCGGGATGCTCGGCGTGGTCGACGACATCCTCGTCGACCGGGCCTTCATCGAGCAGCGCTCGACCAGCGCCGCCGAGCTGGGCACCCTCGACGACCTCGCCTCCACCGCGCCGCACTTCGTCGCCAACGCCCTCGCCGCGGCGGCGCTGGCGCGGGCGCACGGCGTCAGCCAGGCCGCCGTACGCGAGGGGCTGCGGTCCTTCCGCCCCGACGGGCACCGGATCGCCGTGGTCGCCGAGCACGACGGCCGCACCTGGGTCGACGACTCCAAGGCCACCAACCCCCACGCCGCGGCGTCCTCCCTGGCCGCCTTCGAGCCGGTCGTGTGGGTCGCCGGCGGGCTCGCCAAGGGCGCGGCCTTCGACGACCTGGTCCGGGCCGTCGGCCCGCGCCTGCGCGCCGCCGTCCTCATCGGCCGGGACCGCCGGGTGATCGCCGACGCGCTTTCGCGACACGCACCCGATGTGCCCGTGATCGAGGTCGCCACCCCCGAGACTGGAGCGGTCGGAGAGCTCGACCTGATGAGGCGCGTCGTCGCCGCCGCAGCCGAGGCCGCCCAGCCGGGCGACACCGTCCTGCTGGCGCCGGGATGCGCCTCGATGGACCAGTTCACCGACTACGCCGCACGGGGCGACGCCTTCGCCGCCGCGGTGCGGGAGCACACGGATCACGCCACGGGCTGAGCAGGAGCAAGGGGGGCGACATCACCACCGCCGATCCTGGGACGACCAGCCCCGCGAAGCTCCGCCTCGGCCTCCGCGCGCGGGTCACCGCCCGGCGCCCGGGCTGGCTCAGCGCGCTCAAGGACGCGCTCGACCGCCCGCTGACGACGTACTACCTGCTGCTGGGCGCGACCGCGCTGCTGCTCGTCATCGGCCTGATCATGGTGCTCAGCGCCTCCAGCGTGCGCGCCTACCGCGAGACCGGCGACTCCTACACGATCGTCCGGCGCCAGCTGATGTGGGTCGTGATCGGCGTGCCCTGCGCCTTCATCGCCTCGCGGGTGTCGGTGAAGTGGGTCCGCGGCCTGTCCTACCCGGCGTTCTCGATCTCCCTCGCGCTGCTCTTCGTGACCGCCTTCGTCGGCCGCGAGGTCAACGGCAACACCAACTGGCTGGTGCTCGGGCCGATCCAGATCCAGCCGTCCGAGATCGCCAAGCTCTCCCTGATCATCTGGGCCAGCCACATCTACGCCAACAAGGAGCGCCGGCTCGGCAGCCTCCACCAGATGCTGGTGCCGGTGGTGCCCGGCATGGTGCTGGCGACCGGGCTCGTCGTCATGGGCAAGGACCTCGGCACGGCGCTCATCTTCTTCGCCCTGCTCGTCGCCATGCTGTGGGTCGTCGGCGCGCCCGGGCGGCTGTTCGGCCTGGTGTTCGCAGCGGTGAGCGTCGCGGCGCTCGGCCTGGCCGCGACCTCGCCCACCCGGCTGGCCCGGATCGCCACCTTCGCCGATCCCTTCCAGGACTACCACGGCACCGGCTGGCAGCCCGCCCACGGCCTCTACGCCATGGCCAGCGGCGGCGTCCTCGGCGAGGGCATCGGCGCCAGCCAGCAGAAGTGGGGCCAGCTGCCCGAGGCCCACACCGACTTCATCTTCGCCGTGCTCGGCGAGGAGCTCGGCCTGGTCGGCACCCTGCTCGTGATCGGCCTCTTCCTCGTCCTCGCCTACGCCGGCATCCGGGTCGCCCGCGAGACCAAGCAGCCGTTCGTGCGCTACTGCACCTTCGGCATCGTGGTGTGGCTGCTCGGCCAGATGATCATCAACGTCGGCATGGTGCTCGCCCTGCTCCCCGTCATCGGCATCCCGCTGCCGCTGGTGTCGTACGGCGGCTCGAGCCTGCTCCCGACGCTGAGCGCCCTCGGCCTGGTCATCGGCTTCGCCCGCCGCGAGCCGGCCGCCGCCCGGGCCCTCGCCCAGCGCCGCCGGGCCCGCTCCGCCGGACTGAGCGCGCGCGGGTAGGTTCTCCCGCGTGAGGATTCTTCTGGCCGGAGGGGGGACGGCGGGGCACACCTCGCCGCTGCTCGCGACCGCCGACGCGCTGCGCCGACTCGACCCGGACGCCGAGATCACCTGCCTCGGCACCCCGCGCGGCCTGGAGAACAAGGTCGTGCCCGCGGCCGGCTACCCGCTGCGGCTGGTGCCGCCGGTACCGCTGCCGCGTCGGCCCGGCAAGGACCTCGCCCTCGTCCCGGCCCGGCTGCGGGGCGCGGTGAAGGCCGCGCTCGAGGTGGTCGACGAGATCCGCCCGGACGTCATCGTCGGCTACGGCGGCTACGTGTCGATGCCGGCGTACGTCGCCGCCCGCCGCCGGAGACTGCCGCTGGTCGTGCACGAGCAGAACGCCCTGCCCGGCATCGCCAACAAGGTCGGCGCCCGGATCGCCGGCCGGGTCGCGGTGAGCTTCCCCGACACCCCGCTGCGGAGGGCGGAGTACGTCGGCCTCCCGATCCGCCGGATGATCTCCACCCTCGACCGGCCGGCCCTGCGGGCCGAGGCCCGTGCCTACTTCGGGCTCGACCCGGACCTGCCGACCCTCGTCGTCACCGGCGGCTCGCAGGGCGCACGCCGGCTCAACCAGGCCGTCAGCGGCGCCGCGGCCGCGCTCGGCTCGGCCGGCGTCCAGGTCCTCCACGTCATCGGCCCCAACGGCGCGAGCGACCCGAGCTGGGCCGAGCCGGTCCCGACCGGCGTGCCCTATGTCGTGCTGCCCTTCGTGGAGCGGATGGACCTCGCCCTCGCCGCCGCCGACCTGATGGTCTGCCGCTCGGGCGCCTCCAGCGTGGTCGAGGCCGCCGCGACCGGCACGCCCGCGATCTTCGTGCCGCTGCCCATCGGCAACGGCGAGCAGGCTCTCAACGCCCGCCCCGTCGTCGACGCCGGGGGAGCGCTGCTCGTCGAGGACGCCGCCTTCACCGCCGACCGGGTCGCCGACACGGTGGCCGCGCTGGCCGGCGACCCGGACCGCCTGGCCCGGATGGGTGCCGCCGCCTCCGACCTGGTCCCGCGCGACGCCGACGACCGGCTCGCCCGGATCATCGCCGACGTCGCCGGGGCCGTGAGTGGTCACCTCCGTTGATTCGTCAAGGGTCTCCGCGCCCAGGGCACGCACCTCGCTGCGTTGGCGACGCTCGGAAGACGCCAGCGGAGCCCCGGGTTGTCGGGAAGTCGCTTCGCTCCTTCTCGACGACCCGGTATGCCTTCGCGCCGCCGCCTTGCGATGCACGCACCCTGAGCACGGATACCCCCGACGCACCAACGGAGGTGACCACTAGGTGAAGATCCCCGTCCCCGACGAGATCCTGCCCGCCGACCGGCTCGGTCACGTCCACCTCGTCGGCATCGGCGGCGCCGGCCTGTCCGCCATCGCCCGGCTGATGCACCAGGCCGGCGTGCCCGTCAGCGGCAGCGACGCCAGCGACTCCGCCGTCGTGCAGGCGCTGCGGGCGGAGGGCATCACGGTCCACGTCGGCCACGACGCCGCCCACCTCGCGGGCGTCGACACCGTCGTCGCCACGACCGCCGTGCGCGAGGACAACCCGGAGATCGTCGCCGCGCTCGACCGCGGGCTGCGACTGTGGCCGCGCTCGGCGGGCCTGCAGTCGGTGCTGCTGGGGCGGCGGGTCGTGGCGGTCGCCGGGACCCACGGGAAGACCACCACCACGGCGATGACGGTGGTGGCGCTGCAGGAGGCCGGTCTCGACCTGACCTTCGCGATCGGGGCCGAGGTCGAGAGCCTCGGCACCAACGCCCGGCTCGGCGGGGGCGAGGTCGCGGTCGTCGAGGCGGACGAGTCCGACGGCGCCTTCCTCGTCTACACGCCCGCGATCGGCGTGATCACGAACGTCGACGCCGACCATCTCGACCACTGGGGCACCGAGGAGGCCTACGAGGCCGCCTTCGCGGAGTTCGCCCGGCGGGCGCCGGTCACCCTCGCGGAGCGGGCGGACCTCGCCACGCGCACGGTCGGGTTCACCGGCGGCGCCCGGCTGCGCGGCCACGACCTGGCCATCGTGGACGGCCGCACCAGCTTCCGGGTCAGCGCCGACGGCGCGGACCTCGGCCGGGTCGAGCTCGCCGTGCCGGGCCGCCACTACGCCCAGGACGCCCTCCTGGCGCTGGCCGTCGGCCTGGAGCTGGGCGGCGACCCGGCCGCGCTGATCCGCGGGCTCGGCCGTCACCGCGGAGCCAAGCGCCGGATGGAGCTCGTCGGCCGGGCTGCCGGCGTCCGCGTCTACGACTCCTACGCCCACCACCCCAGCGAGATCCGCGGCGACCTCGAGGCCGCCCGCTCGCTCGTGGGGGAGGACGCCCGCCTGGTCGTCTGCTTCCAGCCCCACCTCGTCTCCCGCACCCGGATCTTCGGCGAGCAGATGGGCCGCGAGCTCGGTGCCGCCGACGAGGTCGTCGTGATGGACGTGTACGTCGCGCGCGAGGACCCCGATCCCGACGTGACCGGCGCGCTGGTCGCCGCCGCGGTGCCGCTGCCCGCGGAGCAGGTCCGGTTCCTGGCCGACCGGGGCGTCGTACTGGAGCAGGTGGCGGCGCTCGCGCGTCCCGGCGACCTCGTGCTCACCCTCGGCGCCGGCGACGTCACCACGCTCGCCCCCCGGCTCGTCGCCGCACTCGCGGAGGCGAAGCCGCGTGGGAGCGAAGCGACCGACCGCAGGCGGGGCGATGGCGAGGCCTAGGATCCGCGGCAAGGGGCGCGGGAGGAAGGGGCGCAGCCCGCAGGACCGGATGCGCAAGGCGTTCGCCCGCCGGCAGCGCGCCCGCCGCTGGCTGACCTGGCGCTACGTCCTCGCCGCCGTGCTGCTCGTCGGCGCCGTCGGCTTCGGCGTCTACGCCGTCTACTTCTCCGCGTGGCTGCGCGCCGACGGGGTCCAGGTGGTCGGCAACGCCCAGCTGTCCGAGAAGCAGGTGCTCGCCACCGCCGACGTCCCCCTCGGCGGCCCGCTCGCCACCGTCGACCTGCACGCGATCGAGCTCCGGCTGAAGGCCCTCGCCACGGTGAAGAGCGTCGACGTCTCCCGCACCTGGCCCCACGACGTCCGGATCGAGATCGTCGAGCGCACGCCCGTGGCCATCCTCGACCGCGGCGACCGCCTCACCAACCTCGACGCCTCCGGCGTCGCCTTCGGCACCCTCGACAAGGCCCCCGCCGGCCTCCCGCGGGTCAAGGTCGGACCCGGCGCCACCGGCGACGCGCTCGCCGAGGGCGCCGCCGTCGTCGTCGCGCTCGACCCCGGCGTCACCGAGCTGGTCGAGTACGTCGAGGTCCGCACTGTCGACGAGATCGACCTCCACCTCCGCGACGGCCGCCTGGTCCGCTGGGGGAGCGCCGAGCAGTCCGAGGACAAGGCCGCCGTCCTCCTCGAGCTGCTCAACGTCGAGGCCGAGATCTACGACGTCTCCGTGCCCGGCGCCCCCACCACGCGCTGATCGCGGTCGTCCCGCTGATCGCGGTCCTCCCGCCCGCCATGGCGCTCCCAGAGCGTCCAGCCCACCAGCACGATCGCGACGCAGAGGCCGCCGGCGATGATGTCGACGACGTAGTGCTCGGCGTAGTAGACGAGCATGAACGACATCGCGACCGGATACAGCGCGATCAGCCAGCGCCAGGGGCCTCGGAGCCGGCTGATCGCCCAGGCGGCCACCAGGATCGCGATGCCCGCGTGCAGCGACGGCATCGCCGCGACCTGGTTGCCGACCGCCGAGAAGCTCTGGTGGGCGCTGCCGCCCCCGCCCCGGCCGAACTCCCACCAGCCGCGGCCGGTGATCCGGGCGATGTCGCCGGTGAGGTAGCCGTCGCGTGAGGCCATCCACGGCGGCGCCATCGGGTAGACGATGTAGATGACCAGGGCGAGGAAGGTGAGCGACAGGTAGCGCCGCATGTACCGGATCCACTCCGGCCGGTCGCGCATCCACAGGAGCGCGGCGATCGACAGCGCGACGAAGAAGTGCGAGTAGTACACGGTGGTGAGCAGCACGTCGTACCAGGCCGGCGACGAGGCGCGGACGCACGGAGCGCCGCACAGGTGCGCCTGCAGCCACTCCGTGGGCAGCACGCCGCCGAAGAGCCAGCGGTCGGCGTCGATCGGCTCGGTGACGTGCACCGACGCGAACCCGAGATCGTCGGAGATCCCGCGGCTGTAGAGGTAGACGAGCAGCAGGGCGACGGGCAGCGACCAGTCGCGCAGGAACGCCAGGTGCTCGCGGAACGGCTTGCGCAGGTCCCACGCGACCGTGAGCAGCCACAGCCAGATGACGGCCACCCACGACTGCTTCGGCAGCCCGACCACGACGATGTACGCCGCCAGCGCCCCGACGTACACCAGGAGCCACAGGATGCGCACGGCACGCGGAGACAGCGTCCCCGTCCCACCCGCAGCCTCCGTCACTGGCACCTCCGCGGTGAAGGCTAGATGATTGATGCACGAGTCTCGCACGCTCCGCGACGCTCAGCATCCGCGCTCGCTGCGTTGCCGACGCTCGACGTGCGCCCAGCATGCCTTCGCGACGGCGCCTTGCGAGCGCGGCGCCGAGCGCCGCTCGCAGCACGATCCCCGTGCATCAATCATCTAGCCGACGGGGTCGCACCTCGCCCGTCGATATCCGCGATGCTGCGGCGTGTCTGCGCGATCGGCGCAGGCGGCGTACCTACTGTCGTTCACACGACGAGGTTGACATAACTATAACCCTCAGGCTGAGGGTAAGGGTTGTGGGGACACGCCGGACGGCCATCGGGGAAGGGTGGCCGACCCGATCAAGGACACAGACGACGACCGTCGGTCGACAACACAGATCAACCACCCATGGAGAGGTGACGCCGCCGTGGCAGCTGCACAGAACTACCTGGCCATCATCAAGGTCGTCGGCATCGGTGGTGGCGGCGTCAACGCCGTCAACCGGATGATCGAGGTCGGCCTCAAGGGCGTCGAGTTCATCGCCATCAACACCGACGCGCAGGCGCTGCTGATGAGCGACGCCGACGTCAAGCTCGACATCGGCCGCGAGCTCACCCGCGGCCTCGGCGCGGGCGCGAACCCCGACGTGGGCGGCAAGGCCGCCGAGGACCACGCGGAGGAGATCGAGGAGGTGCTCCGCGGCGCCGACATGGTCTTCGTGACCGCGGGCGAGGGCGGCGGCACCGGCACCGGCGGCGCTCCCGTCGTGGCCCGGATCGCCCGCTCGCTCGGCGCGCTGACCATCGGCGTCGTGACCCGGCCGTTCACCTTCGAGGGCGCGCGCCGCAAGAAGTCGGCCGACGAGGGCATCGAGCGGCTCCGCGAGGAGGTCGACACCCTCATCGTGATCCCCAACGACCGGCTGCTGCAGATCTCCGACCGCAACGTGTCGATGCTCGACGCGTTCAAGCAGGCCGACCAGGTGCTGCTCCAGGGCGTCTCCGGCATCACCGACCTGATCACCACCCCCGGCCTGATCAACGTCGACTTCGCCGACGTCAAGGCCGTGATGAGCAACGCCGGCTCCGCCCTCATGGGCATCGGCTCCGCCCGCGGCGAGGACCGGGCGCTCGCGGCCGCCGAGATGGCGATCAGCAGCCCGCTGCTCGAGGCCTCGATCGACGGCGCCCACGGCGTGCTGCTCTCCATCGCCGGCGGCTCCGACCTCGGCATCTTCGAGATCAACGAGGCCGCGGCGATGGTGGCCGACGCGGTGCACGCCGACGCCAACATCATCTTCGGCACCATCATCGACGACGCCCTCGGCGACGAGGTCCGGGTCACCGTCATCGCCGCCGGCTTCGACGGCGGCCTGCCCAAGCGCCGCGAGGACTCGGCCGTACGCCGCCCGCAGGCCCAGCAGTCCCCGCCGGCCCAGCAGGGCCGGTCCGCCGCCCCCGCGGCCCAGCAGCGGCGCGACGAGTCGTCGGCCGCGCCCGGTCGGGGCGCCCCGGCCCGCGAGCCCGCGCCCGCGTCCGAGCCGCAGTCCGACCCGCAGTCCGAGCCGCAGCCCGTGGGCGCCCGCAGCAAGCCGGCGCCGATGCAGTTCGACGACGGCGACGACCTGGACGTGCCCGACTTCCTCAAGTAGCGACGAAGGAACTGGTGTTCGCCTTCCGTGAGACCGCCGACCTCGACCCGGGCCCCGACCGTGGGGACCGGGTCGAGGTCGCGTTCACGGACGCCTCCCTGGACCTGCGCGAGGGCGACGGGCTCCCCGGCGCCCTCGCCGCGCTGACCGAGGCCGCCGGCGTCCCCTTCGCCCGCCTGAACCAGGTGCACGGCGCCGACGTCGTGGAGGTCGGCGGCCCGAGCGACGACCTGCCCACGGCCGACGGCCAGGTCACCGCCGCGGCCGGGGTCGGCCTGATGGTCCGGGTCGCCGACTGCGTCCCGGTCGTCCTCGCCGACCCCGCCGCCGGCGTCGTCGGGGTGGCCCACGCCGGGCGCCGCGGCGTCGAGCTCGACGTCGTCACCCGCACCGTGGAGCGGATGCGCGCCCTGGGCGCGAGCGGCGTCCGCGCCTGGGTCGGCCCCCACATCTGCGGCCGGTGCTACGAGGTTCCTGCCACGATGCGCGCAGAGGTCGCCGCACGCGTGCCCGCGACGTACGCCGAGACCGGCTGGGGCACCCCCGCCCTCGACCTCGGCGCCGGCGTGGCGGCCCAGCTCGCCGCGGCGGGCGTCCCGGTCACCGAGTTCGCCGGGTGCACGCGTGAGGACGAGAGCCTCCACTCCCACCGCCGCGACGGCGCGCGGTCCGGCCGGTTCGCAGGGCTGGTGTGGCGGTCATGAGCCGTGCCGACGAGCTGCGCGCGAGCCTGGCCGCCGTCCGTGAGCGGATCGCCCGCGCCGCCGCCGACGCCGGTCGCTCCGCCGACGACGTCGCCCTGGTCGTGGTCACGAAGTTCTTCCCGGCCTCCGACGTCCGGCTGCTCGCCGGCCTCGGCGTCACCGACGTGGGGGAGAACCGGCACCAGGAGGCGGAGGCCAAGGCCGCCGACTGCGCCGACCTCGGCCTGCGCTGGCACTTCATCGGCGGTCTGCAGTCCAACAAGGCCGCCGCCGTGGCCCGGTACGCCGACGTGGTCGAGTCCGTCGACCGCGCGGCGCTCGTCCCGCGGCTCGCCCGGGGCGCCGCCGACGCCGGCCGGGTGGTCGACGTACTGCTCCAGGTCAGCCTCGACCCACCCGGGCGCGACCACCGGTTCGGCGCCGACCCCGCGACCCTCCCGGCGCTGGCCGACGAGGTCGCCCGCACTCCCGAGCTGCGGCTGCGCGGACTGATGGCCGTCGCCCCCCTCGACGACGACCCCGCCCTCGCCTTCTCCCGGCTCGCCGGGATCCGCGCGGACTTCCTCTCCCGGCACCCCGACGCGACCGTCCTGTCGGCCGGGATGAGCGGCGACCTGGAGGCGGCGATCACCGTCGGCGCGACACACGTTCGTGTCGGCTCCGCGGTCCTCGGATCGAGGCCCGAGGTCAAGTAATGTCCACAACACCACCAGACGTTCCCGGGACCCGGGGACGCGGATCACGGAGGCAACAGTCATGAGCGGTGCGATGCGCAGGATCGGTGAGTACCTCGGCCTGCTGGAGGACACCGGCTATGACGAGTACGACGACGAGACCACCGAGCCGGCCTCCGCGCGCGAGTCGCGCGACTCCCGGCAGGCCCGGCCCGTCCGCGCCGTACCGTCCGGCACCGTCGCCGACCTCGAGGAGCGCCGTCGTCCCGTCGCCGCCGCCCCCCAGCCGGTCGTCGCCGAGCTCTCCCGGATCACCACCCTGCACCCGGCGACGTACAACGACGCGCGCTCGATCGGCGAGGAGTACCGCGAGGGCACCCCGGTGATCATGAACCTCAGCGAGATGGACAACGCCGACGCCAAGCGCCTGGTCGACTTCGCGGTCGGCCTCGTCTTCGGGACCCGGGGCAGCCTCGAGCGCGTCACCAACAAGGTGTTCCTGCTCTCGCCGCCCAATGTCACCGTCGCGGCCGAGGACAAGCAGGCCATCGCCGCCGACGGCTTCTTCAACCAATCGTGATGGGCCGAGCGTGTCGGAGACCGGGCTCGCCGCACGGTCCTCGCTGCGCTCGGACCGCGGGCGTCGCCCGCTGCGGCTTCGCCGCCGTCCGCCACGCTGCCGGCCGCGCGGTCGAGGCTCGCTGAGCGCAAGGCGGTCTGGCGGCCGGACGTGCGCGGCGGCCAGATAGGTTTGACCTCGTGACGATCGTCGGCTGGATCATCGAGGGCGTGCTGTTCGCCTTCATCGCGTTCCTGTGGGTGCGCTTCATCACCGACTGGGTGCAGGTGTTCGCTCGTGCCTGGGAGCCCCGTGGTCCGGTGCTCGTCTTCCTGGAGCTCGCCTACACCGTCACGGACCCGCCGATCAACGGCCTGCGCAAGGTGATCAAGCCGATCCGGATCGGGAACTTCGCCCTGGACATCAGCTTCATCCTGGTCCTGATCCTCGCCTACGTGCTGTTGTCGGTGAACCGGTCCACCCTGCTGCTGTGATACTGCTGTGACGCCAGTGGTCACGACGACGCTGGTCCGGACCCAGTGTCACGCGCGGGGCGCGGATGCCGCCTTCGCCCGCGCAGGCGCTATGGTTCGTGAAGACATACTGTCGATGTTTCTTCCGCATAGATTGGTGAGGTCATGCCCCTGACGCCTGAGGACGTGAGCAACAAGCGCTTTACGCCGGTTCGGCTGCGCGAGGGCTACGACATGGGCGAGGTCGACCAGTTCCTGGACGAGGTCGAGGCCGAGCTGGCCCGGCTGACCCAGGAGAACGACGATCTCCGCGCGAAGCTCGCGGCCGCGCAGTCCGGGTCGTCGGCGACGTTCGACGCGCCGACCCAGCTGGCGCCCGTGCCCGAGATCGTGCCCGAGCCCCCGGCTCCGGTCGAGGTCCCCGCCCCGGTGGTCGAGCCCGTCGCCGCGGCTCCCGCTGTCAGCGGCGGCGTCGAGACCATCCGGGTCGAGACCGTTCCCGAGGCGTCCAACGCCGCGGCCCGTCTCCTCGAGATCGCCACCCGCAACGCCGACGAGCTCGTCGAGGACGCCAAGAACGAGGCCGACAAGATCGTCGGCGAGGCCCGGACCAAGTCCGACCGCCTCGCGTCCGAGGCCAAGGTCAAGGCCGACCGCCTCGAGTCCGACGCCCGGACCCGTGCCGAGATGCTCGACGCCGAGACCGCCGAGCGTCGCACCCAGCTCTTCGGCGACCTCGAGAAGGAGCGCGACAAGCTCTCCGCCGAGGTCGAGACGCTGCGCTCCTTCGAGCGCGAGTACCGCTCGCGCCTCAAGAGCTACTTCACCCAGCAGCTCGAGTCGCTGCAGACGCCGGGCGACACCCTGGCGCCCGTCGAGGAGACGCCGGCCCCCAAGCGGCTGCGCTCCATCCTCGGCGAGGAAGAGGGCTGAGCCACCCGGCTCGACCTCCCACCGCTCCGTCCGACCGGCCGGCCCGCCCCGCGGGCCGGCCGGTCGCGTCGTACCCGGGGCAGGAGCGCGCCCGCCGGGTGATCCGCCGGGTGATCCCGTCTCCTGCGCGCCTGCTTGGACCGCCTCGCCGCACCCGCTACCCTCCGCAGCACGCCCACCGCTCGCTGGCGCGTGGGTCGCCGCCCTTGAGGAGTCCTTCATGGCCCGCAGCACGAAGAAGTCGTTGGCCGGTCAGGCTGCCACCGCTGCCCGGAAGATCATCCGCTCGCGGAAGACGACCGCCAGTGCCGAGGCGCCGGCCAAGAAGACCGCTGCGAAGAAGGCGGCTCCGGCCAAGAAGGCGGCTCCGGCCAAGAAGGCGGCCCCGGCCAAGAAGGCGGCCCCGGCCAAGAAGGCGGCCCCGGCGAAGAAGGCGGCCCCGGCCAAGAAGGCGGCCCCGGCCAAGAAGGCCGCCCCGGCCAAGAAGGCGGCCCCCGCCAAGAAGGCGGCCCCCGCCAAGAAGGCCGCCCCCGCCAAGAAGGCCGCCCCCGCCAAGAAGGCCGCTCCCGCCAAGAAGGCCGCTCCCGCCAAGAAGGCCGCTCCCGCCAAGAAGGCCGCCCCGGCCAAGAAGGCCGCCCCCGCCAAGAAGGCGGCCCCCGCCAAGAAGGCGGCCCCCGCCAAGAAGGCCGCCCCGGCGAAGAAGGCCGCCCCGGCGAAGAAGGCCGCCCCGGCGAAGAAGGCCGCCCCGGCGAAGAAGGCCGCCCCGGCGAAGAAGGCGGCCCCCGCCAAGAAGGCCGCTCCCGCGAAGAAGCGCCCCGCCCGCAAGGTGGCCCCCTCGTCCCTCGTGGTCCTCGACCACGAGGACGCCTGGTCGGCCGACGAGCTCGCCGAGGTGCTGGCCGAGCTCCACGAGCAGCGCGAGGCGAGCGCCCGGATCCTCGAGGAGCAGGAGGCCGACCTGAGCGGCCTGCTCCGCGACTCCGGGGACGGCGCCGGCCAGGACCAGGCCGACCTCGGCGCGACCAGCTTCGAGCGCGACCACGAGCTCACCGTCCTCAACCACGAGCGGGAGAAGCTCGCCCAGATCGACCGGGCCCTGGCGCGCATCGACGACGGCACGTACGGCGTGTGCGAGTCCTGCGGGAACCCGATCGGCAAGATGCGGCTGATGGCCTTCCCGCGTGCCACACTGTGCATGACATGCAAGCAGCGCGAGGAACGCCGGTAGACGACCGCGACGACGGGACCGGCCGGACCCGATCGGGCCTCCTCGCCCACCGGGGGAGCTGGCTGCTCTTCGCCGCGGTCGCCGCGGTCATGATCGCGGTCGACCAGGTCGCGAAGGTGCTGGCGGTGCGCCACCTGACCGGCGAGCCGGACGTCGAGGTGGTCGGCGAGCTGCTGCAGCTGCACCTGACCTACAACCCGGGCGCGGCGTTCAGCCTGGGCACCCGGTTCACGGTCGCCATCGCGTGCCTGGCCTGCGTCGCGACCCTCGTGGTGCTGTGGACCAGCCGCCGGGTCGTCAGCAGGGTCTGGGCGGTCGGCCTGGGCCTGCTGCTCGCCGGCATCGACGGCAACCTGATCGATCGCCTGGTCCGCGAGCCCGGACCCTTCCGCGGGCACGTCGTCGACTTCCTGATGCTGCCGAACTGGCCGGTCTTCAACGTGGCCGACATCTGCATCAACGTCGGCGTCGGCCTCATCCTGCTCCAGGTGCTGCGCGGCGTGAACCTCGACGGCACCCGCGCCCAGCACTCCCACGGCGAGACCGACCCCGAGACCGACCCCGGGACCCCGGCCGAGGCCGAGGAGGAGTCGTGAGCACGGTCGACCACCGCACCCTGCCGGTGCCCGAGAGCCTCGACGGCGAGCGGATCGACGTCGCCATGGCCCAGCTGTTCGGCGTCTCCCGGACCCGCGCCGCCGAGCTGATCGCCCAGGACCTGGTCGTCCTCGACGGTACGCCGGTCGGCGGCAAGAGCGACCGGGTCCTCGGCGGCTCCGTGCTCGACGTCTCGATCCCGGTGGTGAGCGACCCGCTCGAGGTGGTCCCCGAGATCGTCGAGGGGATCAAGATCATCCACGACGACGACGCGATCGTCGTGATCGACAAGCCGGTCGGCGTCGCCGTCCACCCCTCGCCCGGCTGGCGCGGCCCGACCGTGGTCGGCCATCTCGCCGGCGCCGGCTTCCGGATCTCCACCTCGGGGGCCAAGGAGCGCGAGGGGATCGTCCAGCGCCTCGACGTCGGCACCTCGGGCGTCATGGTGATCGCCAAGTCCGAGCACGCCTACTCGGTGCTCAAGAACGCCTTCCGCCACCGCACCGTCGACAAGACCTATCACGCACTGGTCCAGGGCCACCCGGACCCGCTCGAGGGCACCATCGACGCCCCGATCGGCCGGCACCCGAGGTTCGACTACAAGTTCGCGGTCATGGACGACGGGCGGCACAGCGTCACCCACTACGAGACCCTCGAGGCCCACCGCTTCGCGAGCCTGCTCGAGATCCACCTCGAGACCGGGCGCACCCACCAGATCCGGGTGCACATGAGCGCGCTCAAGCACCCGTGCGTCGGTGACCTCACCTACGGCGCCGACCCGGTCCTGGCCCGCCGCGTCGGCCTGGAGCGCCAGTGGCTGCATGCGGTCAAGCTCGGCTTCGAGCACCCGGAGACCAACGCGTACGTCGAGTACGAGTCGGCCTACCCCGCCGACCTCGCGCGCGCGCTCGAGGTCATCCGTGACGCCCACTGAGCTGCTCGTCCGCCCCGCGACACCGCACGACGTACCGCAGATCGCGGCGGTGCAGGTCGCGGCCCGGGCGGCCGCGCCGATGCCGCCCGGGATCCGCTCGCCCGACGAGGTCCGCGCGTACCTCGCCGAGCACTTCGGCACGGCCGAGAGCTGGGTCGCCGAGATCGCCGGCCGCATCGTCGGCTACGCCCGGTTCACGCGGACCTGGCTCAACGACCTGTACGTCGACCCGGCCCACCAGGGCGCGGGCGTCGGCGGCGCCCTGCTCGACCTGGTGAAGGCTCGCCACCCCGGCGGCTTCAGCCTGTGGGTCTTCGCGCAGAACACGCCGGCCCGGGCGTTCTACGCCGCCCGCGGTCTGGTCGAGCGGGAGCACACGGACGGCGCGGACAACGAGGAGCGGGCGCCCGACCTCCGGATGGAGTGGCCACCGGGATCTGTCGGAGGGTCGTCCTAGAGTCGCGGTGTTCTTCACGTAGGCTGGTCCTCTTCCCCGAGCGACCGCCCCTCCCGTTGATTGCTGAGCCACTTGAGGAGAGCCGAACCACCGATGGCTGCCGACGCCGGGGACTTCGTCCACCTGCACGTCCACACCGAGTACTCCATGCTCGACGGTGCGTCGCTGCTCGACGGGTTGTTCACCCGCGTCACCGACCTCGGCATGCCCGCGATCGCGATGACCGACCACGGCAACCTGCACGGCGCCTACGACTTCTACTCCAAGGCGCGGAAGCACGGCGTCCGGCCGATCATCGGCATCGAGGCCTACATCACGCCCGGCACCCCCGCGGTGAGCGGCGGCGCGTGCGCTGGGGCAAGGGCGACGCCGCGGAGGAGGGCGGCGACGACGTCGCCGGCGGTGGCGCCTACACCCACATGACCATGTGGGCGGAGTCCACCGAGGGCATGCACAACCTGTTCCGGCTCTCGTCCCGGTCCAGCCTCGAGGGGTACTTCTACAAGCCGCGGATGGACAAGGAGATCCTCGCCGAGCACAGCAAGGGGGTCATCGTCTCTACCGGCTGCCCCAGCGGCGCGATCCAGACCCGGCTGCGCCTGGGCCAGTGGGACGAGGCGGTCCGCGAGGCGGCCGAGCTGCAGGAGATCTACGGCCGGGACAGCGTCTTCCTGGAGCTGATGGACCACGGCATCTCCATCGAGAAGCGGGTGCGCGACGACCTGCTCCGGCTCGGCAAGGAGCTCGGCATCCCGCCGATCGCCACCAACGACTCCCACTACAACAACCCCGACGACGCCGACGCCCACGACGCCCTCATCTGCGTCGCGTCCGGCAAGCGGCTCTCCGACACCAACCGGCTCAAGTTCGACGGCGGCGGCTACTACATCAAGTCCGCGGCCGAGATGCGCGAGCTGTGGGCGGGCAAGTTCGGGATGCCCGAGGCGTGCGACAACACGGTCGAGATCGCCGAGCGCTGCTCGGTCGAGTTCACCGAGTCCACGGGCGGCTACATGGCCCGCGCCGACATCCCGGCCGGCGAGACCGAGGAGTCCTGGTTCCGCAAGGAGGTCTGGCGCGGGATCGAGGCGCGCTACCCGGGCGACAAGCTCACCCAGGAGGTCCGCGACCGGGTCGAGATGGAGCTCGCGATCGTCTCCCAGAAGGGCTACTGCGGCTACTACCTCGTGGTCGCCGACTTCATCCAGTGGTCCAAGCGCAACGGCATCCGGGTCGGGCCCGGCCGTGGCTCGGGTGCGGGCTCGATCGCGGCGTACGCCCTCAGCATCACCGACCTGTGCCCCCTCGAGCACGGCCTGTTCTTCGAGCGCTTCCTCAACCCCGAGCGCCCCTCGATGCCCGACTTCGACATCGACTTCGACGACGCCCGGCGCGGCGAGGTCATCGACTACGTCAGCAAGAAGTACGGCGCCGAGCGGGTCGCCCAGATCGCGACCTTCGGCCGGCTGAAGTCCAAGGCCGCGATCAAGGACGCCGCCCGGGTGCTCGACCACGGCTTCGCGATCGGCGACAAGATCACCAAGGCCATGCCGCCCGACGTCATGGGCAAGGGCGTGCCGCTGAAGGAGATCTTCAACCCCGAGCACAAGCGCTACAACGACGGCGGCGAGTTCCGCGCGCTCTACGAGCAGGACGCCGACGTCCGCACGATCTACCAGACCGCGCTCGGCCTCGAGGGCCAGATCCGCAACTGGGGCGTGCACGCCGCCGGCGTGATCATGTCCAGCGAGCCGCTGATCGACATCGTCCCGATCATGGCCCGCCCGCAGGACGGCGCGGTGATCACCCAGTTCGACTACCCGATGTGCGAGTCGCTGGGCCTGGTCAAGATGGACTTCCTGGGCCTGTCCAACCTGCGCATCCTCGAGGACGCGCTGGTCAACATCAAGGCCAACCGTGAGGAGGACGTGGTCCTCGAGGACCTGCCCTTCGACGACCGGCCGACCTACGAGCTGATGGGCCGCGGCGACACCCTCGGCGTGTTCCAGCTCGATGGTGGCGGCATGCGCGCGCTGCTCCGCTCGATGCTGCCGGACAACTTCGCCGACATCACCGCCGTCTCCGCGCTCTACCGCCCCGGCCCGATGGGCGCCGACTCCCACAACAAGTACGCCCGCCGCAAGAACGGCCGCGAGCCGATCGAGCCGATCCACCCGGCGCTCGCCGAGGCGCTGGAGCCGGTGCTGGGCGAGACCTACGGCCTGATCGTCTACCAGGAGCAGGTGATGGCGATCGCCCAGGTCCTGGCCGGCTTCTCCCTGGGCGCCGCGGACAACATGCGCCGCGCGATGGGCAAGAAGAAGAAGGAGGAGCTGGACAAGCAGTACGCCGGCTTCGAGGCCGGCATGCTGGAGCGCGGCTATCCGATCGACGCGGTCAAGACGCTGTGGGAGATCCTGGTCCCGTTCGCCGACTACGCCTTCAACAAGTCCCACTCGGCGGCGTACGGCGTCATCACCTACTGGACCGCCTACCTCAAGGCCAACTACCCGACCGAGTACATGGCCGCGCTCCTGACGTCCGTGAAGGACGACAAGGACAAGATGGCGATCTACCTCAACGAGTGCCGCCGGATGAAGATCCAGGTCCTCCCGCCCGACGTCAACGAGTCGGCCCACAACTTCACCGCCGTCGGGCGCGACATCCGCTTCGGCCTCACCGCGATCCGCAACGTCGGCGCCAACGTGGTCGACGGGATCGTCGAGGCGCGCACCGAGAAGGAGCGGTTCGGCGACTTCAACGACTTCCTGTCCAAGGTGCCCGCCACGGTCTGCAACAAGCGGGTCATCGACTCGCTGATCAAGGCCGGCGCCTTCGACGACATGAAGCACGTGCGCCGGGCCCTGGTCGCGATCCACGAGACCGCCGTCGACCAGTACGTCGACATCAAGCGCAACGAGGCGATCGGCCAGGACTCGCTGTTCGCGGGCCTGGGCGACGACGACGGAGGCGACGGCGGTTTCGGGGTGAGCGTCGCGATCCCCGACATCGACGAGTGGGACAAGATGACGCTGCTGGGTCACGAGCGGGAGATGCTCGGCCTCTACGTCTCCGACCACCCGCTCCTGGGCCTCGAGCACGTGCTGTCCAACGGCACCGACTGCACCATCGGCAACCTGGTCACCGACGAGAACCGGCCGCACAACTCGACGGTGACCGTGGCCGGCCTGGTCACCTCGATCCAGCGCAAGATCACCAAGAACGGCGATCCGTGGGCGACCGTGACCCTGGAGGACCTCGAGGGCGCGATCGACGTGCTGCTGTTCCCCAGCAGCTACCGGCTCGCCGCGCCGTACCTCACCGAGGACGCGATCGTCCGGGTCCGCGGGCAGCTCGACAAGGATCGCGACACCCCCCAGCTGCGCGGCCAGGAGGTGACCGTCCCCGACCTGGAGCGGGGCAGCGACGGTCCCGTCGTGATCAGCCTGCCGTCGACCCGCTGCACGGGCCCGGTGGTGCAGCAGCTGCGCGAGGTGCTGACCACCCACGCCGGCCTGACCGAGGTGCGCCTCCAGCTGCTCAGCCGCGACTCCACCAAGGTCATGCGCCTGGGAGACAATCTCCGGGTGACTCCCTCGTCCGCGCTGTTCGCCGACCTCAAGCAGCTCCTCGGCCCCGGGTGCCTCGCCGGATGACGCGGGCGCTCACCCTCCCGGTCGTGCTCGGGGCGCTGCTCGGCGCCGCCGGCGGCTGGCTGTGGTGGACCTGGTGGAGTCCAGCGCCGGACGGCAAGATCTTCGACACCCCCGCCGGTCCGACCTGGTATCCCTCCCCGTTCGACCAGGGCATCACCAGCGACTTCGGAGGCACGGCGACCTACGTCGTGGTCGCCTTCGGGCTCGCCGCGCTGCTCGGCCTCGTCGGCGGCTGGGTGGCCCGTCACCACGCGGTTCCCGGGGTGCTGGCCGTGCTCGTCGGCACCGGCCTGGCCGCGGCGGCGATGACCTGGGTGGGGGAGTCGTTCAGCGCGCCCGATCCCGCCACGCTGGTCGCCTCACACCAGGTCGGCGACGTCCTCCCGGGCCATCTCCACGTGGCCGGCTGGACGCCGTACCTCGCCTGGCCGGTGGGCGCGATGCTCGCCTACCTCGTGCTGATGGTGTCCTTCCCGGTCCCGTCCTCCGGGGACGGGCGGGTCAGCGACGCAGGTGCGCGACCCGGGCAGCCGTCAGCCGCACCAGCTCCGCCGGGCTGAGCTCGATCTCCATCCCGCGCCGGCCCGCCGACACGAACACGGTGTCGTGGGTGAGCGCGGAGTCGTCGACCACGGTCGGGTGCGTCCGGCGCTGCCCGAGCGGCGAGATCCCGCCGACGACGTACCCGGTGGCGCGCTCGGCCGCCTTCGGGTCGGCCATCGCCGCCCGCCGCCCGCCGACCGCGCGGGCCAGCGCCTTGAGGTCGAGCTGGCCGGCGACGGGGACGACGCCGACCACCAGCGCGCCGTCGACGTCGGCGAACAGGGTCTTGAACACCCGGTCCGGGTCGATGCCCATCGCCTCGGCGGCCTCCTCGCCGTACGACGCCGCGCGGGCGTCGTGCGCGTACTCGTGCACCGTGAACGCCACCCCGGCGGCGGTCAGCGCGGTGGTGGCCGGCGTCCCGCCGGACTGCTTCCTCTTCGCCATCGCAGCACTCAGTTCGGGGACCACTTGGTGCGCGCCACCTCGGTCGCCGGCAGCGACGTGATCACGTTCATGGCCCGCAGCTCGGCGCGCAGCAGCTCGGTCACCAGCACCAGCCGCTCGGCGGCGTCGCTCGCCTCGAGCAGCTGCTGCCGCTCGCCCATCGGCAGCGGCGTGCACGCGGCGAGCGTCCACGACAGGTACGTCGGGTCGCTCGGCAGGTCGCCCTGCAGCGGGTCGCCGGCGATCGAGCGGAGCACGTGGCGGTAGGCGGTGAACGTGGCCCGGGCCTGCTCCACGATCTCCGCCGGCACCTCGGCCTCCTGGCCCGGCAGCAGCGTGACCTCCCCGACCGGGTAGTCCCCGGAGGTGAGCAGCCGGTCCAGCTGGATCCGGTCGCGCCCCACCGCCACGATGTCGAAGGTGCCGTCGGGGCGGGCCTCGACGTCGGTCAGCTGCAGCCGCACCCCGACCCGGTACAGCGACTGGTTGCCGTGGTCGCCCACCTCGTAGCCCTCCCGGATCGCGACCGAGCCGAACAGCCGCCGGGACGGGTCGTCGGTCCGGAGCAGGTGGTGCACGAGCGCTCGGTAGCGGTCCTCGAAGACGTGCAGCGGCACGCTGACCCCCGGGTAGAGCACCGCGTTGAGCGGGAACATCGGGAGCTGGTCCGTCACGTGTCCAACGTAGCGGGGACGGCGGCACCGCCGCGCGCGACGACCGTAGAATCGGGGCATGTCCCTGATCCGTCGCATCGACCTGCGCGAGGCCGGTCCCGAGACCGACTACCGCGCGGCAGTGCCCCGTGCCGACTTCGACATCGAAGCCGCGGTGCCGGCGGTGCATGCGATCTGCGAGGAGGTCCGCACCCGCGGGCTGGACGCGATCGTGGAGCTGGGGGAGCGCTTCGACGGCGTGCGCGTCGACGACATCCGGGTCTCGGCGGCGGCGATGCAGGAGGCGCTGGACCGCCTCGACCCCGACATCCGGGCGGGCCTGGAGGAGTCGATCCGCCGGCTCCGCGCGACCTGCGCCAACGAGCTCGAGACCGACGCCGTCACCGAGCTCGGCCCCGGCGCCCGGGTCACCCACCGCAAGGTGCCGGTCGGCCGGGTCGGCCTCTACGTCCCCGGCGGGCTGGCGCCGCTGGTGTCCAGCGTGCTGATGAACGTCGTCCCCGCGCAGACCGCGGGCGTGGAGTCCATCGCGCTGGCGAGCCCGCCGCAGAAGGAGTTCGGCGGCTCCGTGCACCCGACGATCCTGGCGGCGTGCGCGCTGCTGGGCGTCGAGGAGGTGTACGCCGTCGGCGGCGCCCAGGCGATCGCCATGTTCGCCTACGGCCTCGATGACGCAGATCCCGTTCGGCGCGTCGCCCGTGTCGACCTGGTGACCGGACCCGGCAACATCTGGGTGGTCACCGCCAAGCGGATCCTCAAGGGTCAGATCGGCATCGACTCCGAGGCCGGGCCCACCGAGATCGCGATCCTCGCCGACGACACCGGCAACGCGGCGTACGTCGCCGCCGATCTGATCAGCCAGGCCGAGCACGACCCGCTGGCCGCCTCCGTCCTCGTCACCACCTCCGAGCGGCTCGCCGCCGACGTCGAGGCGGAGCTCGACCAGCAGGTCGCCGCCACCAAGCACAGCGAGCGGATCACCACCTCGCTCGGCGGCCGGCAGTCCGGCATCGTCCTGGTCCGCGACCTCGAGCAGGGCCTCGCGGTGGTCGACGCCTATGCCGCCGAGCACCTCGAGATCCACACCGAGGACGCCCCCGCGTGGGCGGCCCGGGTGCGCAACGCCGGAGCGATCTTCGTCGGCCCGCACGCCCCGGTCAGCCTCGGCGACTACTGCGCCGGGTCCAACCACGTGCTGCCCACGGCCGGGTGCGCCTGCCACTCCTCGGGGCTCTCGGTCCGCGCGTTCACCAAGTCGGTCCACGTCGTCGACTACTCCGCCGCCGCGCTCGCCGAGGTCGCCGGCCACGTCGTCACCCTCGCCGAGGCCGAGGATCTGCCCGGCCACGGCGCCGCCATCACGGTGCGGTCGACGCGATGAGCGCGCCGGCCGGTGGCGGCTGGCCGCCGCTGCGCGAGGAGCTGCGCGGGATCGAGCCGTACGGCGCGCCGCAGCTCGACGTGCCGGTCCAGCTCAACGTCAACGAGAACCCCTACGGCCCGTCCGACGCCTGCATCGCCGACATCGCGGCGGCCGCGGCCGCCGCGGCGACCACGCTCAACCGGTATCCCGACCGGGAGTTCGTGGCGCTGCGGGAGGCGCTGGCGGCGTACCTGTCGCGGGACACGCCCGCGGGCATCGCCCCCGAGCAGGTGTGGGCGGCCAACGGGTCCAACGAGGTGATGCTGCAGCTGCTGCAGGCCTTCGGCGGGCCGGGCCGCACCGCGGTGAGCTTCGCGCCGACGTACTCCATGTATCCCGAGTACGCCCGCGACACCAGCACCCGCTGGGTCGCGGGCCGCCGCGCCGAGGACTTCGCGCTCGACCTCGACGCCGCGCGCGACCTGGTCAAGACCGAGCAGCCGAGCGTCATCCTGCTGCCCAGCCCCAACAACCCGACCGGCACCGCGCTGCCGCCCGAGGCGGTGGGCGTGCTGTGCGAGGCGGCGGGCGACGACGGCATCGTCGTGGTCGACGAGGCGTACGGCGAGTTCCGCCGCACCGGCGTGCCGAGCGCGCTGGAGCTGCTGCCGTCGTACCGCAACCTCGTCGTGACCCGCACCATGAGCAAGGCCTTCGCGGGCGCGGGCCTGCGGCTGGGCTATCTGGCCGCCGCGCCGGAGATCTGCGACGCGATCCGCGTGGTGCGCCTGCCCTACCACCTCTCCGCGGTCACCCAGGCCGTCGCGCTGGCCGCGCTCGACCACGCGCCCGAGCTGCTCGGCCGGGTCGACGACCTGCGCCGCGAGCGGGACGCCCTGGTGGGCTGGCTGCGGGCGGAGGAGTACGACGTCGCCGACTCCGACGCCAATTTCGTGTTGTTCGGGCGATTCGCCGACCGTCATGCTGTCTGGCAGGGTCTCCTCGACCGGGGAGTCCTGATCCGGGAGACCGGGCCCGAGGGCTGGCTGCGGGTCTCGGTCGGCACCCCGGACGAGATGGCGGCCTTCCGGGCCGCCCTGCGAGAAGTCAGCACCGAAGCGAACGGAGAGCGCGCATGAGCCGGACCGCCCGCGTAGAGCGGCAGACGAGCGAGTCGAAGGTCCTCGTCGAGGTG
This sequence comes from Nocardioides humi, assembly GCF_006494775.1. Lineage (NCBI taxonomy): Bacteria > Bacillati > Actinomycetota > Actinomycetes > Propionibacteriales > Nocardioidaceae > Nocardioides > Nocardioides humi. The sequence continues at coordinate 244,139 of NZ_CP041146.1, read as the reverse complement.
AACCTCGACGGCACCGGCAAGCACGACATCTCCACCGGTGTCGGCTTCTACGACCACATGCTCACCGCGCTCGCGCGGCACGCGCTGCTCGACCTCACGGTCCAGACCGAGGGCGACGTCCACATCGACGCGCACCACACCACCGAGGACACCGCGATCGCGCTCGGCCAGGCGCTGCGCGAGGCGCTGGGGGACAAGAAGGGGATCCGCCGCTTCGGCGACGCGACCGTGCCGCTCGACGAGGCGCTCGTGCACGCCGTCGTCGACGTCTCCGGGCGTCCGTACTGCGTGCACACCGGTGAGCCGGAGGGTCAGCAGTACGTCCAGCTCGGCGGCTCCGGCGTCTCGTACCTCGGCTCGCTGACCCAGCACGTCTTCGAGACGATCGCCTTCCACGGCCACTTCGCGCTGCACGTTCGGGTGCTGGCCGGCCGCGAGCCGCACCACATCGTCGAGACGCAGTTCAAGGCGTTCGCCCGCGCGTTGCGCGACGCGATCGCGCTCGACCCGCGCGAGACCGGCATCCCCTCCACCAAGGGAGCCTTGTGAGCGCACCCTCCGTCGTCGTCCTCGACTACGGGTCCGGCAACCTGCGCTCCGCCGTACGTGCGGTCGAGCGCGCCGGCGCCTCGGTCACCCTCACCGGCGACCTGGACGCGGCGATGGAGGCCGACGGCCTGCTGGTGCCGGGCGTCGGTGCCTACGAGGCGTGCATGCGCGGCCTGCGCGCGATCCGCGGCGAGCGGATCATCGCCCGCCGGCTGTCCGGCGGCCGCCCGGTGCTCGGGATCTGCGTGGGCATGCAGATCCTCTTCGAGCGCGGTATCGAGCACGGCGTCGAGACCGAGGGCTGCGACGAGTGGCCCGGTGTCGTCGAGCGGCTGCAGGCGCCGATCGTCCCGCACATGGGCTGGAACACCGTGTCGGTGCCGCCGCAGACCCGCCTGTTCGCGGGCATCGAGGACGAGCGCTTCTACTTCGTGCACTCGTACGGCGTTCGGGACTGGACGCTGGTCACCAACGACCGCACCCCCGAGAGCCACCGGCCGCTCGTCACCTGGGCGGAGACCGGGCCCGCCGAGGAGGGCGGCGACCGCTTCGTCGCCGCGGTCGAGAACGGACCACTCTGCGCCACGCAGTTCCACCCGGAGAAGTCGGGGGACGCGGGCGCCCAACTGTTGAGGAACTGGGTGAAGAGTCTTGTCTGACTACCTGGAGCTGCTGCCCGCCGTCGACATCAAGGGCGGCCAGGCCGTCCAGCTCGTCCAGGGCATCGACGGGTCGGAGAAGAGGTTCGGCGACCCGGTCGAGGCCGCGCTGCGCTGGCAGGAGGCCGGAGCGGAGTGGATCCACCTCGTCGACCTCGACGCCGCGTTCGGCCACGGCGACAACCGCGAGCTCCAGGCCGAGATCGTCGGCCGCCTCGACATCCAGGTCGAGATGAGCGGCGGCATCCGCGACGACGAGTCGCTCGACGCCGCCATGGCCACGGGCTGTCGCCGGGTCAACATCGGCACCGCCGCGCTGGAGCAGCCCGCGTGGTGCGCGAAGGCGATCGCGACGTACGGCGACCGGGTGGCCGTGGGCCTCGACGTACGCGGCCGCACCCTGGCCGCCCGCGGCTGGACCAAGGAGGGCGGCGACCTCTACGAGACCCTCGCCCGCCTCGACGCCGAGGGCTGCGCCCGCTACGTCGTCACCGACGTCAACAAGGACGGCATGCTCCAGGGCCCCAACCTGCAGCTGCTCGAGGACGTCTGCGCGGCCACCTCCCGCCCGGTCGTCGCCTCCGGCGGCGTCACCACGCTCGACGACATCCGCGCGCTGATGGCGCTGGTGCCGATCGGGGTCGAGGGCGCGATCGCCGGAACCGCCCTCTACACCGGGCAGTTCACGCTCGAGGACGCGCTGGCCCTGACCCGGGGCGGGCTCGTATGACGCTCGCGGTCCGGGTCATCCCGTGCCTCGACGTCGACGCCGGCCGGGTGGTCAAGGGCGTCAACTTCCAAGAGCTCCGCGACGCCGGCGACCCGGTCGAGCTGGCCCGGCTGTACGACGCCGAGGGGGCCGACGAGCTCACCTTCCTCGACATCTCCGCCTCCCACGAGGGGCGGGCGACGACGATGGACATCGTCTCCGCGACCGCCGAGCAGGTCTTCATCCCGCTCACCGTCGGCGGCGGCGTCTCCTCCGTCGAGGACGTCGACCGGCTGCTGCGGGCCGGTGCCGACAAGGTCGCCGTCAACACCGCCGCGATCAAGCGCCCCGAGCTGATCGCGGAGATCGCCCAGCGCTTCGGCAACCAGGTGCTCGTGCTGTCCGTGGACGCTCGTCGCGTGCCCGCGGGCTCCGACGTACGCACCGACTCCGGCTTCGAGGTCACCACCCACGGCGGCCGCCAGTCCGCCGGCATCGACGCCGTCGCGTGGGCCGTCCGCGCCGCCGAGCTCGGCGCCGGGGAGATCCTGCTCAACGCCATGGACGCCGACGGCACCACCGACGGCTTCGACCTCGAGCTGATCCGGCAGGTGCGCGCGGAGGTCTCCATCCCCGTGATCGCCTCCGGCGGCGCCGGAGCCGTCGAGCACTTCCCACCGGCGGTCGAGGCCGGCGCGGACGCCGTACTCGCGGCGACGGTGTTCCACTTCGGCACGCTGCGCATCGCCGACGTGAAGTCCTCCCTCGCCGCGGCAGGTGTGCCCGTCCGCTGAGCGGGGAGGGTCCGGCCATGAGCTACGACGTGTACCAGCCGGACGCCGCACGCGAGCCCGGCGCCCCGCCCGCCGACGACGAGCTCGGCAGCCACGGCCCCTGGCGGGTGGCCGTCGAGTACTCCAACCAGGGCCAGGCCAAGCCGCCCACGATCGTCCAGATCGGCAGCACCACCTACGACGACCGGCTCACCGCCCTCCGCGCCGCCCACCAGACGGCGTGGGAGTACGACCCGCCCGATCCGTGGTCCCCCCAGGGCCGCCAGGTCTTCCGCGACGGCCGCAACGGGTTCCTGGTGATCATCGAGGGCGCCACCACGACCTTCCACATGACCGTGCGGCTCGTCGCCCCGGTCGCGGCGCCGTAGCTCTCGCTAGCCGACCCCGCCGGCACCTCGGTCGGCCAGGTCGCCCACGCGATCGGACGGCAGGTCGCGGGCCGGGGGCGTGCGGAGGTCGGGCTCGTCCGCGCCGGCGTCGGCGCAGCCGGTCAACAGCACGGCGATGGTGAGGCAGAGGACCCCGAGACGGGTACCGAGAACGTCCATGTCAGCAGCATCGCTGTTTCCGGACGGTCGTGCTGCCAGTTGTCCACAGGCACCGGGTGGTCCCCTGGTGGACCAGGGGTTGTGTCGGGGGCGAGGTGTGTCATGGACCCATGAGCGAGATGGTGGCGTTTCCGGACCTGGGTGCGGGGTTGCTGGCCGATGTGGCCGGGGCCCGGGCTCGGGTCTCGTCTGCGGCCGACCGCTCGCTGGGCGTGATCACCTCCGACCAGTTGGAGGATGCGGTGCGTCGGACTGCGGCGCTGCGTTCCCAGGTCGATGCTCTCGAGCTCGCCCTGGCGGCCGAGGCCGAGCGCCGCGCCGTCGCGGATGACAGGGGTGACACCGGCACCGAGGAGTGGCTGGGCCGGGCCGCTCCGGCGGGCAACGGCCGAGCGGGCTCCGCGCGGTCGAAAGTGTGTAGCATGTGTGTATGGCGCGCCTCAACGTCTACGTGCCCGACGACCTCGCTGCGCGGGCTCGACAGGCGGAACTCAACGTGTCGAGGCTGACCCAGGACGCGATCGAAGCCGAGCTCCGCAGAGCCGAGCTGAACGCCTGGCTGAAGGAGGTTCGCGCGGATCCGCCGCTGAAGGGCGTCTCCGACGAGGCGATGCGCCGAGTGATGGAGGAGGTCAAGGATGAGCTCGGGCCGTGGCCTGGTGATTGACGCCTCGGCCGCGGCCGACCTGCTCCGCCCGGGTGCTGCGGGGGAGGCCGTCGCGCGGGCCGTCGAGGACGGCGAGCTCCACGCGCCCGACCTGATCGACGTCGAGGTACCGTCGGCCATTGCTCGTTGGGAGCGCGCGGGCGAGACCACGGCGCCGCACGCAGCCCGGTCGTTGGGGAGATATGCGAGGCTCCCGATCGAGCGTCACCCGGGGCGCTCGCTCATCGGCGCCGTGTGGGATCTTCGGCGAGGTGTGCGCATCGCCGATGCCTACTACATCGCGCTGGCGCAGGCCCTCGACGTCGCACTGATCACCACGGATCTCCGGCTCGGCCGGGCCTGTCGTGAGCAGTCGCTGTGCGACGTCATGGCGATCGGCTGAGGGAATAGGCCCGCGCACTGTCCGGTTGCGGGGTGAAGTGAGCACGCGAACAGGTACGACGTCCGCCGGGTTCGGCGTGCTCTGGGTGGCCATCAAGCGGGAGCCGTGGATCTTCACGGTCTCCACCGTCGGCAGCCTGCTGTTCGGCGCGCTGACCGTGGCCGACGCCTGGGTGCTCGGCTGGTCGACGGACCACGTCGTGCTCCCCGCCTTCAGGGACGGCGAGATCGGCGCCGGCCTGCTGTGGGCGGTGCTCGGGCTCTTCGTGGGGGTCGCGATCCTGCGCGCGGTCGGCATCGTGGCGCGCCGGCTGGGTGCGGGCGTCATGCAGTACCGCATGCAGGCGCACAGCCGTCGTGCGGTCACCCGCCAGTACCTCCGGCTGCCGATGGCGTGGCACCAGCGGCACCCGACGGGGGAGCTGCTGTCGAACGCCAACGCCGACGTCGAGGCGGCCTGGGGCCCGATCGCACCGCTGCCGATGGCGGTCGGGACGGTCGCGATGATGGTGATCGCGGTGGTGCAGATGCTGGTCACCGACCTCGTCCTCGCCGTGGTGGGCCTGCTGGTCTTCCCGCTCGTCATCGGCGTCAACGTCGTCTACCAGCGGCTCGCGCAGGGTTGGGCCACCCGCGCGCAGGAGCTGCGGGCCGAGCTCTCCGAGATCGCCCACGAGTCCTTCGACGGGGCGCTCGTCGTCAAGACGCTGGGCCGGGAGCCGGAGGAGACCGAGCGGTTCCGGGCCAAGGCCGCGGAGCTGCGCGAGGCCAATATCCGGGTCGGGCGGATCCGGGCGGCCTTCGACCCGACGCTCGCGGCGCTGCCCAACCTGGCGGTGCTGGTGGTGCTGGTCATCGGCGTGCACCGCGTCGTCTCCGGCGCGACGGTCGCCGGCGACGTCGTGACCGTGTCCTACCTGCTGACGGTCGTCGCCTTCCCGATCCGCTCGATCGGCTGGCTGCTGGGGGACTTCCCGCGCAGTGTCGTCGGGTACCGCCGGGTGGCGGCGGTGCAGGCCGCCACCGGCGCCATGGAGTACGGCGACCGGCCGGCCCCCGCGCAGCCCGGCGGCGCCCGGCTCGAGGTCGACCACGCGGCGTTCGGCTACGTCCCCGAGCGCCCGCTGCTGCGTGACCTGAGCTTCGACGTCGCCCCGGGCCGCACCGTCGCGCTCGTCGGTGCGACCGCGTCGGGCAAGAGCACACTCACCGGCCTGCTCGCCCGGCTCGTCGACGTCGACGCGGGCGCGATCCGGATCGACGGCACCGACCTGCGCGAGCTGCGCCGCGGAGGGCTCGCGGAGGTGCTGGCCGTCGTACCGCAGACCGCCTTCCTCTTCGACGACACCGTCCGCGGCAATGTCACCCTCGGCGCCGAGGTCGCCGACGCCGAGGTCTGGGCCGCGCTGCGCACCGCCCAGGCCGACGGCTTCGTCGCCGCCCTGCCCGAGGGCCTCGACACCCGGCTCGGCGAGCGCGGCACGTCCCTGTCCGGCGGCCAGCGGCAGCGGCTGGCCCTCGCCCGCGCCCTGGTACGACGCCCGCGGCTCCTCGTCCTCGACGACGCCACGTCCGCGGTCGATCCCGAGGTCGAGGCCCGGATCCTCGCGGGCCTCGAGGGCGCGGAGACCACCCTCGTCGTGGTCGCCTACCGCAAGGCCACCATCGGCCTGGCCGACGAGGTGCTCTACCTCGTCGACGGCCGGATCGCCGACCGCGGCCCCCACGAGGAGCTGGTGGCCCGCAACGCCGACTACGCGCGGCTCGTCAACGCCTACGAGGCCGAGCCGGTGGAGGCGACCCCGTGAGCACGACCCTGCGCACCTCCGAGCAGACCCGCCTGAGCACCGGCGAGGACATCGGCGCCTGGGAGACCATCCGGCGCGGCATCCGCCACTCGCCGGAGCTGGTCGAGGGCGTCGGCCGGACGCTGGTCCTGGCCGTGCTGGCGTCGGTCGGACAGGTCGTCGTGCCGATCGCGGTCCAGCAGACCGTCGACAAGGGGCTGCACGGCCCGGACGGCCCGGACACCTCCTACACGACGTGGCTCGCGCTGGCGGCGGCCGCGGCGATCGTGGTGACCAGCTGGGCGTCGTACGCCATGACGGCGCGGCTGTTCACCTCCGCCGAGCGCGGCCTCGCGACGCTGCGGGTCAAGGCGTTCCGCCACGTCCACGACCTCCCGCTGCTCACCCAGAGCACCGAGCGCCGCGGCGCGCTGGTCTCCCGGGTCACCAGCGACGTCGACCAGGTCAGCCAGTTCCTGGTCTTCGGCGGCCTGATCTTCGTCGTCAGCGTCGGCCAGATGCTGATCGCGACCGTGGTCATGGTCGTCTACAGCTGGCAGCTCGCGATCGTGGTCTGGGTCTGCTTCGCCCCGCTCTTCCTCAGCCTGCGCTACTTCCAGCGCAAGCTGGCCGCCGCCTACGGCACGGTACGACGCCAGGTCGGCGTGCTGCTGTCGGCGGTCTCGGAGCCCGTGGTCGGCGCGGCGGTCGTGAAGTCGTACGCGATCGAGGCGCGCACCCAGGAGCGGATCGACGCGGCCATCGACACCCACAAGGCGGCGAGCACCCGCGCGCAGGGCTTCACCGCGTTCTCGTTCAGCCTCGGCGGCATCTCGGCGGGCTTCGCCAACGCCGGCGTGCTCATCGTCGGCATCTGGCTCGGCCAGGGCTTCGCGTGGGGGGAGGGGATCACCGCCGGGGAGGTGCTCGCGTTCGCCTTCCTGGTGACCCTGTTCGTCGGGCCGGTGCAGATGGGCACCCAGATCCTCACCGACGCCCAGAACGCCATCGCCGGCTGGCGGCGGGTGATCGGCATCCTCGACACCCCGGCCGACCTCGTCGACCCCGGCCCCGACGGGCGGAGCCTGCCGAAGGGCGCGATCGACGTCCGCTTCGACGGCGTGACCTTCGCCTACCCCGGCGGGCCGCCGGTGCTCACCGACATCGACCTCGCGGTGCCCGCCGGCCAGCGGGTCGCGGTCGTCGGCGAGACCGGCTCGGGCAAGTCCACACTTGCGAGGCTTCTGACCCACCTGTTCGAGCCGTCCGCGGGGAGGGTGCTGCTCGACGGCATCGACCTGCGCGAGATCTCCGAGAGCGCGCTGCGCCGCAGCGTGGTCCTCGTGCCGCAGGAGGGCTTCCTCTTCGACGACACCCTCGCCGCCAACGTCCGCTACGGCCGGCTCGGGGCCACCGAGGCCGAGATCCGGGAGGCCGCGGAGACGATCGGTCTCGGCGACTGGCTGGCCGGACTGCCCGACGGCATCGACACCCGCGTCGGCCAGCGCGGCGAGTCGCTCTCGGCGGGGGAGCGGCAGCTGGTCGCCCTGCTCCGCGCCCAGCTCGCCGACCCCGACCTGCTCGTCCTCGACGAGGCCACCAGCGCGGTCGACCCCGAGCTCGAGACCCGGATCGCGCGCGCCCTCGAGCGGCTGATGAGCGGTCGCACCTCGGTCACCATCGCGCACCGGCTCTCCACCGCGGAGGCGGCCGACGTCGTGGTCGTCGTCGACCGCGGCCGGATCGTCCAGCACGGCCCGCACGCCGAGCTGGTGCGGCAGCCCGGCACGCCGTACGCACGGCTGCACGCCTCCTGGGTGGCCCAGCGGGGTTCTGTCGCCGGGTCCTGATCTGCTCCTGGCACTCCCCCATCTCGGGGTGAGCGATCACAATGGAGGAGGTCGATGTGTCAGTGCGGCGGACGGCCGGCGTGAGTGGGAGATCCTGCTGACCATCGACGACGACAGCCCGACGGGCGAGGTCCAGGTCGGCGACCGCGGCACGGACCCCCTCGACCTGGCCGCGATAATGCCTTCGTGACCTCCTCCCTCGACCCCGCCATCGCCGACCGCCTCAAGCGCACCCCCGACGGACTGGTGCCCGCGATCGTGCAGCAGCACGACACCGGCGAGGTGCTGATGCTCGCGTGGATGGACGACGAGGCGCTGCACCGCACCCTCACGACCGGCCGGGCGACGTACTGGAGCCGGTCGCGGCAGGAGTACTGGGTCAAGGGGGAGACCTCCGGCAACCCCCAGCTGGTCGAGGAGGTCCGCCTCGACTGCGACGGCGACACCCTCCTCGTCAAGGTCGACCAGGTCGGGGTGGCCTGCCACACCGGTGCCCGCACCTGCTTCGACGACGGGGTGCTCGGTGCCTGATCCCCGACCCGCCGACGACGGCGCCCGCCGTACCTTCGGGCCGGTCGTCCTGGTCGGCCTCGCCAGCAGCGGCTTCGCCGCGGTCGCGGGGCACAAGGAGATGCTCTCGATCCCGGAGGCCACGCTCACCGCGGCGGGCGGGATCGCGCCCACTGCGCAGGAGCGGTCGGTGGAGTTCCCGCTCGCGGGCGCGCTGGCCCTGGTCGCCCTGGCCGCGTGGGGCGTCCTGCTCGTCACGCGCGGCGTCGTGCGCCGCGCCGCCGCCGTCCTGGCGCTCGCCGCGTCGGCCGGGATCATCGCCGTCGTCGTGGTCGGCGGCTTCGTCCAGGACGGCGACGCCGCGGCCGATCTCGCCACCCGGCTCGGCCTGGACCTCGCGGCGGTCGACGTCGAGCGCAGCGCCTGGCTGTGGGTGGCGCTGGGCTGCTCGCTCGTCGCCCTCGTCGCCGCCGGGCTGGCGGTGCGGCTGGTCCCCGCCTGGCCCGAGATGGGCAGCCGGTACGACGCCCCGAGTGCCGCCCCCGCCCCGCGCGGAACCGACCACCTGGACCTGTGGAAGTCCCTGGACGAGGGCCGCGACCCGACCGACGACTGACCTCCGTGGTCCCCTAGAATCACTCCCGATCCACCCGAACCAGCGAGGAGTCCCCACTCATGGCCGACAACCACGGCAACACCCCCGCGGCCTGGACCGCCGTCCTGGTCTCGCTCGTCGGCTTCGTCGTGGGCGCCGTCGGGATGTCCGTCAGCCCGCTGAACTGGGCGCTGTTCTGGGTCGGGACCGCCGTGGTCGTCGCCGGCGGCGTGGTGTTCCTCGTCATGGCCAAGATGGGCCTCCACGAGTCCGGGCACTGACCGTGACCCCGGCGGACGCATGACCCTGGCGGCCGGAGCGGTCCGCACCAGCGCCCCCGGGCGCTGGCGCCGGATGGTGCCGCCGGCCCTGGTCGCGGGCGGCGTGATCGTCGCGTCCGTGGCCCTGCACCTCCGCGACCCTCACGAGCAGGGCAGCTGGGGACTGTGCCCGTCGGCGGCGCTGGGGATCTCCTGTCCCGGCTGCGGCGGCCTGCGCGCCGTCAACGACCTGACCGACCTGCGCCTCGCCGACGCCGCCTCGAGCAACCTGCTGTTCGTGCTGTCCATCCCGTTCGTGCTCTGGATGTTCCAGCGCTGGGCGGTCGGCCGGTGGACCGGGCGTCCGTGGAATCCCGACAGCCGCACCGTCGCCCGGGTCTCCGCCGCCCTCATCGCGGTGATGGTGGTCTTCGTCGTGCTCCGCAATCTCCCCGTGGGGGCCTGGCTGGCGCCCTGACCGGCACCGACCGCTCCGGCGCGCTCGCTCAGCGGTAGTAGAACCCGTCGGAGAGGCCCAGGGCGAGCGCCAGGACCAGGCTGCCCAGGCCCAGCACGATCCCGATGGAGCCGGTGATGATGCCGGCCAGGGCCAGCCCCTCGCCGGTCTTGGCGCCGTTGGACTGCTGGATCTCCTTGCGGGCCAGCGCGCCGCAGATGACCCCGGCCAGGCCGACCAGGCCGAGCAGCCCGCAGCAGCAGACGCCGACGATGCCGAGGATGCCCGTCACCAGCGCCGCCGTGGCCAGGCCGGACTGCTGCGGCGGCTGGTAGCCGTAGCCAGGGGCGGCGGGCCGTAGCCGCCGTACCCGCCGTGGTCGGCCTGGCCGGCGTACTCGCCGTATCCGCCGGTGCCGCCGTAGGGGTCGTAGCCGCCCGGCGGCGGCGATCCGTACGGCGGCGGCTCGTCGTTGCTCATCGTGTCCTAGCCTCGATCCACGGATCGAGGCTTAGCCTGGATCCGGTCTGTCCTCGGAGCGGGTCGTCCCGAACGCGCCGGCGGGGCCGGGGCTCGCGCCCGACCCCGCCGGAGGAGTTCGTCGGCCGGTGTCCGGCCGGGAGGCCGATCAGCTGCTGCTGAGGCTGATCGAGCCCGCGATCGCGAACAGGATGATGTAGGCCACGATGCCCACGATCATCAGGATCGTGGCGATCATGCCGCAGATCCGGCCGGCGTTGACCGTGCCCCGGTTGGTGTAGGCGCTCGGGTTGGCGTCGATCTCCTTGATCGCCTTGTTGCCCATCACCCACGCGGCGATGCCGAGGGGACCACAGCAGACGAGGCCGAGGATGCCGAGGATCAGGATGGTCGTGCCCTGCGGGTGGTCGCCCCCGCCGTAGCCCCCGGCGCCGTAGCCGCCGGCCGGAGGGGGCGGCGGGGTGCCGTAGTTGGGCGGCTCGTTGTAGCTCACGATGAGTCCCTTCTGCAGGTCTACAGGTGTCGTGGGTCCCGGCCGAGTTCCGGGCGGTGTGTGGAACCCTAACGGCCGCGTGCCACACTCGACACCATTCGTCGGGTTTCGGTGCCGTCGTACCCTGCCCCGCCCTGCCCACCTGCGAAACGTCACGGAGGCGTCAGATGTCGGCCCCCCAGGCCTCTCAGCCCACGGTGCTCGACGGGATCGTCGCCGGAGCACTCGAGGACCTCGCGGTCCGCCGGGCCGCCGTCAGCGAGGCGGACCTGCGGGCCGCGCTCGCCGACGTCGACCCGCCGCGCGACCCGATGCCCCACTTCCGCGGGCCCGGCTCGAGCGTGATCGCCGAGGTGAAGCGCAGGAGCCCCAGCAAGGGCGAGCTCGCCGACATCCCCGACCCCGCCGCCCTCGCCCGGGAGTACGCCGCCGGCGGAGCCGCCGCGATCAGCGTGCTCACCGAGCGGCGCCGGTTCGGCGGCAGCCTCGACGACCTCCGCGCGGTGCGTGCCGCGGTCGACGTCCCGCTGCTCCGCAAGGACTTCATCGTCACCGAGTACCAGCTGCTCGAGGCGCGTGCCGCCGGCGCCGACCTGGCGCTGCTCATCGTCGCGTCGCTGCCCGGCGAGCTGCTGCCGCGGCTCCACGACTACGCCCGCGAGCTCGGCCTCACCGTGCTCGTGGAGGTGCACGACGAGGAGGAGACGGCTCGCGCGGTCGACCTCGGCGCCGAGCTGGTCGGCGTCAACGCCCGCAACCTCAAGACCCTCGCGGTCGACGACGGCACCTTCGGGCGGCTCGCCCCGCTGATCCCCGACGACCGGGTCAAGGTCGCCGAGTCCGGGATCTTCGGGCCGCAGGACGTGCGGCGCTTCGTCGCCGAGGGCGCCCGGGCGGTGCTGGTCGGCGAGGCGCTGGTCAAGGACGGTGCGCCGCGCCGGGCGGTGGAGGCGATGACGGGGATCCGACAGTGAGCACCTACGACGCCGACGCGCTCGGCTGGTTCGGGGGAGCGGGCGCGTTCGGCGGCCGCTTCATGCCGGAGGCGCTGATCGCGGCGCTCGACGAGCTCGACGTGGCCTGGCGCGAGGCGATGGCCGACCCCGCGTTCACCGGCGAGTTCGACCGGCTGCTGCACGAGTACGCCGGCGTCCCGAGCCTGCTGTACGACGCCACCCGGCTCTCCGAGCACGCCGGCGCCCGGATCCTGCTCAAGCGCGAGGACCTCAACCACACCGGCGCCCACAAGATCCGCAACGTGCTCGGCCAGGCGCTGCTCACCCAGCGGATGGGCAAGACCCGGGTGATCGCCGAGACCGGCGCCGGCCAGCACGGCGTCGCCTCGGCCACCGCCGCGGCGTACCTCGGCCTGGACTGCACCGTCTACATGGGCGAGGTCGACACCGAGCGGCAGGCGCTCAACGTGGCCCGGATGCAGCTGCTCGGCGCCGAGGTGATCCCGGTCAAGAGCGGCTCGCGCACCCTCAAGGACGCCATCAACGAGGCGCTGCGCGACTGGGTCGCCAGCGTCGACGAGACCGCCTACCTGTTCGGCACCGCCGCCGGGCCGCATCCCTTCCCCAGCCTGGTGCTCAGCTTCGTGCGCGGGATCGGCGACGAGGCCCGTCAGCAGTGCCTCGACCAGTTCGGCGCGCTGCCCGACGCGGTCGCCGCCTGCGTCGGCGGCGGGTCCAACGCGATCGGCCTGTTCGCGGGCTTCGTCGACGACCCCGAGGTCGCGATCTACGGCTTCGAGGCCGGCGGCGACGGCGTCGAGACCGGACGGCATGCCGCGACCATCTTCGCCGGCTCCATCGGCGTGCTCCACGGCGCGCGCACGTACGTCCTGCAGGACGAGGACGGCCAGACCATCGAGTCCCACTCGATCTCCGCGGGCCTGGACTACCCGGGCGTCGGGCCGCAGCACTCCGCGCTGTCGGCGGCCGGCCGGGCGTCGTACCTGCCCGTGACGGACGCCGAGGCGATGGACGCCATGGCGCTGCTCGCCCGCACCGAGGGGATCATCCCGGCGGTCGAGTCCGCGCACGCCGTCGCCGGCGCGCTGCGGGTCGCGAAGGAGCGGCCGGGCCAGACGCTGCTGGTCAACCTGTCGGGCCGCGGCGACAAGGACATGGGCACGGCCCTGGAGTGGTTCGGGCTCGGCCGGGCCGGGGCGCAGGAGCAGGGGGAGCAGGGGTGACCGCCAGCAGCACCGCGTTCGAGAAGGCGCGGGCCGACGGCCGTGCGGCGCTCGTCGGCTACCTGCCCGCCGGGTTCCCCGACGTCGACGGCAGCATCGCCGCCCTGAAGGCCATGGTCGAGGCGGGCTGTGACGTCATCGAGATCGGCCTGCCCTACAGCGACCCGGTCATGGACGGCCCGATCATCCAGGCCGCCGCCCAGCAGGCGCTCGACGCGGGCGTCCGCACCACGGACGTGCTCCGGGTCGTCGAGGCGGTCGCGGCGACCGGGACGCCCACGCTGGTGATGACCTACTGGAACCCGATCGAGAGCTACGGACGCGTCAGCGGCCGGAGCCATGGGCGCAGTGGCGTCGAGCGGTTCGCCCAGGACCTCGCGAACGCCGGGGGAGCGGGCCTGATCACCCCCGACCTCACGCCCGACTTCGCGCCGGAGTGGACCGCCGCGGCCGACGAGCGCGACCTCGACAAGGTCTTCCTCGTCGCGCCCTCCTCGACCGACGAGCGGATCGCGATGACCACCGCCGCCTGTCGCGGCTTCGTCTACGCCACCGGCATCATGGGCGTCACCGGCACCAGGCAGGCGACGGCCGCGGGCGTCGCCCCGCTGATCGCCCGGACCAAGGCGACCACCGACCTCCCGGTCGGCGTGGGCGTCGGGGTCAGCACCGGGGCGCAGGCCGCCGACCTGGCGTCGTACGCCGACGGGGTGATCGTCGGCTCGGCGTTCGTCCGCACCCTGCTCGACCACGCGGGCGACCGGACCGCCGGACTGGCGGCGCTGGCCGCCCTCACCGAGGACCTGGCCGGAGGCGTTCGTGCCTAGGGCCCTCGCGGTGCTGGTGGTGCTGCTCGGCCTCGTCGTCTCGGCCTGCGACGACCCGGAGGAGTTCACGGGCAGCCGGCTGAAGAACCCCTACCAGGCCGCCGACATCGCGCTCACCGACACCAGCGGCGCGGCGTACTCCCTCGGCGCCGACACCACCAAGGCGCTCACCGTGGTGTTCTTCGGCTACACCAACTGTCCGGACTACTGCCCGATGGTCATGAACAACCTGGCGGCGGCGATGAACCGCCTCGACGCCGCGGACCGCGCGAAGGTCGACGTGGTCTTCGTGACCACCGACCCCAGCCGCGACGACGAGAAGACGCTGCGGACCTACCTCGACGGCTACGACAAGGGCTTCATCGGCCTCACCGGCGACCTGGACACGATCATCGAGGTCGGCGAGCCGCTGCACGTCTACGTGAACGACGGCGTCGAGCTGCCCTCCGGCGGCTACGACCTCGGCGGTCACTCCACCTTCACGCTCGCCATCGACAGCAGCCACCAGGCGGTCGCACTGTGGAACCAGGAGACCTCCAGCACGGAGTTCGCCTCCGACATCCACACCCTGCTGACCGAGGACTGACCGAACCCAGGAGTCGCCGTGCTTCCCGAGCTCATCGCCGCCAGCATCCCGAGCCCGTCCGAGGGCGTCTGGCACATCGGGCCCTTCCCGCTGCGCGGCTACGCCCTGTGCATCATCCTCGGCATCGTCGTCGCGATCTGGATCGGCGAGCGACGCTGGGCGGCCCGCGGTGGCCGGGTCGGCGAGATCCAGGACGTCGCGATCTGGGCCGTCCCGTTCGGCCTCGTCGGCGCCCGGCTCTACCACGTCGCCACCGACTGGGAGAAGTACTTCGGCGCCGACGGCAGCCCCGTCGACGCCCTCTACGTCTGGCACGGCGGCCTCGGCATCTGGGGCGGCGTCGGTCTCGGCGCCGTCGGCGCGTGGATCGGGGCCCGCCGCAAGGGCATCCGACTGGCGCCGCTGCTCGACGCCCTCGCACCCGGCGTCCTGGTCGGCCAGGCGATCGGGCGGTGGGGCAACTGGTTCAACCAGGAGCTGTACGGCCGCCCGACCGACCTGCCCTGGGGCCTGAAGATCGACAGCGACCACTTCAGCAGCGCCTACCTGGCCAGCAAGGACTACCAGGACGCGCTCGCCGCCAACGGCGGCCTGGTCCCGGAGTTCGCGACCTTCCACCCGACATACCTCTACGAGTGCCTGTGGAACCTCGCCGCCTTCGCGCTCCTCATCTGGCTGGACCGCCGCCTCCGCCTCGGTCACGGCCGGGTGATGGCGCTCTACGTCATGGCCTACACGCTGGGCCGCGGCTGGATCGAGTACATCCGGATCGACGACGTCCAGCTCAACGACGTCCTCGGCCTGCGGTTCAACGTGTGGACCTCGGTCGTCCTGTTCGTGCTCGCCGCCGCCTACTACGTGTGGGCCAGCAGGAACCGGCCGGGCCGCGAGGAGAGCGTGTACGTCGACGGGCGGAACGACCCCGCGGACGACTCCACCGACGACCGGGCGGACGAGCCCGCCGACGAGCCGTCCGGGGACGCCTCGGCCGAGCCGGCCGGCGACCCTGTGGACGAGCCTGCCGAGACCGAGGATGTGACCGAGGATGCGTCCACGGCGAGCGACGATTGAACACACGCCGTTGACACTGTAGTAATCTGAGGGCTCCGCCGCGTGGGCCAATGCTGTCCCCTGCGCCCCACCTTCTGTCGTTCCCTCCTGGCCCCCGGGTCGTCGGATGGACGCAGACGTAGTCGACGGGAGAACCCTGGTGCCCTCTTCGCACGCGTTCCCGCCGCCGGAGGGTCTCTACGACCCGCGTCACGAGCACGACGCCTGTGGCGTCGCCTTCGTCGCGACGCTGACCGGTGAGGCCAGCCACGACATCGTGGTGAAGGCCCTGACGGCCCTCCGCAACCTCGATCACCGCGGTGCCGCGGGTGCCGAGGCCAACTCCGGCGACGGCGCCGGGATCCTGATGCAGCTCCCGGACGCGTTCCTGCGCGACGCGGCCGCCGAGGCGGGGTTCACCCTGCCCGACGACTACGCCGTCGGCACCGCGTTCATCCCCGGGGACGAGGAGCAGGTCGCCAAGACCCGCGGCCGGATCGAGGAGATCGCCGCCGAGGAGGGCCTGACGGTCCTCGGCTGGCGCGAGGTGCCGGTCAACCCGTCGATCCTCGGCACCATGGCGCTCAGCGTCATGCCGGCGTTCGTGCAGCTGTTCGTGCAGGCGGCGGGCGGTCCGCACCCTGCTGGTCGTGTGGGAGGCATGGACCTGGAGCGCCTGGCCTTCTGCCTGCGCAAGCGCGCCGAGCGGGAGACCGACGTCTACTTCCCGTCGCTGTCGTCGCGCACCCTGGCCTACAAGGGCATGCTGACGACCGACCAGCTCGACAACTTCTTCCCCGACCTGGTCGACGAGCGGATGGCCTCGGCCCTCGCCGTCGTCCACTCACGGTTCTCGACCAACACCTTCCCGAGCTGGCCGCTGTCGCACCCGTTCCGGTTCATCGCCCACAACGGCGAGATCAACACCGTGATGGGCAACCGCAACTGGATGCGGGCCCGCGAGGCGCTGCTGTCCTCGGGCGACATCCCGGGCGACCTCGAGCGGCTGTTCCCCATCTGCACGCCGGGGGCGTCCGACTCGGCGTCCTTCGACGAGGTGCTCGAGCTCCTCCACATGGGCGGTCGCAGCCTGCCGCACGCGGTGCTGATGATGATCCCGGAGGCGTGGGAGAACCACACCGAGATGTCCGGGCTGCGCCGGGACTTCTACCGCTTCCACTCCGCGCTGATGGAGCCCTGGGACGGCCCGGCGTGCGTCGTGTTCACCGACGGCACCCAGATCGGCGCGGTGCTCGACCGCAACGGCCTGCGGCCCTCCCGCTTCTGGGTCACCGACGACGGCCTCGTCGTCCTCGCCTCCGAGGTCGGCGTGCTCGACCTCGACCCGGCCACCGTGGTCCGCAAGGGCCGCCTCCAGCCGGGCCGGATGTTCCTCGTCGACACCGCGGAGCACCGGATCATCGAGGACGAGGAGATCAAGGACCAGCTCGCCTCGGAGAAGCCGTACGGCGAGTGGCTGCACGGCGGCATCATCCACCTCGACGACATCCCCGAGCGCGAGCACATCGTGCACACCCACGCCTCGGTCACCCGGCGCCAGCAGATCTTCGGCTACACCGAGGAGGAGCTGCGGATCCTCCTCACGCCGATGGCCAACACGGCCGGCGAGCCGCTGGGGTCGATGGGCACCGACACGCCCATCGCCGCGCTGAGCGAGAAGCCGCGGCTGCTCTTCGACTACTTCAGCCAGCTGTTCGCGCAGGTCACGAACCCGCCGCTGGACGCCATCCGCGAGGAGCTCGTCACCTCGCTCAACGGCACGATCGGCCCCGAGGCCAACCTGCTCCAGCCCGGACCGGCGTCGTGCCGGCAGATCGTCGTACCGTTCCCGGTCATCTCCAACGACGACCTGGTCAAGATCCGCCACATCAACCGCGACGGCGACCACCCCGGGTTCCAGACCCACGTCGCCCGCGGCCTGTACGACGTCAACGGCGGCGGCGCCGCGATGGCGGCCAAGATCGACGAGATCTGCCAGGAGGTGTCCGCGGCGATCGCCGCGGGCGCCCGGATCATCGTGCTCTCGGACCGGCACTCGACGGCCGACCTCGCCCCGATCCCGTCGCTGCTGCTCACCGGTGCGGTCCACCACCACCTGGTCCGGGAGAAGACCCGGACCCAGGTCGGCCTCCTCGTCGAGGCCGGCGACGTCCGCGAGGTGCACCACGTGGCGCTCCTCGTCGGCTACGGCGCGGCGGCGGTCAACCCCTACCTCGCGATGGAGAGCGTCGAGGACCTCGCCCGCGAGGGCTACTACGTCAAGGCCGACCCCGAGCAGGCGGTCAGGAACCTGGTCAAGGCGCTCGGCAAGGGCGTCGTGAAGGTGATGTCCAAGATCGGCGTGAGCACCGTGGCGTCGTACACCGGTGCGCAGATCTTCGAGTGCGTCGGCCTCTCGCAGTCGGTCGTCGACAAGTACTTCACCGGCACCACCTCCAAGCTGGGCGGGATCGAGCTCGACGTCATCGCCCAGGAGGTCGCCGCCCGGCACGCCAAGGCGTACCCGCCGGCCGGCATCGCGCCCGCGCACCGCGAGCTCGAGATCGGCGGCGAGTACCAGTGGCGCCGCGAGGGCGAGCCGCACCTGTTCAACCCCGAGACGGTGTTCCGCCTGCAGCACTCCACGCGGACCGGTCGCTACGACATCTTCAAGCAGTACACGCAGGCCGTCGACGACCAGTCCGAGCGGCTGATGACGCTGCGCGGGCTGTTCCGGTTCAAGGACGCCGGCGCGTTCGGCCGCACCCCGATCCCCATCGACGAGGTGGAGCCGGTGGCGGAGATCGTCAAGCGGTTCTCGACCGGCGCCATGTCGTACGGCTCGATCTCGCGCGAGGCGCACGAGACCCTGGCCATCGCCATGAACCGGCTGGGCGCGAAGTCCAACACCGGCGAGGGCGGCGAGGACCCGGACCGGCTCTACGACCCGAGCGCCGCAGCTCGATCAAGCAGGTCGCGTCGGGCCGCTTCGGCGTCACGTCGGAGTACCTCACCAACGCCGACGACATCCAGATCAAGATGGCGCAGGGCGCGAAGCCCGGCGAGGGCGGCCAGCTGCCCGGCAACAAGGTCTACCCGTGGGTGGCCAAGACCCGGCACTCCACCCCGGGCGTCGGCCTGATCAGCCCGCCGCCGCACCACGACATCTACTCGATCGAGGACCTGGCGCAGCTGATCCACGACCTGAAGAACGCCAACCCGTCGGCCCGCGTCCACGTGAAGCTGGTCTCCGAGGTGGGCGTCGGCACGGTCGCCGCCGGTGTGTCGAAGGCCCACGCGGACGTCGTCCTCGTCTCCGGGCACGACGGCGGCACGGGCGCGTCCCCGCTGACCTCGCTCAAGCACGCCGGCGGTCCCTGGGAGCTCGGCCTCGCCGAGACCCAGCAGACCCTGCTGCTCAACGGCCTGCGCGACCGGATCGTCGTCCAGACCGACGGCCAGCTCAAGACCGGCCGCGACGTGGTCGTCGCCGCGCTGCTCGGCGCCGAGGAGTTCGGCTTCGCGACCGCCCCGCTGGTGGTCTCCGGCTGCATCCTGATGCGGGTCTGCCACCTCGACACCTGCCCGGTGGGCGTGGCGACGCAGAACCCGACGCTGCGCTCGCGGTTCAGCGGCAAGGCCGAGTACGTCGTCAACTTCTTCGAGTTCATCGCCGAGGAGGTCCGCGAGCTGCTCGCGCAGCTCGGGTTCCGCTCGATCGAGGAGGCCGTGGGCCAGGTCGAGGCGCTCGACACCGTCGACGCCGAGCGCTACTGGAAGGCGCAGGGCCTCGACCTCGCGCCGATCCTGCACAAGGTGGAGGTCGCCGACACGCACTTCCCCGACCAGGACGTGCGCAACACCGGCGGCCAGGAGCACGGTCTCGAGAGGTCCCTCGACGTCACCGAGATCGTGCCCCTCGCGGCCCCGGCCCTCGAGTCCGGCGAGCCGGTGCGGGCGCAGCTGGCCATCCGCAACGTCAACCGCACCGTCGGCACGATCCTGGGCCACGAGGTCACCAAGAGGTACGGCGGCGCGGGCCTGCCCGAGGGGACGATCGACCTGACCTTCCTCGGCTCGGCCGGGCAGTCCTTCGGCGCCTTCGTGCCGCGGGGCATCACGCTCCGGCTCGAGGGCGACGCCAACGACTACGTCGGCAAGGGCCTCTCGGGGGGCCGGATCGCGATCCGGCCCGACCGGAGCGCGTCGTTCCGCGCCGAGGAGCACATCATCGCCGGCAACACCATCGCCTACGGCGCGACCTCGGGTGAGATCTACATCCGCGGCGGCGTCGGCGAGCGGTGCTGCGTCCGCAACTCCGGCGCGACCGTCGTCACCGAGGGTGTCGGCGACCACGGCTGCGAGTACATGACCGGCGGCCGGGTGGCCGTGCTCGGCAAGACCGGCCGCAACTTCGCCGCCGGCATGTCGGGCGGCATCGCCTGGGTCCTGGACCTCAAGGAGTTCCGGGTCAACGCCGAGCTGGTGGACCTGCGCCCGGTGAGCGAGGAGTACGCCGCCGAGCTGGAGCAGATGGTGCGCGCGCACCTCGAGGAGACCGGCTCCGAGGTCGCCGAGGCGCTGCTGGCCGACTGGGAGGCCGCACTGCCGCGGTTCACCGAGGTCATGCCGCGCGACTATGCGAAGGTCCTGGCGGTCCAGGCCGAGGCGGAGGCCGAGGGCCTCGACGCCGACGCCGCCGCCAACAAGGTGATGGAGGTGCTCTATGGCTGACCCGAGGGGCTTTCTGAAGGCGACCCGGGAGGTCGCGGAGCGCCGCCCGGTCGAGGAGCGCGTCCACGACTGGAACGAGGTCTACCCGGGCGGGGCCGGCCGTGCGCTGCTGCCGATCATCAACACCCAGGCCAGCCGCTGCATGGACTGCGGCATCCCGTTCTGCCACCAGGGCTGCCCGCTGGGCAACATCATCCCGGAGTGGAACGACCTGGTCTGGCGCGACGACTGGGACGGCGCGATCGAGCGCCTGCACGCGACCAACAACTTCCCGGAGTTCACCGGTCGCCTCTGCCCGGCCCCGTGCGAGACGGCGTGCGTGCTCGGCATCAACCAGCCGGCGGTGACGATCAAGAACATCGAGGTCTCGATCATCGACCGGGCCTACGACTCGGGCTTCGTCCGGCCGCAGCCGCCCGAGTGGCTGACCGGCAAGACCGTCGCCGTCATCGGCTCCGGTCCCGCGGGTCTCGCCGCCGCCCAGCAGCTCACCCGGGCCGGCCACACCGTGGCGGTCTACGAGCGGGCCGACCAACCCGGCGGCCTGCTGCGCTACGGCATCCCCGAGTTCAAGATGGAGAAGAAGCACCTCGAGCGTCGGCTCGACCAGATGCGGCGCGAGGGCACGGTCTTCCGCTCCGGCGTCGAGGTCGGCGCGGGCAAGCTCACCGGCGAGGCGCTCACCGACCGGTTCGACGCCGTCGTGCTGGCCATCGGCTCCACCGTCCCGCGCGACCTGCCGGTCCCGGGCCGTGAGCTCAACGGCATCCACCAGGCGATGGAGTTCCTGCCGCAGGCCAACCGGGTCGCGCTGGGGGAGAGCGTCGAGGACCAGATCCGCGCCGACGGCAAGCACGTCGTCATCATCGGCGGCGGCGACACCGGGGCCGACTGCCTCGGCACCTCCATCCGCCAGGGTGCGGCCTCGATCACGCAGCTCGAGATCATGCCCCAGCCGACGGAGGACCGTCCGAGCGGGCAGCCGTGGCCGACGTACCCGATGATCTATCGGGTCTCCTCCGCGCACGAGGAGGGCGGCGAGCGGGTGTACGCCGTGTCCACGAAGGAGTTCGTCGGCGACGAGGACGGCAACGTCCGGGCGCTGCGCCTGGTCGAGGTGTCCTTCGAGGGCGGCAAGCTGGTCGAGCACGAGGGCACCGAGCGGGAGATCCCGGCCGACCTGGTGCTGTTCGCGATGGGCTTCCTCGGCCCCGAGCAGCCCGGCCTGGTCGAGCAGCTCGGCCTGGAGCTCGACGAGCGCGGCAACATCCGGCGCGACGACGACTACGCGACCAACGTCGAGGGCGTCTTCGTCGCGGGCGACGCCGGGCGGGGACAGTCGCTCATCGTGTGGGCGATCGCCGAGGGCCGGGCCGCGGCCGCCGGGGTGGACACCTATCTCACCGGCAGCACCCAGCTGCCGGCGCCGATTCCGCCGAGCGCTCGCCCCGTGGTGGTTTGATCGTTCCAAATAACCGATAGGGTGGGCCCGTGCGAAGAGCCAAGATCGTGTGCACCCTGGGTCCGGCCACCAGCTCCGAGCGGAGGATCCGCGAGCTGGTCTACGCCGGGATGGACGTCGCCCGGCTCAACATGAGCCACGGCAGCCACGAGCAGCACGCCGAGGCCTACCGCCTCGTGCGTGAGGCCTCGGACGCCTCCGGGCACGGCGTGGGCATCCTCGCCGACCTGCAGGGCCCCAAGATCCGGCTGGAGACCTTCCCCGACGGACCCGTCGGGCTCTCGCGCGGCCAGCGGTGGACGATCACCACGCGCGACGTCCCCGGCGATCACGAGATCTGCGGGACGACGTACAAGGGCCTGCCGGGGGACGTCGCCCCCGGCGACCCGATCCTCATCGACGACGGCAAGATCCGGCTGCGCGTCGTCGAGGTGACCGACACCGATGTCGTCACCGAGGTGCTCGTCGGCGGCAAGGTCAGCAACCACAAGGGCATCAACCTGCCCGGCGTGGCCGTGTCGGTTCCCGCACTGTCGGACAAGGACACCGAGGACCTGCGGTTCGCGCTGCGGCTCGGCGTCGACTTCATCGCGCTCAGCTTCGTGCGCAACGCCGCCGACGCCGAGGACGTGCGGGTGATCATGCGCGAGGAGGGGGTCATGGTCCCCGTCATCGCCAAGATCGAGAAGCCCCAGGCCATCGAGAACCTCGACGAGGTCATCGACGCCTTCGACGCCTTCATGGTCGCCCGCGGCGACCTCGGCGTGGAGTGCCCGCTGGAGGAGGTGCCCTTCCTGCAGAAGAAGGTCATCGTCTCCGCCCGCCGCAACGCCAAGCCGGTGATCGTCGCCACCCAGATGCTGGAGTCGATGGTCACCAACCCCGCGCCGACCCGGGCCGAGGCGAGCGACGTCGCCAACGCCGTCCTCGACGGGGCGGACGCGGTCATGCTCTCCGGCGAGACCAGCGTGGGGGAGCACCCCGTCCACACCGTCGAGACCATGGCGCGGATCATCGCCGCCACCGAGGAGCACGCCCTCGTCGACGAGAGCTTCAGCCGCTTCGGCCGCATCGAGTGGGACCCCCACACCACCTCCGGCGTCATCACCAAGGCCGCGGAGGAGGTCGCCCAGCGGGTCGGCGCGAAGTACGTCGTGGCCTTCACCCAGTCCGGCGACTCCGCCCGCCGACTGTCCCGCCTGCGCAGCCCGATCGCCGTCCTCGCCTTCACCCCCGAGGCCCGCTGCCGCTCCCAGCTCGCCGTGAGCTGGGGCGTCGAGGCCTTCAAGACCCTTCCCGTCGAGCACACCGACGAGATGGTCCGCCAGGTCGACGAGGAGCTGCTCCGCATCGGCCGGGTCAAGGAGGGCGACCGGGTCGTCATCGTCGCCGGCAGCCCTCCCGGCATCCCCGGCTCCACCAACGCGCTGCGGGTGCACCGGATGGGGGACGCGATCAACGAGGTGGCGCCGGCGTACCGGCGGCGCTGAGCGGCTGGTGTCCCTCCGGGCGGCCGTGGGGCGGGCTCGGGCGTGGTCGGTCGGTCGCTGTAACACGTGGTTCGCTTCCCTACCCGCCTCATGACTTCGCGCCAAGGCCCCTGTGCGCGGCTGCTACCACAGGCACGGGGCTGCCAGAGGGGCGAACAACGTGTTACAGCACGGGCGCCGACCGGCGCCCGACCGGCGCCCGAGCGGGCGTGCGCCGGCATGCCCCGGGTGCCGGGTGTGGGATTCGAACCCACACGCCCTTTCGGACAATGGTGTTTGAGACCATCGCGTCTGCCGTTCCGCCAACCCGGCCGGGTCGGCAGAAACGGTAGCCGAGACGCGCCCGACGTCCCACACCGCCCGGCCCGATAGCCTTGCCCGGTGACCGAGACCGACGCCGCCGAGCAGCCCGCCGCCCAGCAGCCCCGCACCGTGGTCATCGCGGAGGACGAGACCCTGATCCGGATGGACCTCGCCGAGATGCTCGCCGAGGAGGGGTACGACGTCGTCGGGCAGGCCGGCGACGGGCAGAAGGCGATCGAGCTCGCCGAGGAGCTGCGGCCGGACCTGGTGATCCTCGACGTCAAGATGCCGGTGCTCGACGGGATCGCGGCCGCGGAGGCGATCGCGGGGCAGCGGATCGCGCCGGTGGTGATGCTGACGGCGTTCTCGCAGCGCGAGCTGGTGGAGCGGGCGCGGGAGGCGGGGGCGATGTCGTACCTCGTCAAGCCGTTCTCGCAGTCGGACCTGGTGCCGGCGATCGAGATGGCGGTGAGCCGGTTCGCGGAGATCCGGCAGCTCGAGAGCGAGGTCTCCGACCTCACCGAGCGGCTCGAGACCCGCAAGGCGGTCGACCGGGCGAAGGGGATCCTCCAGGAGCAGCTGTCGCTGTCGGAGTCCGAGGCGTTCCGGTGGATCCAGAAGACGGCCATGGACCTGCGCATGTCGATGCGCGAGGTGGCCGACGGGGTGGTCGCGCACGGCGTCCCGGGCAGCCCTTCGGCGTAAATCGTCCGACGTCGGGGTCGTTCAGGTAACAGATTCGTCAGGATTTGTGATCCAGACCACCGAGTTGCTTCCGCGGACCCCGGTGCCGGTGTAGGTTCCCGCGGCAGGACAACTCGGTGGGGCGGCGACCGCTGCCTGCCGGAACGACAGAGGAAGCGGGAATTGTCTTGAGGCGTAACAAGGTATTCGCGGCCGGCGCTGCGGCGCTGGCGCTCGGTCTGAGCCTGACGGCATGCGGCACCACGGAGGACAAGAAGGGCAGTGGTGGCAGCGGCGGCGACGCGGCCTGCGACCTGAAGCTCGCGTTCTTCGGCCCCGAGACCGGTGACGCGGCGGGCCTCGGCAAGCCGATCATCCAGGGTGCCCAGCTGGCCATCGACCAGTACAACGAGGAGCACTCCGACTGCGAGGTCGAGTTCGTCAAGCGCGACTCGCAGGGCAGCCCGGACGCCGCTCCGGCGCTGGCGACCGATGTCGCCGGCGACGACTCCATCATCGGCGTCGTCGGCCCGGCGTTCTCCGGCGAGTCGGCCGCCGCCGGCCCGATCTTCGCCGAGGTCGGCGTGCCGACCGTCAGCCCGTCGGCGACCAACCCGGCGCTGTCCGAGAACGGGTGGGACACCTTCCACCGCGCGCTCGGCAACGACGCCACCCAGGGTCCCGCCGCCGCGCGCTACATCAAGGACACCCTGAAGGCGTCCACGGTGTACGTCATCGACGACGCGTCCGAGTACGGCGCCGGCCTGGCCGGCATCGTCGAGGAGGACCTCGGCGACGCGGTCGTCGGCACCGACACCATCCAGCAGAAGCAGACCGACTTCTCGGCCACCGTCACCAAGGTGACCGACGCCAAGCCGGACGCCGTCTTCTTCGGTGGCTACTACGCCGAGGCGACCATCCTCATCGGCCAGCTCCGCAACGGCGGCTGGGACGGCACCTTCGTCGTGGCCGACGGTGTGAAGGACCCGGCGTTCCTCGACGCCGGCAAGGCCGCCGAGGGCACGATCATCACCTGCCCGTGCATCCCGGACACCGACCCGGCGGTGGCTGAGTTCGCCAAGTCCTACGAGGCCGCCTTCGGTGAGGCCCCCGGCACCTACGCCGCCGAGGCGTACGACGCCGCGAGCATCTTCCTCGACGGCATCGGCGACGGCATCGACAACCGCGAGGACATGCTGAAGTTCGTCAACGACTACGACGAGAAGGGCATCACCAAGCAGCTCAAGTTCGACGACAAGGGCGAGCCGGCCGACGTCCACGTCTACGCCTACACCGTGAAGGACGGGGCGATCGTCCCCGAGGGCGAGATCAAGTGAGTCGTCGGTAGCTGACCAGATGACCATGGCGCGGCCGGGGACCACATCTCCCCGGCCGCGTCAGTGTCCGGACCTTGGGGCCAGGAGGCCTGGGTGAACCTGAACTTCGAATTCTTCTTCAACAACCTGCCCGAGCTCACCATCACCGGGCTCGCGTTCGGAGCCATCTACGCGCTGATCGCGCTCGGCTACACGATGGTCTACGGCGTTCTGCAGCTCATCAACTTCGCGCACTCCGAGGTGTTCATGTACGGCACCTTCGCCATGCTGTGGACGGTGATGGCGCTGGGCGGCCGCGATGCCGGCGGGATCCAGCTGATCGCGATCCTGATCGCGGCGCTGTTCGCGGCGATGGCGATGTCGGCGCTGATCGCGCTCGCCCTGGAGCGGATCGCGTACCGACCGCTCATCAAGCGGGACGCGCCGCGCCTGATCGCGCTGATCTCGGCGATCGGCTGCTCGTTCTTCCTCGCCGAGCTGATGGGCCTGCGCAACAAGATCGCCGGCTGGTTCGGCCTCGACGACAACCTGCGGGAGTACGTCGGCAAGGCCAAGATCAACAACTCGATGGCGGGCGTCGTGGAGGCACCGCGCTGGCATGTCGCCGGCGTCAACATCTCCTCCATCGACGTCATCGTGGTGGTCGCGGCCCTGGCGATGATGATCCTGCTCGACCAGTTCGTCCGCCGCTCGCGGCTCGGCAAGGGCATCCGGGCCACCGCCCAGGACTCCGAGACCGCCGCGCTGATGGGCGTGAACCCGACCCGCACCATCCAGATCACCTTCCTCATCGGCGGTCTGATGGCCGGCATCGCGGCCTTCCTCTACATGCTGAAGATCGAGACGACCAAGTTCGACGTCGGCTTCCTGCTCGGCGTCAAGGCGTTCACCGCCGCCGTCCTCGGCGGCATCGGCAACCTGCGCGGCGCCCTGCTCGGCGGCCTCGTGCTGGGCGTCGCGGAGAACTGGGGACAGGCGATCATCGGCAGCGAGTGGCGCGACGTCATCGCGTTCGTGCTGCTGGTCCTGATCCTGCTCTTCCGGCCGACCGGCCTGCTGGGTGAGTCTCTCGGAAAGGCACGGGCATGAAGAACAAGCTGAACGCCCTCCCCAAGCCGGTCAAGATCCTGCTCTGGGTCCTGGTCGCGCTCTTCGCCTACGCGCTGCCGCTCCTCGAGCTGCCGCTGCTCTCGACGCCCGACTCGGACTTCGCGAGCGTCCTGTTCACGGTCAGCATCTACTGCCTGGTGGCCCTCGGCCTCAATATCGTCGTCGGGTACGCCGGCCTGCTGGACCTCGGCTACGTCGGCTTCTACGCCGTCGGCGCCTACACGGTCGCGATCCTGACCTCGTTCCACGCCAGCTGGCCGCTGCTGCTGGCCATCCCGGTCGCGGTGGCCGCCTCGTTGGTCTCGGGCATCCTCCTGGGCACGCCGACCCTGCGCGTGCGCGGCGACTACCTCGCCATCGTCACGCTCGGCTTCGGCGAGATCATCCGGCTGGTCGCGCTCAACACCGACTGGCTGGGCGCCTCGAAGGGCATCAACAACATCGGCCGGCCGCCGAACATCGGCGACCCGAGCACCGGCCTGTTCGGCGTACCCCACCTGTTCTGGGGCGACGGCACGGTCCTGC
Organism: Nocardioides humi; assembly: GCF_006494775.1. NCBI lineage: Bacteria > Bacillati > Actinomycetota > Actinomycetes > Propionibacteriales > Nocardioidaceae > Nocardioides > Nocardioides humi. The sequence continues at coordinate 217,092 of NZ_CP041146.1, read as the reverse complement.
TCGACACCTCGCGCCCGACGAAGTTCCTGATCTTCAGCTACGCCGACGCGGTGCCCTTCTACTGGGTGGGCCTGACGGCGGTGATCGTCGTGCTGTGCGCGGACGTGCTGATCAAGAGCAGCCGGGTCGGCCGCGCCTGGGAGGCCACCCGCGAGGACGAGGACGCCGCCGAGCTGATGGGCGTGCCGACGTTCCGGTTCAAGCTGCTCGCCTTCGCGACCGGCGCGTTCGTCGGCGGTCTCGCCGGCGCGCTGTTCGCCAGCAGGCAGAGCTTCATCAACCCGCAGTCGTTCCTGCTCCTCTACTCGATCCTCTTCCTCGCGGCGGTCGTCGTGGGCGGTCAGGGCAACCGCTGGGGCGTCCTGCTGGGCGCCTTCCTGGTGGCCTACCTGCCCGAGCGCTTCCGCCCCGTGGAGGACTTCCGGGTGCTGGTCTTCGGTCTCGCGCTCGTGCTGCTCGCGACCCTGCGCCCGCAGGGCCTGCTGCCACCGCGGCGTACGGTCCGGGCCAGAAAGCTGGAGCACGATCTCGAGGAGCTCGAGGAAGGTACCGGGGAAGAGGAGGAGACCGCCCATGCCTGAGGCGATTCTCGAGGTCCAGAACCTCACCTTGAGGTTCGGCGGACTCACCGCGCTGGACGACGTGTCGTTCCACATCGAGGAGGGCGAGATCCTCGGCCTGATCGGGCCCAACGGCGCCGGCAAGACGACCTGCTTCAACGCGGTCACCGGCGTCTACCGGCCCACCAGCGGAGGCATCGTCTTCCAGGGCCGCTCGATCGTCGGGCTGAAGAAGCACAAGATCACCCAGCAGGGGATCGCGCGCACCTTCCAGAACATCCGGCTGTTCCCGACCATGACGGCCCTGGAGAACGTGCTCGTCGGCACCGACGCCCAGCACAGCACCGGCATCCTCTCGGCCCTGTTCCGGCTGCCGAAGCACCGGCGCGAGGAGCACGAGGGCCACGACCGGGCGATGGACCTGCTCCGGTTCATGGGCATCCACCGCAAGGCCGACGAGCTGGCCGCCAATCTGTCGTACGGCGACCAGCGGCGCCTGGAGATCGCGCGGGCGATGGCCACCGGGCCGAAGCTCATCTGCCTCGACGAGCCCGCGGCCGGCTTCAACCCGGCCGAGAAGATCGAGCTGATGAACCTCATCCGCCGGGTCCGCGACCAGGGCTACACGGTGCTGCTCATCGAGCACGACATGAAGCTCGTCATGGGCGTGACCGACCGGATCGTCGTCCTGGAGTTCGGGCGCAAGATCGCCGAGGGCACCCCGGCCGACATCCGTGACAACCCGGCGGTGATCGCCGCCTACCTGGGAGTGGACGAAGAAGATGCTTCTTGAGGTCGAGGGCCTCTGTGTCAACTACGGGCACATCGAGGCGATCCGTGACATCAGCTTCAGCGTCCCCGAGGGGACCGTCACGACCCTGATCGGCGCCAACGGCGCCGGGAAGACGACGACGCTGAAGACCATCTCGGGGCTGCGGAAGGTGCGGGCCGGGACGGTCCGGTTCGACGGCAGGGACATCACGTCCGTGGAGCCGTACGACCGGGTCAAGCTGGGCATCGGGCAGTCCCCGGAGGGACGGCGCTGCTTCGTCGGCATGACCGTCCGGGAGAACCTGGAGATGGGCGCGTTCACCCGCAACGACCGCAAGTCCGCGGCGTACCGGGAGGACATGGAGCGGGTGCTCACGCTCTTCCCACGGCTGCAGGAGCGCATCGACCAGGTCGCGGGCACCATGTCCGGCGGCGAGCAGCAGATGCTGGCGATCGGCCGGGCGCTCATGTCCCGGCCGCGGCTGCTGCTGCTCGACGAGCCGTCGATGGGCCTGGCGCCGAAGCTGATCCAGCAGATCTTCTCGATCGTCACGGAGATCAACCAGCAGGGCACGACCGTCCTGCTGGTGGAGCAGAACGCCGCTCAGGCCCTCAAGAGGTCGCACGACGCCCACATCCTCGAGACCGGCGAGATCGTCCGGTCCGGCAAGGGTGCGGACCTCGCGGTCGACCCGGCGGTCAAGGCCGCCTATCTCGGCGGCGACGTCTGATCTGCGAGCGCAGGAATCACCGCTGAGGCGGTGATTCCTGGCTCTTCGCAGATGAGGGTGTAGGTCGGGTCGGCGCGTCGGTCCTGGGATAGGTGTCGAGGTCTCCCGAGGATGGAGGTTCCTACGCCGCCCATCCAGAAGACCTCGACATGCCTGACGCTACCCCGCCGGCCGGGTTCGGCCACCCCGATCTGACTACCTTCGCCCGGCTCGACGGCCTCGGCCTGGCTGTGATCGGGCAGCGGCTCGAACCTGATCGTGCTGTCCTCGCCTGCCGGGTCGTCGATGACGACCGGTGGTGCCGCGGTTGCGGTGGGGAGGGACTGGCACGCGACACCGTGGTCCGTCGACTCGCGCACGAGCCGCTCGGTTGGCGCCCGACCACCCTCGAAGTCGCGGTCCGTCGCTACCGGTGCCGCGAGTGCGGCCAGGTGTGGCGCCAGGACACCAGCTTGGCGGCCGAGCCGCGGGCGAAGCTGTCGCGTCGGGGGCTGCGGTGGGCGCTGGAAGGGATCGTGGTGCAGCACCTGACCGTCGCACGTGTCGCCGAGGGTCTCGGGGTCGCGTGGAACACCGCGAACGATGCGGTCCTGGCCGAAGGCAGACGGGTGCTGATCAACGACGAGCACCGCCTCGACGGCGTCCGTGTGCTCGGCATCGACGAGCACGTGTGGAGACACACCCGGCCAGGTGATCGCGGCGACAAGTACGTGACCGTGATCATCGATCTCACCCCGGTGCGCGACGGCACCGGCCCGGCACGGCTGTTGGACATGGTCGAGGGCCGCTCGAAGTCGGTGTTCAAGACCTGGCTCGCTGAGCAGACCGAGGCGTTCCGTGCCGGTGTCGAGGTGGTCGCGATGGACGGGTTCACCGGCTTCAAGACCGCCGCCGCGGAGGAGGTCCCTGCCGCGGTCGCGGTGATGGACCCGTTCCACGTGGTCCGTCTGGCCGGTGATGCTCTCGATGAGTGCCGGCGCCGGATCCAGCAAGCGATCCACGGTCACCGCGGTAGGAAGGGCGACCCGCTGTACGCTGCGCGACGGACCCTGTCCACCGGTGCCGACCTGCTCACCGACAAGCAGATCGCCAGGCTCAACGCGCTGTTCGCCGAGGATGCCCATGTCGAGGTCGAGGCGACGTGGGGGATCTACCAGCGGATGATCGCGGCCTACCGGCACGAGGACCCCCGCCGTGGCCGGGACCTGATGGTGAAGCTGATCGAGTCGGTCAGCACCGGTGTGCCGAAGACGCTGGTCGAGGTCACCAGGCTGGGGCGGACGTTGAAGAAGCGCGCCGCTGACGTGCTGGCCTACTTCGACCGGCCCGGCACGTCCAACGGGCCGACCGAGGCACTCAACGGCCGCCTCGAACACCTCCGCGGCTCAGCGCTCGGGTTCCGCAACCTGACCAACTACATCGCCCGATCCCTGCTAGAGACCGGCGGCTTCAGACCCCAACTACACCCTCGATTGCGATGAGCCTGATTCCTGCGCTTGTTGACCGTTGCAACGGTCAACAAGCGCAGGAGAAGGTCAACAACTCCGGCTCAGAGCACCTTCGAGAGGAACGACCGGGTCCGCTCGTGTCGAGGGTTCGAGAGGACCTCGACCGGTCGGCCCTCCTCGACGACGACGCCACCGTCCATGAAGACCAGCTTGTCGCCGACCTCGCGGGCGAAGCCCATCTCGTGGGTGACGACCATCATCGTCATGCCGTCGCCCGCGAGGTCCTTCATCACGGAGAGCACGTCACCCACCAACTCGGGGTCCAGGGCGCTGGTGGGCTCGTCGAACAGCATCATGTCGGGGTTCATCGAGAGCGCGCGGGCGATGGCCACGCGCTGCTGCTGGCCGCCGGAGAGGTGCGCGGGATAGGCCGACTCCTTCTCGGAGAGACCGACCTTCGCGAGGTTCTGGCGGGCGACCTCGACGGCCTCGTCCCTGCTCCGGCGCCGGACGTTGCGCTGGGCGAGGGTGAGGTTCTTCAGCACCGACAGGTGCGGGAACAGGTTGAACTGCTGGAAGACCATGCCGATCCGCGAGCGCACCTCGTCGAGGTCGACCCGGCGGTCGCAGATGTCGACGCCCTCGATCAGGATCTCGCCGGCGGAGGGCTCCTCGAGCCGGTTGACGCAGCGCAGCAGGGTCGACTTGCCGGACCCGGAGGGGCCGATCACGCAGACGACCTGGCCGGGGTCGACGTGGAAGTCGATGCCCTTGAGCACCTCGTGGCGGCCGTAGGTCTTGTGCAGGTCGCGCACCTCGATGGCGGGTACGCCGGGCCGCGGCTCGGTGGTCGGCTCGGCGGTGGGCTCGGCGGTCATCGGACCGACCTCCTCTGGCGACGCTCCAGCCACGAGACGAGCTGGGTCAGGGGCAGCGTGATGACGAGGTAGAGCAGGGCCGCCTGGATCAGGCTGGTCGCGGTGCCGGCCGACGGGCCGCTGGTGAGGAAGTCCCGGGCGACCGAGGTCAGCTCCCGCTCGCTCGCGGCGGCGCCGAGCAGGAACAGCAGCGCCGTGTCCTTGATCAGCAGCACGAACTCGTTGGTCAGCGGCGGGATCACGATCCGGAACGCCTGGGGGAGCACGACCTTCACCGTCGTGGCCCCCGGCCGCATCCCCAGCGACCGGGCGGCCTCGGTCTGCCCCTTCGGGACGGCCTGGATGCCCGCGCGCAGGGTCTCCGCCATGTACGCGCCGGCCACCATGATCAGGCCGATCAGGCCCGCGCCGACGGTGCCGCCCGGCGGCGTCCAGCCGAAGGCGATCGGCAGGCCGGTCGCCATGAAGATCATCACGACCAGCGCCGGGAGCCCGCGGAAGAACTCGATGTACGCCGTCGCCAGCCAGCGGTACGGCGCCACGGGCGACAGCCGCATCAGCGCGAGCACCAGGCCCAGCGCCAAGCCGCCCACGAACGCGATCGCGGTGTACTTGACCGTGTTGACGAGGCCGGTGGCGATCAGGTCGCCCCAGTTGCCGTCGGCCCAGCCGACGCCGTCGGGATTCCAGAAGTTCTCCCTGATCGTCGGCCAGTCCGCCACCAGCGCCAGCGCGACCACCGCCGCCACCAGGACGACGTACAGCACGACCTGGACCAGGAGCGCGCGCTCCCTCCGCGTCACCGGTCGGGGCCTCTCAGCCCTCGGTCGAGAAGTACTTGTTGTAGATCTCGTCGTACGTGCCGTCGCTGTGCATGTCCGCGAGTGCGCCGTTCACGTCCTCCACGAGCTGGCTGTTGCCCTTCTTGATGGCGAAGCCGTACTGCTCCTCGGTGTCGTAGGTCTCGACGACCTTGAACGCCCCGTCGGTGGTGTGGTCGAGGTTGACCGGCAGGTCCTGCAGCAGCGCCTTGACCTGGCCGGCCTTGATCGCCTGGAACATCTCGGCGTCGCTGGGGAAGGTCACGACCTCGGCGCCGGTGGCGTTCTCCTCGGTGTAGCTCTTGCCGGTGGTGCCCTGCTGGACGCCGACCTTCACGCCCTTGAGGTCCGCGATCGAGGCGATGTCGCTGTCCGCGGGGACCAGCAGGGACTGCTTGGAGTCGTAGTAGCCGTCGGTGAAGTCGAGGTTCTTCTTGCGGTCCTCGGTGATCGTCATCGCCGAGGCGGCCAGGTCGCACTGCTTGGCGTTGAGGGCCTGTCCGCTCTGCAGCGCGTCGAAGGAGGAGTCCTTGATCGCCAGGTCGAGGTCGAGCCGCTCGGCGACCTCGGAGACGATGTCGACGTCGAAGCCCTTGTAGCCGCTGTCGCTGGACTTGTCGAAGTCCTCGAACGGCGGGTACGGCACGTCGGAGCACACCGTGAGCGTGTCCGCCTTGACCAGGTCGGCGCCGGTCGCGGACGTCGCGCTGTCGTCGGAGCCGCACGCGCTGAGTGCGAACACGGCGATGCTGGTCAGGGCGAGGGCGGAGATACGCGACTTCTGCATGGCGGCACTGTAGGCCTGTTCGGGAGCCTTGACGAGGATCCCGCGAGGAGGGCGGCGGGTTGTTCCAGGATCGTGACCTCGGCGTCACAGCGCCGCGACCGCGGCGGTCAGCAGCGGTGCGACGGCGAGGGCGGGCAGCAGGTCCGCGACGGCGACCGGCTTGATGTCGAGCAGCCGGAGGGCCACGCCGACGAGCAGCAGCCCGCCGGTGGCGGTGAGGGCGGCCAGCTCTGCGGCCGGCAGCACGTCGCCGAGGGCGAGGCCGACGACGGTCAGGCCGCCCTGGATCACGACCAGGGTGAGCACGCTCGCGGCGACGCCCCAGCCGAACGCCGCGGCGAAGGCGATCGCGGCGAAGCCGTCGAGCGCGGACTTGAGGTAGAGCTCGTCGGCGCCCTTGCCGAGGCCGTCGTTGAGCGAGCCGAGGATGGTCAGCGGCCCGGTGCAGAAGATGAGCGAGGCGATGACGAAGCCCTCGACGAACCTGCGGCGCTCCTCGCTGCCGGTCTCGCCGGCCAGCCGGCGCTGGAGCCAGGCGCCGAGCGCCTCCACGCGCTGCTCGAGGCGCAGCAGGGACCCGGCGATGCCGCCGAGGAGGACCGCGCCGAGGACGATCAGCATCGGGGCGCTGTCGCCGACCGCGTCGGACAGCTCCGGGTCGAGGACCGCCATCGCCGACGTACCGGCGATGAGCAGGGTGACCAGGCCGAGGCCGTCGGTGACGAGCGCGCGGGTGCGCTCCGGCAGGCGGTCGCCGGCGAGGCGGCCGAGGGTGGCGCCGACGAGGACGGCGGCGGCGTTGACCGCGGTGCCGGTTCCGGGGATCACGGGGGACTCCTGGGCGGAGATCGGGGGAGGGCGGGGGTGAACTGCAGGATCCCCCTGTCGGGGGAGTGCGGGTGAGCGTAGTCTGTCCAACCGGACCGCCCGATGCCGTGCGGTCCCCGTCTTGGAACGAGGAAGGCAGGGACCGGATGAGTCGCTACTCGCTGACGACGCGGATCGCCACACGCGATGACGCGACCGCTCTCGCCGACCTGTGGAGCGACGCGGTGCGCCGCGCCGATCCGGCCGAGCAGGTCGCCGACATCGAGCTGATCGTCAAGGGCGCGGAGGCGTCGCCGGAGCAGCGGGTCGTCGTCGTCGAGTACGACGGCCAGGTGGCCGGCGCGGTCTACCTCCGGATCACCACGCTGTCCCCGCTCAACCTCGAGCCCTGCGTCCAGTCGATCCACCCGCGCGTCTTCGACCACTGCCGCCGCCACGGCGTCGGCCACGCGCTGATGGAGGCCGCGACGGCCTTCGCCGAGGAGAACGGCATCCTGCACGTCGTCACCGCGGTCCCGCACTCCTCGCGCGAGTCCAACCGGTTCATGGCCCGGCTCGGTCTGGCGCCGGTGGTGATGTACCGGGTCGCCCCGACCGCCCTGCTCCGCAGCCGGGTCTCGCCGCAGCGCCCGCAGCTGGGCGTCGACGGCAGCCGCAGCCGGGTGCTCGCGGCGCGGCGCTCGCTGCGGCGGGCGCGGGCCGAGCGGCTGTCGCTGCCCGAGCCCGAGCAGGCCTGACCGGCGCCTCCTGCCGGCCGCCTGCTTCCGGCCGCCTACTTCCGGCCCGGGTCGCGCTCCAGGATCGCGCAGGTGATCCGCGAGGTGCACACCCGGCGTCCCGCCTCGTCGCTGACGACGATCTCGAAGCTCGCCATGGTCCGGCCGCGGTGCAGGGGCGTGGCGACACCGGTGACGACGCCCGAGGTCGCGGAGCGGTGGTGGGTCGCGTTGATGTCGGTGCCGACGGCGAACCGGTCCGGGCCGGCGTGGATCGCGGCGGCGACCGAGCCGAGCGTCTCGGCGAGCACGACCGACGCTCCGCCGTGGAGCAGGCCGTAGGGCTGGGTGTTGCCCTCGACCGGCATGGTCGCGACGACCCGGTCGGCGGTGACCTCGACGAGCTCGATGCCCATCCGCTCGTTGAGCGCGCCCATGTGCGCGCGCATGATCTCGGCGATCTCGTCAGTGGTGGTCATGGGGCCCGACGATAGTCGGAGGGCATCGGTAGAGTCGCCGGGTGCCCGAGTCCTCACGTCCGCGTCTGCTGCTCCTCGACGGCCACTCGCTGGCCTACCGCGCCTTCTTCGCCCTCCCGGTCGAGAACTTCTCGACCGCGACCGGCCAGAACACCAATGCGGTCTACGGGTTCACCTCGATGCTGGTCAACGTGCTGCGCGACGAGCAGCCGACCCACGTCGCCGTCGCGTTCGACGTCTCGCGGCAGACGTTCCGCACCGAGGAGTACTCCGAGTACAAGGCCAAGCGCAACAAGACCCCGGGCGAGTTCAGCAGCCAGCTCCCGCTGATCGAGCGGATGCTCGACAGCTTCTCGATCAGGTACATCAAGCACGCCGGCTACGAGGCCGACGACATCATCGCCACTCTGGTCACCCAGGCGCTCGCCGACGAGACCAGCGGTCTGGAGGTGCTCATCCTCACCGGCGACCGCGACTCCATCCAGCTGGTCACCGACCGTTCGACGGTGCTCTACCCGATGCGCGGGGTCTCCGACCTGGCCCGGATGACCCCCGCCTACGTCGAGGACAAGTACGGCGTCCCGCCGCACCGCTACCCCGAGCTCGCCGCGATCGTCGGGGAGACCTCCGACAACCTGCCGGGCGTGCCCGGCGTCGGCGCGGGCTTCGCCGCGAAGTGGATCAACACCTACGACGGCCTCGACAACGTGATCGCCCAGGCCGACAAGATCACCGGCAAGAAGGGCGAGGCGCTCCGCGAGCACCTCGGCGACGTCATCCGCAACCGCCGGCTCAACGCGCTGGTCCGCGACCTCGACCTCGGCGTGGCGGTCGACGACCTGGTCCTGGGGGAGTGGGACCGTGCGTCGGCCCTCGAGCTCCTCGACGAGCTGGAGTTCCGCGGCGAGCTGCGCACCCGGATCCTCGACGTCGTCGCCCCGGGCGAGGACGTCCCGGTCGAGACCGGCGTCGAGCTCGACGGCACGACCCTCGCCCCCGACGCCGTCGGCGCCTGGCTCGACGAGATCGGCGACGCGACCGTCGGCCTGTCCGTCCGCGGCGCCTGGGGCAGCGGCACCGGCCGGGTGACCGGGCTCGCCTTCGCCCTCGCCGATGGCCGGGCGGCGTACGTCGACGTCGAGGCGATGAGCCCCGCCGACGACGCCGCGGTCGCCGCGTGGCTCGCCGACACCGCCCGCCCGAAGGTGCTCCACGACGCCAAGGGCCCGCTGCTGGCGCTCGCCGCGCAGGGCTGGACCCTCGCCGGCGTGGTCGAGGACACCGCCCTCGCGGCGTACCTCGTCGCCCCCGACCAGCGCTCCTACGACCTCGCCGACCTCACCCTGCGCTACCTCCACCGCGAGCTGGCCCCGGCCGGCGACGACGACCAGGGGATGCTCTTCGACGAGGGCGCCAACACCGCCAACAGCGCGATGGTCCAGGCCCGCGCCGCCCTCGACCTGTCCGCCGAGCTCGCCGACGAGGTGGAGAGGGCCGGCGGTCGCTCGCTGCTGACCGAGGTCGAGATGCCGCTCGTCGGCGTCCTCGCCGCGATGGAGCAGACCGGCATCGCCATCGACACCGACCATCTCGAGGGCCTGGAGGCGCACTTCGGCGAGGAGGTGCGCAAGGAGGCCGAGGAGGCGTACGCCGTCATCGGCAAGGAGATCAACCTCGGCTCGCCCAAGCAGCTGCAGGTCGTGCTCTTCGACGAGCTCGACATGCCGAAGACCAAGCGCACCAAGACCGGCTACACCACCGACGCCGACGCGCTGCAGGCGCTCTACGTCAAGACCGAGCACCCGTTCCTGCTCCACCTGCTGCGCCACCGCGAGGTGATCCGGCTGCGGCAGACCATCGAGGGCCTGCTCAAGACGGTCCAGCCCGACGGCCGGATCCACACCACCTTCCACCAGACCATCGCCGCCACCGGCCGGCTCTCCAGCACCGAGCCCAACCTGCAGAACATCCCGGTCCGCACCGAGGAGGGCCGCCGGATCCGGGAGAGCTTCGTCGTCGGCAGCGGGTACGCCGAGCTGATGACGGCCGACTACAGCCAGATCGAGATGCGGATCATGGCCCACCTCTCGGAGGACGCGCTGCTCATCGACGCGTTCCGCACCGGCCGCGACTTCCACGCCGAGACCGCCTCCCGGGTCTTCGACGTCGCGCCCGGCGAGGTCACCCCGGAGATGCGGGCCAAGATCAAGGCGATGAACTACGGCCTCGCCTACGGCCTGTCCGCCTTCGGCCTCTCCCAGCAGCTCGGCATCGAGCCGAAGGAGGCCAGCGGGCTGATGGAGGAGTACTTCGAGACCTTCGGCGGCATCCGCGACTACCTCACCGGCGTCGTCGACGAGGCCCGCCGCACCGGCTTCACCGAGACCATCATGGGCCGGCGCCGCTACCTGCCCGACCTCACCAGCGACAACCGGATGCGTCGCGAGGCCGCCGAGCGGATGGCGCTCAACGCCCCCATCCAGGGCTCGGCCGCCGACCTGATCAAGGTCGCCATGCTCCGCACCGACGCCGCCCTGCGCGACGCCGGGCTGCGCTCGCGGATGCTGCTGCAGGTCCACGACGAGCTCGTGTTCGAGGTCGCCGAGGGCGAGCGGGAGGCGCTCGAGACCCTGGTCCGTGAGCAGATGGCCGGCGCCGCCGACCTCACCGTCCCGCTCGACGTCTCCGTCGGCACCGGCCGGTCCTGGCATCAAGCGGCGCACTAGTGGTCAGCCTGACGTCAGGCGGCGGAGGCGTCCTCGTCGTCGCGGCGGTGCCGGGCGACCTGCAGCACGACCAGCACGACCAGCACCACCAGGTCGATGCAGGCGACCCGGGTGGCGAGCCCGGCGACCGAGGTGGCGGTGGAGCCGACGCCGACGAGGGTGAGCACGCCGATGCCGACGAGGTACTTCGTGGAGGCCCCGCGGCGAGCCAGGCCGGCGTACACGAGCAGCTGGAGCAGGGCGAGGAGCGCGCCGAGCACGGCGAACATCCACAGGCGGTCCTGCACGCCGGCGTAGTCCCTGCCGCCGATGAAGACGAGGGCGAGATCGGAGAGGAGGTAGGTCGCGCCGACGCAGACCGCGCCCAGGCTGCTCAGGAACGCCAGGCCCTTCGCGAGCGCGGCCCGGCTCCCGGTGCCCTCCGACATGGACGGGAACAGCACCACCACGGCGAACTGCGGCAGGAACAGGACGGCCTTGGTGACGATCAGACCGCCGGCGTACAGGCCGGCGTCGTGCTCGTCGAGGGTGACCCGGGCGACGACGACGTCGAGGTTCGCGATCGCGAAGAAGGCCAGCAGCGCGATCGAGCTGCCCAGGGTCTCGCGCAGCACGTCGTGACGGATCTCGGACTCCGTCACGCTCGTCGTACGGCGCGGGTGCCGGCCCAGCGCCCAGGAGCCCACGAAGACCGGCACCCACGACGCCACCAGCATGGCGAGCATCGCGCTCGTCTCCGAGCGCCAGGCGAGCAGGAAGGCGATCCCGAGCACCACCCGGGGGATGCCGACGGCGAGGTAGACCAGGCTGAGCGGGAGCCAGCGGCGCTCGCCCTGGAGGACGCCGGCCTGGGCGCCCATCACCGTCACCGGCACCACGCTCAGGCCCAGGAGCAGTGCGGGCAGCAGGCCGTCGAGGCGCAGCAGGCTGGTCACGAGCGGCGCCGCCAGGACCATGACCGCGCCGAGCACGAGGGCGGCGCGCCAGCCCGTGCGCAGGGCCGCGGCCTCGACGGCGGCGACGTGCTCCGGGTCGGCGGCGATCCGGCGGGCGGAGGTCGCCTGCAGGCCCAGCTGGAGGACGGAGAGGACCAGCAGCAGCGCCAGGACGCCGGCCAGCGCGCCGTACTGACCGGGGCCGAGCAGCCGGGCCGAGACGATCTGGAAGCCGTAGGTGCCGACGTTCATCACCCCCATCGCGATCGCGATGCCGGCGCTGCTGCGCAGCAGCCGGGCCAGGCGCGAGCCCGCGGAGTGGGTGGTCGTCGTCACCAGAGCAGGTTAGGGGGACGACCGGCCCGAACCGAAGCCGACCCGGTCGCGGCGCCCGCGCGTCTCCTACAGTGACGCCGGGCACTCGGTCGGGAGGGAGGTGCGATGAGGGAGACGTCCGCACCGCGGGGCACGGGCGTGGCGGTGACGCTGTACGCCGTCGTCGCGGTCCTCATGCTGCTGCAGCAGCCCGGCACGACGACGTACGACACCCGCGCCGAGCTGACCGAGCGTCCCGGGAGCTTCCTGGCGGGCGCGTTCTCGCTGTGGCACCCGGAGTCGAACTTCGGCGAGTTCCAGAACCAGGCCTACGGCTACCTCTTCCCGCAGGGCACCTGGTTCTGGCTCGCCGACCTGCTCGGCGTGCCGGACTGGGTCGGCCAGCGGCTCTGGTCCGCGCTCATCCTGATCGTGGCCTGCGAGGGCGCGCGCCGGGTGGCCCGCGCGGTCGGGCTCGCCGACCTGCCGGCGCTCCTCGCCGGGGCCTTCTTCGCCCTCTCGCCCCGGCTGCTCGGCACGGTGACCGTGCAGACCGCCGAGTCGCTGCCGGGTGCGGTGATGCCCTGGCTGGTGCTGCCGGTCGTGCTGCACCTGCGCGGCCGCCTGCCGGGACGGTCGGCGGCACTGCTCAGCGGCGCGGCGGTCGTGTGCATGGGTGGCGTCAACGCGGTCGAGACGGCCGCCTGCCTCCCGCTCGCCGCCCTGCTCGTGCTCTGGGGAGCCCGTGCCCGGCTGGCGTCGTGGCGCTGGGCGGCGGGCTGGGCGGCCGCGGTCGGCGCGGCCTGCCTGTGGTGGGCGCTGCCGCTGGCGGTGCTCGCGCGCTACGCCCCGCCGTTCTTCGAGTACGTCGAGAGCGCGCGCGACACCACCTCGCTCATCGGCTGGTCCGAGGCGGCGCGCGGCGACTCCTCCTGGCTCGGCTACCTGCTCTCCGGCGACCGTCCCTGGTGGCCGGCCGCCTTCGACCTGGCCACCGACCCGGTGCTGATCGTGGTCGCGGCCGTCCTCGCCGGCGTCGGGCTGGCCGGGCTGGTGCTCATGGACAGCCCGGTCCGCCGCCCGCTGCTGCTCGCCGCGCTGCTCGGCCTCGGCTGCCTGACCGTCGCCCACGGCGGCGTTGCGGGCGCCCCGGTCGCGGACGCCGTCCGCGGCCTGCTGGACGGGCCGCTGCAGATCTTCCGCAACGTCCACAAGATCGACCCGGTGGTGCGGCTCCCCCTCGCCCTCGGCTTCGGTACGGCGGTCGCCGCCGGCGTCGCGCGCCTGGTCGCCCTGCGGCCCCGGCTCGAGCCCGCCCGGGGCGCGCTGCTCCTGGTGCCGCTGCTGCTGGTCGCCCTGCTCGGGCAGCCGTTCCTGGGCGGCCAGACCCGGACGCCGGGGTGGACGGAGATCTCCGATCCCTGGCAGCAGGCCCGCGACTACCTGGCCGCCGAGCGGCGCGGCGAGGCGCCGCGGCAGGGCGACCGCACCCTCGTCGTACCCGGCTCGAGCTTCGCCCAGCAGGACTGGGGCTGGACCCTCGACGAGCCGCTCGCGATCCTCGGCGGCGTCGACCTGGTCAGCCGGACCCAGGTCCCGCTGGTGCCGGGGGAGTCGATCCGCTACCTCTCCGCGCTCGACCAGGCCATCGTCACCGGTCGGGTCACCCCGGCGCTCACGGACCAGCTGGCCCGCGCCGGGATCGGTCATGTGGTGCTGCGCCGCGACCTGCTCCGCGGGCTCACCCGCTCGCCGCATCCGGGCGGCGCGGCGGTCGCGCTCGCGAAGGCGGGCCTGCAGCGGGTGGCCGGCTTCGGGACCGGCGCCGACGGCGAGGCCGCGGTGGAGGTCTTCCGGGTCCCGCGCCGGCTGCCGCTGGTCCGGGCGAGCGCGGTCGACGACGTCGTGACCGTGCGCGGCGCGGCGGAGAGCGTCCTGCTGGCCCAGGCGTCCGGCCAGGTCCGGCCCGACCAGCCGACCGTCCTGGAGGGCGAGCCCGGCTGGGAGCGCCCCGCCGACCTGGTCACGGACGCCGACCAGCGCCGGGAGCGGGCATTCGGCAACAACGACGAGGGCGTCTCCGCCCTGATGACGGCCGACGAGCCGTGGCGGGTCGAGCGGGCCGCCCACGACTTCCCGGGCGGTCCCGGCGGCGACCAGGTGGTCGCCCGCTACGTGGGCCTGACGGGCCTCGCGGCCTCCTCGGCCCAGGGGTACGCCGACAACTTCGGCCCGGTCGTGACCGCCTCCGGCCCCTACGCCGCCGTCGACGGCGACCTCGACACCCGCTGGATCAGCTCCGCCGCCGGCGACCCCGAGCGGCAGTGGCTCCGGCTCGACCTCGACGGGCCGCGCGCGGTCCGGGAGGTCACGGTGACGCCGGTCGCCGACGACGCGCAGGTCGTCCCCGTCCGCACCATCGAGGTCGTCGCGGGGGAGCAGCGGGTCCGCGCCCGCGTCGGCGCCTCCGGGGCACCGGTGCGGGTGGCCCTCGACGGCAGCGAGGTCGAGCGGATCGAGGTCCGCGTGGTCGAGGCCGCCACGGCGTCCCGCTCCGCGCGGGTCGGGCTGCGGGAGGTGGCCGTCGACGGGCTCCGGCCCCGCCGTACCTTCGCGGTCCCCGGCGCCACCGGGCCGGACGGCGCCCTGGTGTTCGGCACGGTCCCGGGCCGCCGGGCCTGCCTGATCACGCTGACCGTGCCGGACTGCGACGTCACCCGGATCCGGCAACCGGAGGAGGGCGGCGGGCTCGACCGCTCCTTCGGGCTCTCGGCGGCCGGCTCCTACCGCGTCTCCGGGCACGTCGTCGTGCGCAACACCCCGGAGGCGGCGCGGCTGCTCGACCAGGTCGAGCGACGGCCCCCGGTCGAGGTGACCTCGTCCTACGGCGGCGACCCCAAGGTCGCCGGCCGGTTCGCGTACGACGGCCAGCCGACCACCGCATGGGTCTCCGACGACAGCGACCTGTACCCCACGCTGACCTTCGAGTGGCGCCGGACCCGCACGATCACCGCGCTCGCGGTCCGCTCCGGCGGTGTCGCGGGCGCGCCGGTCGCCGCCGTCGTCACCTCCGGCGACGACACGCAGCGGGTGGTGCTCGACACCGACGACCCGGTCGAGATCGAGCCGGTCCGGACCAACCGGCTCCAGGTGCGGTTCGAGAAGGCGCCGGACTCCCGTCACGTCGTGGTGCCCGAGATCGCCCTGTCCGGCGTCAACCTCACCCGCCCGCTCGTGGCCGGCGCCCCGACCGGTGCGGTGTGCGGCTTCGGCCCGGTGGTGGAGGTCGCCGGCCGCCGGGTCCCGACCCGGGTGACGGGCACCATGGCCGACCTGGTCAACGGGACGCCGCTGGCCTTCGAGGGCTGCGACCCCGAGGAGGACGACGCGGCCGGGACGGTCCGGCTGCCGGCGGGCGAGCACGACCTCGGCGTCCGGCCGACGCCCGAGTTCGACGTCGCGGATGTCGCGCTGGTGCCCGCCACGGACGCCGCCACGGACGCCGCCACGGCGCAGGTCCGCGATCGCGACGTCGCCGTCGAGCACTGGGACAGCGGCCGCCGGACCGTCCGGGTCGGCGGCGGCCCGGACGCCGTGCTCTGGCTCCCCGAGAACGCCAACGCCGGCTGGATCGCCGAGCTCGACGGGCGGCGGCTCGAGCCGATCCGGGTCGACGGCTGGCAGCAGGGCTGGCTGCTGCCCGCGGGCGACGCCGGGACGGTCCGTCTCCGCTACGCCCCCGAGCGGACGTACGGCGTCGTGCTGCCCCTCGGCCTCGCGGTGAGCGGCGGCGTCCTCCTGGCCGGCGCGGCCTGCCTGGTCCTGCTCCTCGTCCGGCGGCGCTCGCGCACGCCGTGGCGACCGTGGCCGGAGCCGCCGGGCGCCGGGCCGGCGCCCGGCTGGTGGGCGGCCGCCCTGGGGGTCGCCCTGGTCCTGCTCGGCCCGGTCGCCGCGGCCGGGCTGCTCGTCGGTGCGCTCCTGCCCCGCACGGACCGGCACCGGTGGTGGTCGGCGGGGCCGTGCTGGCGCTGGCGGCCGCCTCGGGTCTGCTCGACGCGCTCGGCGGGTCCCGGTTCGTCACCGGCAGCGCCGACGTCGCCGCCGCGCTCGCGGTGGGCCTGGTCGCCGGCCTCGTCCTCGGCCGGCCCCGACCCCGGCGCCGGGCGGAGGTGGCGCCATGAGCGCGTGGCGCGGACGCCAGGGAGCCGCGGCGATCGCCGTCCTGCTGACGATGGTGGTCGGCAGGGCCGTGCTGCTGGCGGGCTCCTGGTTCAACCAGGACGACTTCTACCTCTCGGGCCGGGCCGCGGCAGCCGACCTGACCCCGGAGTTCCTGGTCCGTGACACCGCGGGCCACGTGAACCCGCTGCAGCAGCTGGCGTACTGGCTGCTGGCCCACCTGGCGCCGTACAGCTGGGGCACGGTGGCGACCTTCGTCCTGCTCCTGCAGACCGCGGCGACCGTGGTGATGTGGCTGCTGCTGACCCGGCTGCTGGGGGAGCGGTGGAGCCGGGTGGTCCTCCTCGCGGTCTTCGCGTGGGCGCCGCTGACCCTCGCCACGACGCTGTGGTGGAGCGCGGCGATGGGCCTGTGGCCGCACGTGCTCTGCTCGCTGCTCGCGGTCTGGCTGCTGGTCCGCTGGCGGCAGGGCGATGCGCGCCCGCTCCTGGCGGTGCTCGCGATCGTCGCCACGACCGTGGTCGGCCTGCTCTGGCACGAGCGCGCGGTGCTCATCCCCCGGTCCTGTACGGCGTCGCGGTGGCCCTCGCCGACGAGGCGACCGGCTGGCGGCGGCTGTGGGCGGCGCTGACGCGGTTCCGCTGGCTGTGGGCCGCGCAGGTGCTGCTCCTGGCCGGGTTCCTCGGGGCGCACGGCCTGCTCACCGACGTCGAGGGCGGCGACAGCACCTGGCGGCAGCGGCTCGAGGTGAGCTGGTCGTTCCTCGGCCGCAATGTCGTGCCGGGGCTGCTCGGCGGGCCGTGGACGGGTGAGCTCGACGGCGGCGCGGTCCGGCCGGCGGTGTGGGTGGTCGTGCTGTCCCTGCTGCTGGCCCTCGCGGGCGCGGTGCTGCTCCTCCTGCGCGGCGGGCCGGCCCGCCGCTGGGGCCTGGCGCTCCTGGCCGGCTATGTCGCCGCCGACCTCGCGCTGCTGCTGTCCGGGCGCGCCGGCTTCGGCTCCATCATCGGCCTCGACCCGCGCTACTCCTCCGACACCGTGCACGCCGCCGTGCTGTGCGTCGCCCTCTGCCTGCGCGGCTCCGCGCCCTGGCTCGGCCTGCTGGCGTCGGCGTCCGCGCGCCTGCGCGGGACGGTCGTCGCCGGCGTCGTCGTCCTGTACGGCGCCGCGTCGGCCGCCGGCACCGCGCTGCTCGTGCCGCACTTCCAGAACACCGAGGACAGGGCGTTCGTGACCACGCTGCGGGCCGACTTCGCCGCGAACCCGACCGTCGTCCTCTTCGACCGGCTCGCGCCCAGCGACGTCGTGCTGCCGCTGGTCGGCGCCGACTCCCAGCTGTCGCGGATCCTCGCCCCCTTGCCCGAGCACCTGCGCTTCGACGAGCCGTCCGCCCGGCTGCGGCAGGTCGCGGACGACGGCAGCCTGCACCCGGTCGAGCTCGCGGGCGCCGTCCCCGCGGAGGAGGGGCCGGACGGGGAGTGCGGCTACGAGGTCGACAGCGCGTCGCAGACCGTGCCGTTCGTCGTACCCCTCGACGGGCGGTTGCTGGTCCGCGTCTCCTACTTCACGTCGCGGGAGTCCACCGTCACCGTCACGGCCGGCGGCTGGGACGCCGAGTTCCTCGCCACCCGCGGGCCGAACGAGATGTGGCTCGTGCTGCCCGATCTGCCGGGCCGGGTCGACGCGCTCGCCCTCCGGGGCGACGGCCGGGCGACGGTCTGCGTCACCGGCGTCGAGGCCGGTCTGCCGGAGCAGCCGTGATCCTGCGACGGACGGCCGGGCCGGACCTCGCCGTGACCGCGGCGGTCACGGTCGTGGTGCTGGGGCCGCTGCTGGCCGGCGGTGGGTACTGGCTGTTCGGCGACATGGTCTTCGTCCCGCGCCAGCCCTGGAAGAGCGCCTGGCTCGGGCTGGACGGCTCGCTGCCGCGCGCGGTCCCCATGGACGCGCTGGTCTCCCTGGCCACCCACGTGGTGCCCGGCGGCGTCGTGCAGCGGCTCCTGCTGGCGGGCGGCCTGCTCGCCGGCGGTCTCGGCGTGGCCCGGCTCGTGGCCGACCAGCGGTGGTACGCCCGCGCCGCCGCGATCACGCTCTTCTGCTGGAACCCCTGGGTCCACGAGCGGCTCCTGATCGGCCAGTGGGCGATCCTGCTCGGCTACCTGCTGCTGCCGTGGGTGGCCCGCGCCGCGCTCCGGCTGCGCGCCGACCCTCGCGACTGGGGACCGGCGGCGGTCGTGCTCGTGCTGTCGGCGGTGTGCAGCCCGTCGAGCGGCGTGATGGCGATCGGCGTGCTCGGCGTCCTCGCACTGGGCCGGAACCCCCGTACCTGGGCGCGATGCGCCGTCCTGGCCGTCGGCGCCAACCTCACCTGGGCGGCACCCGCCCTGACCGCGACCACCACGCGGGTGACGACCGACGGGGTCTTCGAGGGTTTCGCGGCCCGCGCCGAGTCCGCAGCCGGTACGGCGGCCAGCGTCCTCTCACTCGGCGGCATCTGGAAGACCTCGATCCTGCCCGAGGAGCGCACCAGCGCGGTGCTGGTCCTGCTCTCCTGCCTGCTGACCCTCGTGGCCCTCGCCGGGCTGGCCCGGAGCGGGCCGGACCGCCGCCGCTGGGCGGTCCTCGGTGCCGCCGCCCTCGTCCTGGCGCTCGCCCCGGCCGTGCCCGGCGGCAGCGACCTGCTGGAGCGCCTGGCCGACCCGGTCCCCGGGCTGGCCCTGCTCCGCGACTCCCACCGGTTCCTCGCCCCGTTCGGCCTCGTCCTGGCCGTCGGCGCCGCGCACGCCGTGACTGCCCTGCGCTCCCGGATCCGCCCCGGGACGCAGGCGCTGTGGAGCGCGATCGTGCTCGTCGTGGTGGCGCCGGTGCTGCTGCTGCCGAGCCTGGCCTGGGGCGCCCTGGGCGAGCTGCAGCGCTCGTCGTACCCGCAGGCGTGGGAGGACGTCGCCGACCTCGTCGGGTCCGGCGACACCACGGTCGTGCTGCCGTGGGAGGGCTCCTACCGCGGCTACCCGTGGAACCACCGCCGTGCCGTGCTCGACCCCGCGCCCCGGCTGCTGCCCGGCGAGGTGCTGGTGGACGACCGGGTGCTGCTGGGCGACCGCGTCGTGCCGCCCGAGGACCCGCGGGTGGTGGCGGCGACCCTCGCCCTGGCCGACCCGGATCCCGCCGGGGCGCTGCGCGCGAACGGCGTGCGCTGGGTGCTCGTCGAGCGCGGGATGGGGGAGCCCGACGTCCCCGTCGGCGCGGTCGTGTACGACGCCGGGGGCTGCTGCTCGTCGACCTCGCCGCCGGTGGCCCGGTCGCGTCCCGTGGGGCGTCGGCCGGCCTGGACCGGCAGATTCTCGTAACGATCGGGCATTCTTGCGCGATTCTCTTGCTCTTGCTGGGGGTTGCATGGATACTCGCCAGTAGGGAGTAACGGGCGTCACATTCATGAGGGTCATGGGGGAGTGCCGCCCGGGTGCCGGTCTTTGGGAGGGGACCGTCGCATGAACACGATCATCGCCACTGTCGTCGGGGCGCTCGCCTCGACCGTCGTCCTCGTCGCCGGCGTCAACGCCGCGCAGGGTGAGCACAAGCCCGTCAGCAACGAGAAGCTCTACAGCTACGCCGACCAGTAGGTCCCTCGCCGCAACCCCGCGCCCTCGCGGCCGGGAGCGCGGTTCGTCGTACGTCCCCTCGAGGGACGGGTTGAGCAGACGGCTTGGGAGGGTCCGATGCTGCAGATCGTCATACCGGCGTACAACGAGGAGCGCCGGCTGCCGCGCACGTTGCGCGAGCTGCGCCGCCACGTGACGGAGCACCGCGGGGTGCTCGGCCGGGTGGAGGTGCTCGTCGTCGACAACGCGAGCACCGACCGCACCGCCGAGGTCGCGCGGGCCGCCGACACGGCGGCACTGCCGGTGCGGGTCCTGCGCTGCGCACGCCGGGGCAAGGGCGCCGCCGTGCGTGCGGGGCTGCTGGCCACCGACGCCGACCTGGTGTGCTTCATGGACGCCGACGGCGCGACCGGCCTCGACGCGATCGAGGCGGCCTGGCGGCAGATGCTGCTCGGCGCCGACGTCGTGATCGGGTCCCGCGCGCTCGCTGCGAGCGAGACCGAGGCGCGGCACTGCCGCACCCGCTCGGTCGGCGCGGCGGCGTACCGGCGCCTCGCCGGGCGGCTGGTGCCCGGCATCGCCGACACCCAGTGCGGCTTCAAGGTCTTCCGGGGCAGCGTGGCCCGCCAGGTCGCGCGCCGCCTGCAGACGCCGGGGTTCTCCTTCGACGTCGAGCTGCTGGTCCGGCTGCGCGCCGCCGGCGCCCACGTCCAGGAGATCCCGGTGACCTGGACCGACGTGCCCGGATCGACCTTCGTGCCGTCCCGGCACGGCGCCGGGGCGTTCGCCGAGCTGGCCCGGATCGCCTGGCGCTGCCGTGCCCTGGACCGTCCGGCACCGGTCGCCGTCCCGGCCGCCGCGGCGATCGCGGGGGGCCACTGATGGCCCGGGTCGTCGTCGTCAACTGGCGTGACCTGGACCACTCGCTGGCCGGCGGCGCGGAGATCTACGCCTGGCAGTTCGCCCGTGCCCTGCACGAGGGCGGCATGCAGGTGACCTTCGTGACCGCCCGCGACGAGGGCCAGGCCGCGCGCGAGGTCCGCGACGGGATCGCCGTACGGCGGGGCGGGGGCGCGCTGACCTTCTACCTCTTCGCGCTGGCCTGGCTGCTGAGGCACCGCCGCCGGATCGACGCCGTGATCGACCCGGCCTGTGGGCTGCCGTCCTTCTCGCCGCTGGTGCTGCGCCGCGGGACGCCGGCCCTGCTGATCGTCCACCACGTCCACCAGGCCCAGTTCGCGGTGCACTTCCCGGCTCCGGTGGCCGCCTTCGGCCGCTGGATGGAGCGGGTCGCGATGCGCCGGGTCTACCGGCACCACGTCACCGCGGCGGTGTCCGCGTCGACGGTGGCCGAGATGCGCGACCAGCTCGGCTGGACCGGCGACATCCGGATCCTCGAGAACGGCGCCGACCTGCCACCGGCCGGCCTGCTCGACGCCGCCGCGAAGGACCCCGACCGGATCGTCGTCCTCGGCCGCCTGGTCACCCACAAGCGGGTCGACCTCGTCCTGGAGACGGTACGCCGCGTCCAGGCGCGCCCCGAGCTCGCCGGCCGCCGGCTGCGGGTCGACGTGATCGGACGCGGACCCGAGCACGACCGGCTGGTCGCGCTCGCCACCGAGCTCGGCCTCGCGGACCGGGTCGCCTTCCACGGCTTCCTGCCGGCGGCGCAGAAGGACGCCCTGCTCGCGCGGGCGGCGGTGCACGCGTGCGCCTCCGACGCCGAGGGCTGGGGCCAGGCCGTGATCGACGCGGCCGCCCACGGCGTCCCGACCGTGGCGCGCGACGTCCCGGGCCTGCGGGACTCCATCCGGCCCGGCGAGAGCGGCTGGCTGGTCCCCGACAGCGACGACCCCGCCGCCGTCGTCGACCGGCTCGCCGACGCGCTGACCGGTGCGCTGGCCGACGCCGCCGACCCCGGCGGCCGGGTGCTGCGCGCCGAGGCGTGCCTGGCCTGGTCCCACCGGTTCGACTGGTCACAGATGCGCGCCCAGGCGCGCGAGCTGACCGCCCAGCTCCTCGGGCACGTGTCCACGCTGCCCGACCGTCACCATCCACGCGACGCCCGCGTGGCCGTCTGAGAGGTCAAACGCCCATGCGCAGCAAGCTCGCCGCCGTAGCCGTCGGACTCGGCGTCTTCCTGATCGTCGCGGCCGCCCTGGTCCGCTTCTACGCCTACCCGGTGCTGGCCACCGTCCCACCCGACTACGAGGGCGTCACCAAGCTCTCGGCGGAGGACGCCGAGATCTTCAACTCCGACCCCGAGGTGCTGGCGCCGGAGACCACCGATCTCGACATCAGCTCCCGCACCATCGCCGACAGCGGCGCCAAGACGCCCGACGGCGTCGTGGTGTGGGTCAACTCGACCACGGTGAAGCGGGCCGACGGCACCGTCTTCCAGCAGTCCCGCGAGCGGGCGCCCTTCGACGGCACCAGCGGCGCGGCGGTCGACTGCGACGAGTGCGACTCCTGGACCGAGGTCGCCGCCGGCGAGCGCGAGCCGGCCGTCCGCAAGGGCCAGATCTACAAGTTCCCCTTCGACACGCAGAAGAAGGACTACCCGGTCTGGGACGACAACGTGGGCGAGGCGGTCGACGCCGAGTTCGAGGGCGAGGAGACCATCCAGGGCCTGACGGTCTACAAGTTCGTCCAGCACGTCGAGCCCAGCGTCATCGAGACCCGCGAGGTGCCCGGCTCGGTCTTCGGGGTCGACGAGCCGTCGGTCGACGCCGAGATGTGGTACGAGATGACCCGCACGTTCTACGTCGAGCCGAAGACCGGCTCGCCCGTCAACCGGGTCGAGGACCGCGTCCAGGAGCTGCGGTACGACGGCGTCACGGTCCCCGCGTTCGTGGGCACCGTCCACTACACCCAGGCGCAGGTCGACGACCTGGTCGGCGACGCCAAGAGCAACGCCACGCTGCTGGGCGGCATGAAGCTGCTCTTCCCGCTGGTCCTCGTCCTGCTCGGCGCCGCGCTGCTCGCGGCCGGGCTGCTCCTGGGCCGCAGCGCCCGGCACGATCGCGCCGCGCACCGGGACGAGAAGGCGCTCGTGGACGCCTGACCCTAGGACTCCTCTCTGAGGAGGGAGACGACGGCCTCGAGCAGCTGCTCGAGGCCGTTGTCGTTCCATTCCGCGGCGCGGGCCCGCAGCGTCAGCACCGTGCGGCCGCGGTGGCCGACGGCACCGAGCGAGATCCCGGTGCCGCCCGCGGTGACCGGGTGGAAGGCGAGCCGCTCCACCGCCGGCGCGTCGACCTCGCCGAGATGGGACACCAGCAGGGTGGAGCCGAGTCGCGGCGCCAGCACGCGCAGGCCGGTGGCGGTGGCCCGGCCGAGCAGCGGCGTCCAGGGCCGGTCGGCGCCGGGCGCCGGCGGTGTGACGACCGGGGCGCTGCCGAGCGCCTCGGCGACCCCGGCCAGGTCCAGCCGCTCGACGTCGCGCAGCCGCAGCAGCACGCTGTGGTCGCCGAGCCCGCGCGCGGCGCCCTGCGTGCGGACCGCGCCGACGGCGACCGCCACGTGCCGGGCCCGCCGTCCGCGCGTCGCCTGGTGGCGCCCCACGGCCTGCGCGGCCGCGTGGACCAGGGGAGCGACCCGGACGCTGCCCGCGAGCTCGGCGTCCACGAGCACGTCGCCGGGCTCCGGCACCGGCGCCGCGGGAGGAGTCACCCGGGCGGGTGGGCGGAGCGCCACCTCGCCCAGGCGGTGGGCCACGGTCGTGACGAGGCCGCCGGTCGTCGTACGGTCGCCGACGCCGCGGGCCGACGACGTCGCCGGGCCGAGGCCGAGGCGGTCGAGGACGGCGAGCAGGCTCAGCCCGTCGAGTGCGCCGTGGTGGGCCGACACGACGAGCTCGTGGTCGTGGACGCCGACGAGCAGCGGCTCGGGCGCCGCGGCGACGAGCCGGGCACGCAGGTGGGCGAGGCTCGGCGCGGCGAGCGGCGACCGGGAGGGCCAGCCCTGGTCGCGGGCGAGCGCGGCGAGCCGGTCGGCGAGCTCCGCCGGCGGCGGCTGGGGGAGGGTGGCGGTGAGCAGGATCCGCCAGCCGATCCGGGGATCGGCGACCCAGGGCCGCTGGCCGCTCACGGCCGGTGGGCCAGGACCACCAGGCTGACGCCCGGCAGCCGCCTGACCGGCAGCGCCCGCTCCACCGCGAGGGTCGCGCGCAGGCCGGCGTTGAGGACGGGGTGGACCTCCTCCATCTCGCTCTCGGCGGCGTGCTTGTTGCGGCGGCGCGCTCGCACCACCGGCCGGAGCAGGACGTTCCACGACCAGAGGTCGTCGATGACCAGGCCGGCGCCGGTGACGAGGTCGGCCAGCTGCTGCCGCTCGTAGCGGCGCACGTGCCCGAGCGCGACGTCGTGGCCGCTCCACAGGGCCATGCCGGCGGGCACGGCCACCAGGACGCGGCCCCCGGGGCGCAGCACCCGCGCCGTCTCTCGGGCCACCGCCGCGTCGTCGTCGATGTGCTCCCAGGCGTCGGTCGACATCACCAGGTCGACCGACCCGTCGGCGATCGGGAGGTGGCGGCCGTCGCCCCGGACCACCGGGATGCCGCGGCCGGCGGCGATGCCGGCGCCGGTGTCGGTGTACTCGACGCCCACGGCCTGCCAGCCGAGCGCGCGGAGCACCGCGGTGTTGCCGCCCATCCCGCAGCCCACGTCGATCGCGCGGCCGGCCGGCCAGTCGCGGACGGTGCGACAGACCAGCGCCCGGCGGGCGGCGTACCACCAGTGCCGGTGCTCGAGCGCGGCCGACTTGGCGATCTCCTCCGCATCCACGGGCCCACCCTAGTGACAGCGGTCCCGCGGGCAGGCGCCCACGGGACCGCTGTCGTCACGCCCGCCGATCAGCCGTGGCGGCTCGGGTCGTGCTTCTGCTTGATCTCCTTGCCGTCGCGGCCACCGCCCCAGTCGGTGTCGGCCTGCGTCGGGTCGGTCTTCCGGCTCTTGAACCGCTTGTTCTTCTTGCCGGTGACCTCCTGGTAGTCGGTCAGGCCGTCACCGTCGGTGTCCTTGCGGGTCGGGTCGGTCATCCGGACCTTGATCTTGTACTTCCCGCCGTTGGCCTTGGACCGGACGATCTTCTGGCCGATCTTGATGCCCGTGACCTCCTGGAAGTCCGTCAGCTTGTCGCCGTCGGTGTCCTTGTTGCACGGGTTGGTCCGCACCAGGCCGATCGTCTTCGCCTTCCGCGGCTTGCCGCGGTTGGTGTAGTAGACCTGCTGGACGTCGACGCCGTTGACCTCCTGGCCGTCGGTGAGCCCGTCGCCGTCGGTGTCGGGCTTCAGCGGGTCGGTGCTGCCGGCCACGCCGGCCGGGGTGATGCACGCGGTCGGCCCGAAGACCTCCTGGCCGTCCTTGAGCCCGTCGCCGTCGGTGTCCGGGTTCGTCGGGTCAGTCCCCGCCGACGTCTCGGCGCCGTCGTTCAGCCCGTCCCCGTCGGTGTCGGGGTTGTTCGGGTCGGTGCCGTTCTGCTGCTCCTCGTCGTCCGGCACCCCGTCGCCGTCGGTGTCCGTCGGCGCCGTCGGCACCTGGACGGTGAAGGTGACGGTGTCGTCCTCGCCGGTGCCGTTGGCGTCGCCGTCGACGGTGATCGTGTGCTCACCGTCGGTGAGGTCGGTGGTGGGGGTGTGGGTCCAGTTGCCGTCCTGGTCGACCTCGACCTCGACGGGCTCCTGGTCGTCGACGGTGAGGGTGACGGTGGAGCCGGGCTCGCCGGTGCCGGTGATGGTCGGGGTGGGATCGGTGACGGTGGCACCGTCGGTGGGTGCGGTGATCACCGTGTCGGCCGGGGTGACGACCGGCTGGTCGTCGGCCGGGTCGAGCGGGTCGGTGCCGTTCGCGACCTCGTCGCCGTCGTTGACGCCGCCGCCGTCGGTGTCGGCGTTGTTGGGGTCGGTCCCGTGGGTGTTCTCCTCGCCGTCCTCGAGGCCGTCGCCGTCGGTGTCGGCCTCGAGCGGGTCGGTCGGCCTGCCGTCGTACTCGTTGCCGGCGCCGGTCACCTCGTCACCGTCGTCTATCCCGTCGCCGTCGGTGTCGGGGTTGGTGGGGTCGGTGCCGTAGATGGCCTCCTCGTCGTCGGTGAGGCCGTCGCCGTCGGTGTCGACCGGCGGCGTCGTCGAGTCGATCGTGAAGGTGACGGTGTCGTCCACGCCGGCGCCGTCGGCGTCGCCGTCGGCGGTGACGGTGTGCTCGCCGTCGGCCAGCGCGGTCGCCGGGGTGTGGCGCCAGTTGCCGTCCTCGTCCACGACGACCTGGACCGGGTCCTGGTCGTCGATGGTGAGGGTGACGGTGGAGCCGGGCTCGCCGGTGCCGGTGATGGTCGGCGTGGCGTCACCGGTGGTCGAGCCGTCCGCGGGCGCGGTGATCACCGTGTCGGCCGGGGCGACGACGTCGCACTCGATGCCACCCTCCGGTGCGGTGGCCTCCACGTGGGCCGGGCCGACGGCCAGGTCCAGGTTCGCCAGCGTGTTCCCGAGCAGGGTGGCGTTGAGGTGGATCCGGAGCACGGCGTCGAGCGAGCCCTCGCCGGTGGCGCCGTCGGAGGCGTCGGCGAAGTTCGCGAGCCCGATCCGCAGGGTCACCGAGGCGACCCCGAGGTTGATCGGCACGTTCACCATGCCGGTGCCCGCGGGGACGGTCGCGATCGGCACGCCGGCGACCAGCACCTGCGCGGTGAGGTTGCTGTTGACCAGGCCGGCGGTGCCGGTGCTGCCGTCGGACGTCGCGCGGGTGACCACGGCGTCCGAGACACGGACGGTGATGCCGCCGGCGACATTGGCGAGGAGCCTGATGTCCCCGACCGTCGTGCTCGTCTCCGAGACGACGTCGGAGGCGCCGTCCCCGTCCGCGTCGACCAGCTTGGTCGTCGTGGTCGCCTGGACGGCACCGATGTTGGCGACGCCGTCGAGCAGGCCCAGCCCGGCCACCGAGGTGGTCGAGCGGCCCAGCAGCCGCTCGCCGCCGATCGCGGTCGGGCACTCGGTGGCGCTGACGTAGTCGGCCTCCACCTCACCGCTGATGACGCCCAGGCTCGCCAGGACCGGCAGGTCGAGCGGCAGCAGCGTGCCCGCGTCGGAGGCCGACGGCGGTGCGGTGACGCTGATGTCGTCGAGCGTGACCGGGATGCCGATCAGGTCGGCGTCGACGTTCGCGGCGGCGGCGGTGACATTGCCGGACGCCGCGGCGCTGTCGACGGCCGTGGCGGAGTGCCCGACGGGCACCCGTGCGGCCGCGGCGTCGAGCAGGTCGGCCGGCAGGTCGATCAGGTCGGCGTGCGCCGAGCCCGAGAACTCGGCGGGAAGCGGTGCTGCGTTCACGGAGGGCGACGGGAGGGCCACGGCGAAGGCCGCCGCGGTCGTCGCCGCTGTTCCGAGAAGGGCAGCCCGCACGAGGCGTCCACGACGGACGGTGGTGTGAGGCATGAGGTGCTCCTGTGGTCGGTGACATGCCGAAGGCAGCACCTGCCAAGCGCCCCGAGGCCCTCACCCGTGGCTGCTCCCTCCGTGCCGGGATCAACGACGGTTCGCCGATTTCGTCCCGTATCGGATCCGGGAACACCGACCTCTCACCCGGGATCTACCCCGACAGGTCCATCCCGAAGACCGCCGTGCCGGGGGTGAGCCGGCCGCGGGTGCCGGACCAGCCGCCCCACAGCCGCTCGTGGCCCTCCGGCCACTCCGGCTCCAGCAGCGTCGTCAGCCGGAAGCCCGCGTCCGCGAGGAGCGCGACCCAGTCGCCGAGGGTGCGGTGGTGCTCGACGTACGACGTCGCGCCGGTCTCGTCGTCGACCTCGACGTAGGGCGTGCGGTCCCAGTACGACTGGGTCGCGGTGAGCCCCTCCTCGCCGGGGTCGTCGGGGAACATCCACCGGGTCGGGTGCGTGATCGAGAACGCGAACCGCCCGCCCGGGCGCAGCACCCGCGCCGTCTCGGCGACCGCGACGTCGATGTCGGCCACGAACTGCAGCGCCCCGAAGGAGGAGAACACGACGTCGAAGCTGGCGTCGGCGAAGGGGAGCGCGGTGGCGGTGCCCAGGACGCTCGGCACGACGACGCCCGTGGCCTCGTCGATCCGCCGCGAGTGCTGCAGCTGGCGGTGGGACAGGTCCAGGCCGACCGCGCGGCCACCCCGGCTGCGCACCCAGCGCGAGCACTGGCCGGCGCCCGAGCCGACCTCGAGGACGTCGCGGTCCCGGACCTCGCCGAGGATCCCGGCCGCCGCCTCGGTGAGCCCCTCGGGACCCCACACGAAGCCGACGTCGCCGAGGAAGCCGCCGTGCGTGGCCTGGTACTCGTCGGCGTACCGGTCCCAGTCGGCGCCGTTCGCCCGGCGCGACTCGCGCTCGTCGGCCGGACGGCGGTGGGCGGTCACGGGGGGATGCGGCCATTCCTGCACGCTTGCCGAGGATAGTGGTCGCCGGTTGGACTCACGCGTGCGGCGGCGCGTACTCTAGAACGTCTGCGTTCACGCCTGCCCGTGTGCCGGCGCGGGCGCACACGTTCCATCCCGACGACATCTGCCCACCCCAAGGACTGACCGACTTCATGACGAGCACCCTCTCGACCCCGCTCCCGAGCAGCTACGACGACAACGCGCCCCAGGTCGCGGTCAACGACATCGGCTCGGAGGCGGACTTCCTGGCCGCCATCGACCAGACCATCAAGTACTTCAACGACGGCGACATCGTCGACGGCACCATCGTGAAGGTCGACCGGGACGAGGTCCTGCTCGACATCGGCTACAAGACCGAGGGCGTCATCCCCTCGCGCGAGCTGTCCATCAAGCACGACGTCGACCCGTCCGAGGTCGTCGAGGTCGGCGACAAGGTCGAGGCCCTGGTCCTCCAGAAGGAGGACAAGGAGGGTCGCCTGATCCTGTCCAAGAAGCGCGCCCAGTACGAGCGCGCCTGGGGCACGATCGAGGAGATCAAGGAGGCCGACGGCGTCGTCGAGGGCACCGTCATCGAGGTCGTCAAGGGCGGCCTGATCATCGACATCGGCCTCCGGGGCTTCCTCCCGGCGTCGCTGGTGGAGATGCGTCGCGTCCGCGACCTGCAGCCGTACGTCGGCCAGACCCTCGAGGCCAAGATCATCGAGCTCGACAAGAACCGCAACAACGTGGTCCTGTCGCGCCGCGCCTGGCTCGAGCAGACCCAGTCCGAGGTCCGCCACGGCTTCCTCACCCAGCTCCAGAAGGGCCAGATCCGCAAGGGCGTCGTGTCCTCGATCGTCAACTTCGGCGCGTTCGTGGACCTCGGCGGCGTCGACGGTCTCGTCCACGTCTCGGAGCTGTCCTGGAAGCACATCGACCACCCGTCCGAGGTCGTCACCGTGGGCGACGAGGTCACCGTCGAGGTCCTCGATGTCGACATGGACCGCGAGCGCGTCTCCCTGTCGCTGAAGGCGACCCAGGAGGACCCGTGGCAGCACTTCGCCCGGACCCACCAGATCGGCCAGATCGTGCCGGGCAAGGTCACCAAGCTGGTGCCCTTCGGCTCGTTCGTCCGGGTCGAGGAGGGCATCGAGGGCCTGGTCCACATCTCCGAGCTGGCCGAGCGCCACGTCGAGATCCCCGAGCAGGTCGTCCAGGTCAACGACGACGTCATGGTCAAGATCATCGACATCGACCTCGAGCGTCGCCGGATCTCGCTGTCGCTGAAGCAGGCCAACGAGACCGCCGCCGCCGCGGACGTCGAGGAGTTCGACCCGACGCTGTACGGCATGGAGGCCACGTACGACGACCAGGGCAACTACATCTACCCCGAGGGCTTCGACCCGGAGACGGGCGAGTGGCTCGAGGGCTTCGACGAGCAGCGCGCGAAGTGGGAGGAGCAGTACGCCAAGGCGCACGCTCGCTGGGAGGCCCACGTCAAGCAGCAGGCCGACGCCAAGCAGGCCGAGATCGAGGCCGGCGACGCCAGCTCCTACTCCTCGGCCCCGGCCGAGGACACCAGCGGCGGCTCGCTCGCCTCGGACGAGGCGCTGCAGGCGCTCCGCGAGAAGCTGACCGGCGGCAACTGAGTCACCGGCTCCGCAGCACGCACGAAGGCCCCGAC
The DNA here is from genome assembly GCF_006494775.1 of Nocardioides humi. Lineage (NCBI taxonomy): Bacteria > Bacillati > Actinomycetota > Actinomycetes > Propionibacteriales > Nocardioidaceae > Nocardioides > Nocardioides humi. The sequence goes on along the minus strand of NZ_CP041146.1, from coordinate 187,257 downwards.
CTGACGGTCGGGGCCTTCGGGCTTTTCGAAGGGGGATCGGGTCCGCGGAACGTGCGCCGATTGGGCAGAGACTGCATGTCCTGGGCCCGAATTGTTGCGGTTTGGGACCAAACCGCAACCTTTTTCGGACCGCTGGACGGACGCTTTGCCGGCGCGCTCAGTCGAACCAGGCCGGCTGCCGAGGCGTGGCCAGCCGGTCGTGGCGGGCCCAGGTGATCAGGGCGGAGAGGCCCGCGAGGAGCATGAGTGCCAGGAGGAGAAGGATCAGTGCGGTAGCCATGGCAGAAATCATGCTCTCAGCCATTTCCTGCCACCAGTGGCAGAAAAGCCGGTTTGCGTTGATTTCCTGCCAGCGGGCTGCGAGGGTGGTGCCGTGCTGACCAATGTGGCCGTGCTGACCTTCGACGGCGTCGCCCCCTTCGAGCTGGGGATCCTCTGCGAGGCCTTCGGGATCGACCGCACCGCCGACGGCGTGCCCGCGATCGACTTCGCCGTCTGCGCCGAGGACGACCGCCCGATGCGGACCTCGATGGGCTTCACCCTGCAGGCGGCCCACGGCCTCGACCGCGTCGCGCAGGCCGACCTGGTCGGCATCCCCGCCATCCCGCGCGGCGGCCTGCCCTCGGAGGAGGTGCTGCAGGCCATCCGCGACGCCTACGACCGCGGCGCCCGCCTGCTGTCGGTCTGCAGCGGCGCCTTCGCGCTGGGGGCGGCCGGGCTGCTCGACGGCCGCGAGTGCACGACGCACTGGATGTACACCGAGCAGCTGCAGCGTCAGTTCCCCGAGGCCGAGGTGATCCCCGAGGTGCTCTACGTCGACAGCGGCCAGGTCGTCACCGGCGCGGGCAGCGCGGCCGGCCTCGACGCAGCGCTGCACATCTGGCGCCAGGAGTACGGCGCCGCCGTGGCCAACGTGATCGCGCGCCGGGCGGTCGTGCCGCCGTACCGCGACGGCGGACAGGCGCAGTACATCGCCCGCGCCGTCCCCGACTGCGACGCCGACACGCTGCGCCCGCTGCTCACCTGGATCCTGGAGAACCTCGGCGAGGACCACTCCGTCGAGGCGCTCGCCAAGCGCGCGCTGATGTCACCGCGCACCTTCGCCCGCCGGTTCCGCGAGGAGACCGGTACGACGCCGCACCACTGGGTCACCCGCCAGCGGGTCGCCGCGGCGGAGGAGCTGCTGGAGCGCACCGAGCAGCCGGTGGAGTGGATCGCGGGCGAGGTCGGCTTCGGCAACGCCGCGACGCTGCGCCACCACTTCGTGCGGGTGCGCGGGGTGAGCCCGCAGAGCTACCGCCGCCAGTTCGCCTGCTGAGCTGGGGGAGACGTGCTGCTCCGCGAGCTGCTCGACGACGCCGCGCTGGCACTCGAGGTGCTGGCCCGCGGCGACCTCGACCGCGAGGTCCGCTGGGTGCACAGCATCGAGGTCGCCGACCCGGGGGAGTTCCTCCGCGGCGGCGAGGTGGTGCTGACGACCGGCGCCTGGCAGCAGCTGGGCCAGGCGCCCGCGGCCTGGGTCGCGGAGGTCGCCGCGGCCGGTGCGATCGCGATCGGCTTCGGTCGGCTGACCCCGGCCGACGAGCCGCCGGCCGACCTCGTCGAGGCCGCCGCGGCGCGGGGCCTCACCTGCTTCGTCGTCCCCGTCGCGGTGCCCTTCGTCCAGCTCGCCGAGGCGTTCGTCGCCGCCCGGCGGATCGAGTGGGAGGCCCCGCTGCGACGCCAGCTCGAGCACCACGGCGCCATGGTCGCCGCGCTGCGCGCCGAGCGCGGCGTCGACTCGGTGCTGCGCGTGCTGCGCCGCCGCCTCGGCATCGAGGTCGCCGTCGTCGCCGGTACGACGACCCACGGCCCGGTCCCCGACGGCGGCTGTCCCGTCACGCTGATCGGCGAGGGCCTCGCCGACGCCTCGCTGGTCCTGCCGCGCCCCCTCGCCGACCTCGACGTCGACGTGCAGGCCGCGGTCTCCAGCGCGATGCCCTTCCTCGCCCTCGAGCTCGAGCGGGAGCGCGCCGTGCGCGCCACCGAGCAGCGCTACGCCTGGGAGGTCGTCGAGTGGATCGCCACCGGCGTGTCCACGGCGGCCGTGACCGCGCGGCTGGAGCTGCTCGGCGTCCCGCTCGACCGCACGCTGCGCTGCCTGGTCGCCCGCGGGACGACCCCGGACGCGGCGGCCGCCCTGGCGCCGTACCTGCTGGTGGAGCGGTCCGACGACATCGTCTGCCTCGTCGACGCGGACGTGTCCCGCGCCGACCTCGGCGGGTACGTCGGCGTCGGGCAGGCCGCGACCGCGAGCGAGCTGCGGGTCAGCCTGCTCCAGGCGCGGCACGCCGCGGACGCGCTGGTGGCCCGCGGCGTCGAGGGCTGGCTGACCCACGAGGAGCTCGCCAGTCCGGCGGTGCTGCTCGCCGCCCAGGACCCGGCGGTGCTGCAGGCGCTGGCCCGGACCGTGCTCGGCGGCGTCCTCGACAGCGACCGCGACCGCGGCACCGAGCTCGTGGCCAGCCTGCGCGCGTTCCTGGACGGCGGCGGGCGGTGGCAGGAGACCGCCGACGCGCTGCACGTCCACATCAACACGCTGCGCCACCGGATGAAGCGGGTCGAGGAGCTCACCGGCCGCTCGCTCGCCTCGACCGCCGACCGGGTCGACCTCTTCCTCGCCCTGCGCGCGCTGCCCTGACCGGCCGAAGGGCGTTGGAGGATCGTCCAACGCCCTTCGGCGAGATTGGAGGATCACCCTCTGCCGCCCGGGCGGTGACCTGGCTCACCCTGAACGGGTACGCAGTCCTTCCACCGCGCGGAGTCGAGGAGCAGCCATGGGTGAGCCCACCAGCACCGGCATCGAGGTGCACGGCGTCGACACCATCCCGGAGTCCGAGCGCACCGCCGGCCCGCGGGACGTGGTCTCGATCCTCGTCGGCACCAACCTGTGCCTGGGCCTGGTCATCTTCGGCTGGCTGCCCGCCACCTTCGGCCTCTCCTTCTGGGCCTGCCTGACCGCGCAGGTCGCCGGCACCTTCCTGGCGATCGCGCTGGTCGCGCCGATGGCGCTGATCTCGATGCGCACCGGCACCAACCTCTCCACCAGCAGCGGCGCCAGCTTCGGCGTCCGCGGCCGCCTCGTCGGCTCGGTGATCGGGCTGCTGCTCTCGCTCGGGTACGCCTCGCTGACCATCTGGACCGGCGGCGCCGCCGTCGTCGAGCCGCTGGCCGAGCTGTTCGGGCTGCCGAACAGCAGCGTGTCGTACGTCCTGGTCTACGCGCTGCTGGCCGCGGGCGCCGTGTTCGTCGCCGTCTTCGGGTACCGCGTGCTGACCCGGCTCGGGAGCTGGCTCGCGGTCGCGATGTCGGTGCTCATGGTCGCCGGGATGCTCGCCCTGGCCGGGCGGTTCGACCCGACGCCGGTCGTCGACGGCGGCTACCTGCTCGGCGACTTCTGGACCACCTGGTTCCTCGCCTTCGTCGCCACCGGCATCTCCGGCCCGATCGCGTTCATCACCCTGCTCGGCGACTACACCCGCTACATCTCGCCGCTGCGGCACTCCTCGCGGGCGGTCCTCGCCGCCACCGCGGCCGGTCTCGCCCTCGGCCTGCTGCTGCCGCAGCTGTTCGGCATGTTCACCACCTTCGCGGCGCGTGCCGGCGACGACTACGTCGGCGCGCTCGTGGCCGCGACCCCGCTGTGGTTCCTGCCCCTGCTGCTGCTCAACGGCGTCTTCGGCACCGTCGGCAACGCCGGCGTGCTGCTCTACTCGATGGGCCTGGACCTCGACGCGATCGTGCCGCGGCTGAGCCGGGTCCGGGCGACCGTGCTGGTCTCGGTGCTGTCGATGGCGCTCGTCGTCACCGGCTACTTCGTGTGGGACGCCGCCGACGCCGTCACCGCCTTCCTGCTGCTGATGACCGCCGCCGGCACGCCGTGGGCCGTCATCACCGTGATCGGGTTCCTGCGCTGCCGCGGCCGGTACGACCCCGACGCGCTCCAGGTCTACAACCGCCGCTCGCGCGGCGGGATCTACTGGTACACCGGCGGCTGGTCGGTCACCGCGACCGTCGCCTGGGCGGTCGGCACCACGCTCGGCCTGCTCTCCGTCGACACGACCATCTGGCACGGGCCGATCCTGGAGCTGACCGGCGGGGTCGACGTGAGCCCGCTGCTCGCCGGCGCCGCGGCCGCCGTCACCTACCTGCTGCTGTCCCGGCTCTCCGAGCAGCCGATGCCCGAGACCTCCCCGTCACCGTCCCTCGTGAGGAGCACCTGATGAACCGACCGCACTACGACGTCATCGTGATCGGCGCCGGCTTCGCCGGCCTGACCGCGGCCCGTGAGCTGGGGGAGGCCGGCCGGAGCGTGCTCGTCCTCGAGGCGCGCGACCGCATCGGCGGCTCCACCTGGTACCGCACCGACCTGCTCGGCGGCGTCGGCCTGGAGATGGGCGGCACCTGGATCGTCCCGCAGCAGACCCACGTCTGGGGCGAGGTCGAGCGCTATGGCGTGCCCATCCAGGACTCGGTGCTCCCGGACCGGATGACCTGGTCCGCGGGCGGCAAGGTCCTCGACACGCTGCTGCCCTGCACCCCGGCGGAGTACGGCGACCTCGAGCACGCCGTGCGTCAGCTGCTCGCCGCCGGCGACCGCCTCGACCCCACGCGCCGGCTGTCCGAGCAGGAGCTCGCCGACCTCGACGTGCCGATCGAGGAGTGGGCCGACAGCGCCGGTCTGAAGGGCAACGCCCGCGAGCTGCTGATCTCGTGGTTCTGCGGCTGCGCCAACGCGCACGAGTCGGTCGGCTCGGCGCTCGACATCATCCGGTGGTGCGCCTCGATGGACAACTCGCTGTGGGGGATGGTCCAGGCGTCGGTCCTCGGCTACACCTTCACCGACGGCACGAAGTCGCTCGCCGACGCGATCCGCGCGGACCTGGCCGGGGAGCTCCGGCTGTCCTCGCCGGTCCGCTCCGTCGTGCAGGACGACGCCGGGGTGACGGTGACCTACGACGGCGGCGTCGCGGCCGCCGGGCGGGCACTGGTGACCGTGCCGATCGGCGTACTCAAGGACATCGCGTGGGAGCCGGCGCTGCCGGCCGACAAGCTCGCCGCCTCGCAGGAGAACCACGCCGGGCAGGGGCAGAAGGTCTGGGCGCTGGCGAGGAATGTGCCGGACGACATCAGCGGCTACGGCTGGGGCACGTCCTTCGACTACGTCGGCGCGATGCACGAGTCGCCCGAGGGCACCGTGTTGGTCTGCTTCGCCCCCGAGCACGACCGGGTGGACGCGAGCGACCTGTCCGACGTGCAGCGGGCGGTGCGGGAGTACTGCCCGGACGCCGTCGTCGTCGACGCGGCGTCGCACGACTGGGTGCACGACGAGTTCTCGTACGGCACCTGGGCCACCTTCCGGGCCGGGCAGTTCGCGAAGTACGAGCAGGCGCTGGCGCGTCCCGAGGGCCGGGTCCACTTCACCGGCTCGCACACCGCCACCCGCTGGCGGGCCTTCATCGACGGCGCGATCGAGTCCGGCAAGCGGGGCGCCGCCGAGATCCTCGAGGGAGGTGCGGCATGACCATCGGACCCGTCGACGCGACCCAGGTCCCGCGCTACGCCGGCGACACGACCTTCGCCCGGCTGCCGCGGCTGGCCGACGTCGCCGATGCCGACACCGTCGTGTGGGGCGTGCCCTTCGACGGCGGCGTCTCCTATCGGCCCGGCGCCCGGTTCGGCCCCAACCACATCCGCCAGTCCTCGCGGCTGCTGCGGCCCTACAACCCGGCGCAGGACAGCGAGCCCTTCGCCCGCGCGCAGGTCGCCGACGCCGGCGACCTCGGCGCCAACCCGTTCTCCCTCGACGAGGCGATCGCCGCGGTCGAGGACGGCGCCCGCGCGCTGTCCGGCACCTCCCGGACCCTGCTCACCATCGGCGGCGACCACACCATCGCCCTGCCGCTGCTCCGGGTCCAGCACGAGCGGCACGGGCCGATCGCTGTCCTCCACTTCGACGCGCACCTCGACACGTGGGACACCTACTTCGGTGCGCCGTACACGCACGGCACGCCCTTCCGGCGCGCGTCGGAGGAGGAGCTGATCGACTTCGACCACGCGATGCACGTCGGCATCCGGGGCCCGCTCTACAGCAGGCTCGACCTCGACGAGTCCGAGAAGCTCGGCTTCTCCGCGGTCCACGCCCGCGACTTCGTGCGCTCGCCGATCGACGACATCGTCAACCGGGTGCGCGAGCGCCTCGGCGACCGGCCCGTCTACGTCTCCCTCGACATCGACGTCCTCGACCCCGCCTTCGCACCCGGCACCGGCACCCCCGAGGCCGGCGGCCTGTCCAGCGCCCAGTTGCTCGAGGTGCTGCGCGGCCTGGAGGGCCTCAACGTCGTGGGCGCCGACATCGTCGAGGTGTCTCCTGCCTACGACCACGCCGAGATCACTGGCATCGCCGCCGCCCACGTCGCGTACGAGCTGCTGTCCGTGCTCCCCGGCAGGCCCGCCTGATGCGCACCGTCCCCAACGTCATCGACGGCCGGGTCGCGCCGGCGGTGTCGGGGGAGACCACCGAGCTGGTCGCCCCGGCGAGCGGGAAGGTGTTCGCCCTGGCCGCGCTGTGCGGGCCCGAGGACGTCGCGGCGGCCTGCGCGGCCGCCGCCCGGGCGTTCCCTTCCTGGCGGCGGTGTACGCCGCGGGAGCGGCAGCGCCTGCTCCTCGACCTCGCCGCCGCCCTCGAGGCCCGCACCGACGACCTGCTCGCCGCCGAGGTCGAGAACACCGGCAAGCCGGTCGGCGCCTGCCGCACCGAGGAGATCGAGACCGGGATCGACCACCTCCGCTACTTCGCCGGCCTGGCCCGCTCGCTCGAGGGCTCGGGCGCCGCCGAGTTCGCGGCCGGCCACACGTCGTACGTCCGTCGGGAGCCGGTGGGCGTCGTCGGCCAGGTCGCGCCCTGGAACTACCCGTTCCTGATGGCGATCTGGAAGATCGCGCCCGCCCTCGCCGCCGGCAACACCGTCGTCCTCAAGCCGTCGGACACCACCCCCGTCACCGCCTCGATGGTGGGCGAGATCGCCGCGTCGGTGTTGCCCGCCGGGGTGCTGAACGTCGTCTGCGGCGATCGCGCGACGGGCGCGTTGGTCGTGGACAGCCCGCTGGTCGACATGGTCTCCATCACCGGCTCGACCGGCGCCGGCAAGGCCGTCGCCGCCGCTGCCGCCGCGAGCGTGAAGCGGGTGCATCTCGAGCTGGGCGGCAAGGCACCCGCCGTCGTCCTCACGGACGCCGACCTGCACGCTGCCGTCGACGGCATCGTCGGCGGCGCGTTCTTCAACGCCGGGCAGGACTGCACCGCCGTCACCCGGGTGCTCGTCCACGACTCGGTCGCCGCGGAGCTGACCTCGCGCCTCGTCACCGCCGTCTCCGCCCTCCGCGTCGGCCCGCCCGCCGACGAGACCGCCGACCTCGGCCCCCTCAACAGCGCCGCCCAGCTCGAGCGGGTCTCGGCGATGGTCGCCGCCCTCCCCGCCCACGGCCGGATCCTGGCCGGCGGCCACCGGGTCGGCCAGGACGGCTTCTTCTACGCCCCGACCGTCGTCGCCGGCCTGCGCCAGGACGACGACCTCGTCCAGCAGGAGGTCTTCGGCCCGGTCCTCACCGTCCAGACGTTCGCCTCGGAGGCCGAGGCACTCGCGCTCGCCAATGGCGTCGACCTCGCTCTCGCCGCCAGCGTCTGGACCCGCGACCACGGCGCCGCCCTGCGGTTCACCGCCGAGCTCGACTTCGGCTGCGTGTGGGTCAACACCCACATGGTCCTCGTCGCGGAGATGCCGCACGGCGGGTTCAAGCAGAGCGGATACGGCAAGGACCTCTCGCACTACGGGCTCGAGGACTACACGCGGGTCAAGCATGTGATGCACGCGCACGCCTGAGGGTCGTGCGCCAGAACTCCCGGCGGCCCGCCGCCCGGGGTGACGAGACAGGCGCGGCCACCATAGATCTCGCCGACGGCGGCGCCGTCGGACGTCCTGATCAGCTCGACGGGGCGGGTCCCGGAGCCGGTGACCACGCGGGCGAGACCGTGGGGCGTCTCCCAGCGGTAGGCGCCGAGTCCCAGCTGCCGGACCCGGTAGCCGAGGTGGGTCTTGGCGCGATGCTCCCGCCGCGCGAGTGGGGCGTCGTTGTGGTCGCCGGTCTGGCCGGGCGGGCCGCCCGCGTCCGGTGGGACGTACGGCGTCGCGTGGTCGTGGTCGAGTCGATGGACGCCGAGGCGGCTGGAATGGGGGAAGACGTCGCGGCTCGTCCGCAGGAGGGTACGGAGCCGGCAGGCCACCGGGTGCTCGTACCCGTTGACCGCTGATCCGTGGTTGAGGTCGACGACCGGCAGCACCGTCACGTCGCGGCCACGGGCGAGCGCGGACACCTGCTCCATGAGGAGCGGCCCGATGCCGTCGACGCGAGCCACGCCGTCGCAGGCCCCGGCCAAGACGTCCTGGTGGAGGTGGACCACGATCGTGACGGCCTTGCGGCGAGGGCGCGCCGTCGCCACGTCGTCGGCCCTGTCGGGGCCGGCGAGGAGACGGGCTGCTGCGGCAGGATCGGCGAGCAGCTCGGCGGCTCGGGCTCGGAGCCGGTCCAGGGTCGAGTCGTCGCCGCCCGTCGGGGCGCGCTGGTCGGCCAGCAGCCCGGCGAGATGGTCGAGGGTCTCGTCGAGTGCTTCGGCGCCCGCTGTCGAGAGCCGCATCGTGACCGCCTGGACATCGGCCTCGGGAATCAGCGGGTCGACGCGGGCGCCGGTGCGCTTGCGTCGTACCCACACGCCCGTGCGGGCGACGTCGTCCTCGACGCGTCGCCGGTGAGCCTCGACGTCGGCCTCGATGACCTTCGCCTCGGCGATGGTGAGGATCCGCGAAGGGGACTCGTCGGCGGCCGCGGCGACGGCGATGTCGACGAGGGTCGCCTGAGCGCGCGTCAGACGCCGGGACATCGACGCGACCTTGCGAGCGACCCACAGGTCGAGCCGCAGCTGCCGGGTCGCGTCGTGGAGGCGGGGGAGTCGGTGGCGCAGGTCGAGCAGGTCGGCTGCCCGATTCGTGGTCGCGATGACACCCGCGTGGGCCGCGATCGCGAACTCCGCGAAGCACAGCTCGGCCACGTCCGGCGTACCCTCGCCCCCGACGGCGACGAGCCGATCCCCGCCGTGCTCGACGGGTGGCGTGCCGGGCTGGGACCGCGGATCCACCGAGTGGAGGTCGCACCAGGCCAGCAGGCGCTCGGCGGACTCGACCTCGGCCAGGCGCCGCTCGCGCACGCCGGCCTCTTCCGCAGCCAGCAGTGCCGCCGGCGAGAGCTCCGCGAGAGTGGTCATGGATCCATGACACCAAGGAGGTCCGACACAACCCCGCCTGTCGGCGCCGGTCAGTAGCCGACCAGTTTGGGTTGGGCCTCGATGGCGCGGAGGGGTTGAGTGGTGCCGTCGATGGTGACGGTGCCGGGGATGGTGTGCCAGGGGCCGTCGGCGATCTTGTAGCGGCCGGTGTAGGTGGTGGTGAGGCTGGGGAGGTAGTCGCCCTTGCGTTGGTAGTGGTGGGTGATGGTGAGGTCGGGGTACGGCGCGCCGGGCTTGCGGGTGCTGGTCGACTCGCCGTCGCCGAAGTACCAGTGGAACGTCGCTGGTGTTGCTTCCAGCGTGACCTCCTGCCCGAGCAGGGACACGGTGGTGCTGATCGTGCTGGTGCTGGTGGTGTAGAAGTTCGTGGCGAAGTTGACCAGCGTGAGGCCGTCGGGTGGTTGGATGACGAGGGTGCTGGCGGGGAGGGGGAGCTCGGCGAAGGCGCGTTGGATGTCGGCGACGGTGAGCACCTCGGGTTCGGTGGTGGGACCGGGACAATAGATGACGCCGGCAGCGTCCGCAGCCTGGTTGGGTTCACCGCAGGTAGCGTTGCCGAGTCGGATCTCCGGGGTGCCTCGTGTGGCTGATCCGGAACTCGCATTGGCACCGCTGCCACTGGGCGGTTTCTGTTGCTGAGCCGTTCCCCAGAAGCCGTTGCGCCCTGCCCCCGTGGTCACGTCTGGCTGGGGAGGACCGGGGTCCGCCACGACCTGCAGCGGCCAACACATGAGCACGATCATGCTGGCGAGCATCAGCGGGCACCGCATGCTACTTCAACTCCATCACATCAAGACGCCAACGACTCTCAACCCAAAGGACGTAGAGCAAGTAGCGACTGGTGTCCGCGGCGTAGGGAGTGGCAGTCCCGTCGCCGTTGACCGCACTGTGGGCTGCATTCCTGACGGTGACCTTTGCCTCGAACGCGTCGATGTCGTGTTCCTGCACCTGGAACGGTTTCAACGTTTGGATCTCAGGCTCGTACTGGCCATCCGTTATGTGACCGCCGCCCTTGTAGATCTCCCTGATTGCGTGGATGCCTGCCTTGCAGCCCTCGCAGTTCGGTCCCGATGCTGCCTTGAGCGCCTTCACGTCTCCGGTGACCTGGGCGTAGTTGATCAGGTCCCAGTAGTACGTGATGAACGCCCGGGCGCCGTCCTCGCTGGCCTGGGTGGCGGCGTCGGGCAACGCCGGCTCGGTGGGCGTTTGCCCCGCGTTGGATGACGGGGTCTCCATGGTGCCGGTGGGGCTCCAGGTCGACGACGGGTCACGGGGAGCGGAGTCGTCGGTGCAGGCGGCCAAAGCCAGTAGCACGGCCAGAGCCGCGGCCAGCGTGCGGAGCAGGCGCATGGGTCCTCCCGAGATGTGCTGCGCCCGGACCGGGGACGCGTGGGGGACGCTATCCCGATCCGGGCGGAGGACGCCACCGCCATCCGGCGGCCTGTGGACGACGCACAGGCCGCGCACGACTCACCAGGTCACCAGGTGCGCGCCCAGACGCAGTACTCCGCGGCGCGCAGCCGCTCGAGAGCCTCCGACGAGAGCGGCTCGGCCGCGTCGATCACGACGTACCCGAGGCCGTCCTTGGTCGACAGCAGCTGGTCGACGACGTTGTCGCCGGCCTCCGCGAAGGTCGCGTTGAGGTCCGCGAGGACGCCGGGGACGTTGTGGTGCAGCAGTCCGAGGCGGCGGCCGGCCGGGAGGTCGGGAGGCTGTACGGCGGGGAGGTTGACCGAGAGCGCCGTACTCCCCTCGAGGGCGAAGCGGGCCAGCTTCTCCGCCACGAACCAGCCGATCTCCTCCTGCGCCTCCTGCGTCGAGCCGCCGATGTGGGGCGTCAGGATGACGTTGTCGAGGCCGCGCAGCACGGAGTCGAACGGGTCGCCCTGGGCCTTCGGCTCGGCGGGGAAGACGTCGACGGCGGCGCCGGCGATGTGCCCGGACTCCAGGTGGTCGCGCAGCGCCTCGTAGTCGACGACCATGCCGCGCGAGGCGTTGATGAACAGCGCCCGCGGCTTCATCGCGGCGAACTCCGCAGCACCGAAGAAGCCCGCGTTCCCGGGGCGGCCGTCGACGTGCAGGCTGACGACGTCCGCCACCTCGAGCAGGTCCTTGAGCGAGCGGGCACGCCGCGCCGTACCGTGGGCCGGCCGGTCGGCCGTGTCGTAGAAGACGACGTTGAACCCGAGCGCCTCGGCCACCGTCGAGAGCTGGGTACCGATATTGCCGTACCCCACGATGCCCATCGTCCGCCCGCGCACCTCGTGGCTGCCCTTGGCCGACTTGTCCCACACGCCCTCGTGCATGCGCTGGGTCTTCTCCGGCAGCCGGCGCGCCAGCGCGATGATCTCCGCGATGACCAGCTCGACGACGCTGCGGGTGTTGGAGTACGGCGCGTTGAACACGCCGATGCCCTTCGCCGCCGCCGTCTTCAGGTCGACCTGGTTGGTGCCGATGCAGAAGCACCCGACCGCCACGAGGTCGCCGGCGCTGTCCAGCACCTTGCCGGTCACGTTCGTGTTGGAGCGTACGCCGAGCAGGTGGACGCCGGGCAGCGCGGCGATCAGCTCGTCCTCGGACAGGGAGCCCTGACGCAGCTCCACGTCGTAGCCCCGGGCCTCCAGGGTCTCGACGGCGGCGGAGTGGATGTTCTCGAGCAGCAGAGCCTTCACGGCAGAACCCTACGGGGGAGCGGCGGTTGCGACGAGTCGGGACCGGCGTTCGGGCCGTGCTCAGTCGCTCCAGATGCGGTGGAGCGCCCTGGGCAGCCCCCAGACCCCGCGTTCGGTGATCCGCAGATCGCCGTCGAGCACCCCGAGGTCCTGCCAGGCCGGCGTCAGATGGAGCAGCCCGAGCTCGAGTACGGCGAGGTGCCCCTCGGGGTCCTCGATGTCTCCCTCGACGTCCTCCAGCGATTCGATGTCGGCCTGCACGAGCTGCGGATCGATCGTGCTGCCCGCTCCACGCCTGGTCACGCCCAGCGCCAGTCCCAGCCAGTCGGCGTGCTGGAGCGCCATGACGGCAGACACCGCCTCGACGTCGTGCTCCTCGGGCTCGTCTGCTGGCGAGATGGTCTCGGCGAGGCTGTCCAGCCAGGACGACTCGTCGTCGTCCAGGTCGTCCTGAACGCCGGGAACGCGTTCGGCGAGGTACGCGGCCGCGGCTCGGTCGACCGCCTCCCACTCCTCAAGCCAGGAGTCGAGCTCGGCGTCGGATACGTCCCACTCGTCGTCCACGAGGTCAGCGTAGGTGGTGGCTGCCCCCGAGAGGACCTTGCGGGGTGGCCCCCAATGACACCGCCCCCGCCGAGTACGACGAGAGGCGGTGCGGGTGAGCTGGTCGCGTGACTGACTCAGCTCCAGTCGACGCTGTAGTACCGCGTCTCCTGGTACTCGCGGATGCCCTCGTGGGCACCCTCGCGGCCGATGCCGCTCTGCTTGACCCCGCCGAAGGGCGCGGAGGGGTCGGAGACGATGCCGCGGTTGATGCCGACCATGCCGGCGTCGATCCGCTCGCCGAGGCGGAGGGCGTCTTGGAGGCGCCCGGCGAAGACGTACGCCGCGAGGCCGAACTCGGTGTCGTTGACGGAGGCGAGCAGCTCGGTCTCGTCGGTCCAGGTGACGATCGGGGCGACGGGGCCGAAGATCTCCTCGGACAGGATCGCCGCGCCCATGGGTACGTCGACCAGCACCGTCGGCGGGAAGAACCACCCCGTCGCGGGGACGGCCCCCTGCACGAGCACCCGCGCGCCATCGGCCACCGCGGCGTCGACCAGCTTGGTGATGCCGGTGAGTGCCCTCTCGCTGATGACCGGACCGATCTGGTTCTCCGGGTCGGCGGACGGTCCCACGCGGAGGGCGGAGACGGCGGCCGAGAGCTTCGCCACGAACTCGGAGGCCACGTCGGCGTGGACGTAGAACCGGTTGGCGGCGGTGCAGGCCTGGCCGCCGCCGCGGAATTTCGCGATCATCGCGCCGGCGACCGCGGCGTCGACGTCGGCGTCGGCGGTGACGACGAAGGGGGCGTTGCCGCCGAGCTCCATGCTGGTGTTGAGGACCCGGTCGGCGGCCTGGCGCAGCAGGGTGCGGCCGACGCCGGTGGAGCCGGTGAAGCTGACCTTGCGGACCCGCGGGTCCTCCAGCCACGCCGTCACGACCCCGGCGGCGTCGGTGGTCGGTACGACGTTGACCACACCCTCGGGCACCCCCGCCTCCAGCAGCAGGCGGGCCACGGCCAGCGCGGTCAGCGGCGTCTCCGCCGCCGGCTTCAGTACGACGGTGCAGCCGGCGGCGAGCGCGGGCGCGATCTTGCGGGTGGCCATGGCGGCGGGGAAGTTCCATGGCGTGATGAGCGCGGCGACGCCGACGGGGGCGTGCGTCACCAGGCTCCGGGCGCCGCCGGCCGGCGCGTCGCCGTACGTCCCCTCGCCGCGCACCGCCTCCTCCGAGAACCAGCGGAAGAATTCGGCCGCGTAGGTGACCTCGGCACGCGCGTCGGCGACCGACTTGCCGTTCTCGGAGGCGATCAGGCCGGTGAGCTCGTCGGCGTCGCGGACCATCAGCTCGTAGCAGCGGCGCAGGATCTCGGCACGCACCCGGGTGGGGGTCGCGGCCCAGCCGGGGAAGGCCGCGGCGGCCGCGTCGACGGCGCGGGTCGCGTCCTCGACGGTGCCGTCGGCGACGGCGTCGATGACCGCGCCGGTGGCGGGGTCGAGGACCTCGAAGGTGTCACTCATGGTCGTCTCCTGATCGAGAGGGGTCACGGGTAGAGGCCGCGCTGCTGGTGGGCCTGCGCGACGCGCTCGACGGCGAGGCAGGTCGCCGCGGTGCGCAGGGGGACGTCGAGGCGGGTGGCGGCGGCGTTGACGGAGTCCCAGGCGTCGAGCATCCGCTCGGTGAGGCGGGCCTCGACCTCGCTCTCGCTCCACCAGTACGCCTGGTTGGCCTGCACCCACTCGAAGTAGGACACGATCACGCCGCCGGCGTTCGCCAGGATGTCCGGTACGACGAGCCGGCCGGCCTGCTGCAGGATCCGGTCCGCCTCGGGCGTGGTGGGGCCGTTCGCACCCTCGACGATCACCCGGGCCCGCACCCGGCCGGCGTTCTCGGCGTGCAGCACGCCCTCGACGGCGGCGGGAACGAGCAGGTCGACGTCGGCCTCCAGCACGGTCTCCGGTGGGACGACGTCGCCGCCTCCGAAGCCGACCACCGAGCCGGTCGCGTCCATATGAGCCTCCAGCGCGGGCACGTCCAGTCCGCCGGCGGAGTGCACCGCGCCGTACTGGTCCGACACGGCGACGACGCGGGTGCCGGCCTCGGCGAGGAAGCGCGCGGCGTACCGCCCGACCTTGCCGAAGCCCTGCACCGCCGCGGTGGCGCCCGACGGTGCGATGCCGCGCGAGCGCAACGCGGCCAGCGCCACGTGGACGACGCCGCGCGAGGTGGCGGTGGCGCGGCCGCGGGAGCCGCCGAGGCTGATCGGCTTGCCGGTGGTGACGCCGAGGACGGTGTGGCCGGTCTGGACGGAGTAGGTGTCCATCAGCCAGGCCATGGTCCGCTCGTCGGTGCCGATGTCGGGCGCGGGGATGTCGCGCTCCGGACCGATGAGCGGGCTGATCTCGCTGGTGTAGCGGCGGGTGACCCGCTCCAGCTCGGCCTGCGAGTAGCCGCGCGGGTCGATCCGGATGCCACCCTTGGCGCCGCCGTAGGGGACGTCGAGCAGCGCGCACTTCCAGGTCATCCACATCGCCAGGGCGCGGACCTCGTCGAGGTCGACGTCGGGGGAGTACCGCAGGCCGCCCTTGGCCGGGCCGCGGGAGAAGTTGTGCTGCACCCGGTGCCCGACGAACAGCTCGGTGGTGCCGTCGTCGCGGCGCAGCGGGATGCTGACGGTCACCTCGCGGCGCGGGGTGGCGAGCATCCGGTGCAGGCCCT
This sequence comes from Nocardioides humi, assembly GCF_006494775.1. Taxonomy (NCBI): domain Bacteria; kingdom Bacillati; phylum Actinomycetota; class Actinomycetes; order Propionibacteriales; family Nocardioidaceae; genus Nocardioides; species Nocardioides humi. The sequence continues at coordinate 171,945 of NZ_CP041146.1, read as the reverse complement.
CGTCGTACCCGAGCAGCGTGGTGGCCTCCCGCAGCTGCGTGCGGGCGTCGGCCAGCGGCCCGGTCGTCTCCAGCGTCGGATCAGCGGCGACGGGCTCGTGGAGCGTGGTCATCAGCTCTCCCGGAAGATCTCGGCGAGGAGGTCGAGTGCCTCGTCGAGGAGGTGGTCGGGCATCGCCAGGGAGGGGAGGAAGCGCAGCACGTTGCCGTAGGTGCCGCAGGTCAGCACGACCATCCCCTGGGCGTTCGCGGCGGCCGCGACCCTCTTGGTCAGGTCGGCGTCCGGCTCGGTGGTGCCCGGCCTCACCAGCTCGACGGCGATCATCGCGCCGCGGCCGCGGACCTCGCCGATGCGCGGGTCGGCCTCCTGCAGCGCCCGCAGCCGCTCGGTCATCGTCTTGCCGATGGTCCGGGCGCGGTCGACCAGGCCCTCGGCCTCGATCGTCTCGATGACGGCGAGCGCGGCGGCGCAGGCGAGCGGGTTGCCGCCGTACGTCCCGCCCAGGCCGCCGGGGTGCGCGGCGTCCATGATCTCGGCGCGGCCGGTGACGGCGGCCAGGGGAAGTCCGCCGGCGATGCCCTTGGCGGTCACGATCAGGTCCGGTACGACGCCCTCGTGGTCGCACGCGAACAGCTCGCCGGTGCGGGCGAATCCGGTCTGCACCTCGTCCGCGACGAACACCACCCCGTTGTCGCGGCACCACTGCGCCAGTGCCGGCAGGAAGCCCTCGGCTGGGACGATGAAGCCGCCCTCGCCCTGGATCGGCTCGATCACGACGGCGGCGAGGCTCTCCGCGCCGACCTGCTTCTCGATCACGTCGATCGCCCGGCGCGCCGCCTCGGCGCCGTCGAGCCCGCCGTCGCGGAACGGGTAGGACAGGGGAGCGCGGTAGACCTCGGAGGCGAACGGGCCGAAGCCCTTCTTGTACGGCATGCTCTTCGCCGTCATCGCCATCGTCAGGTTGGTGCGGCCGTGGTAGGCGTGGTCGAACACCACGACGCCCTGCCTGCCGGTCGCGGAGCGCGCGATCTTGACGGCGTTCTCGACCGCCTCGGCGCCGGCGTTGAAGAGCGCGGAGCGCTTCTCGTGGGTGCCGGGGGTGAGCTCGTTGAGCTTCTCCGCCACGGCGACATAGCCCTCGTAGGGGGTGACCATGAAGCAGGTGTGGGTGAACTCGGCGACCTGCCGGGTCACCGCCTCGACCACCCGCGGCGCGCTGTTGCCGACCGTGGTGACGGCGATGCCGGAGCCGAGGTCGATCAGCTGGTTGCCGTCGGCGTCCACGAGGATGCCGCCGCCGGCGGCGACGATCTGGACGGGCAGGCCGACCGCGACGCCGGAGGCGACGGCCCTGGCCTTGCGCTCGGCGAGCTCGAGCGAGCGCGGGCCGGGGATGGCGGTGACGAGGCGGCGCTCCTGGGTGATGCTGGGGCCGCCGGTGGTGTGCTCGGTCATGGCACGACGGTACGACGGTCAGCGCGGCCGCGGCCATGCTCGATCTGCACAATCTGTGGCGAACGATTGTGCAAGAATGGCGCGGTGGTATCGGTGGCGGACCTCCTGGCGGTGCCGGGCCTGGGCCTGCGCCCGGTCCACGTCGTCGACGGCCCGTCCCTGCGCTGGGTCGCGACCAGCGAGCTGCCCGACCCGACGCCCTTCCTCGAGGGCGGCGAGCTGCTCCTCACCACCGGTCTCGGCACCCGCGGATGGAGCGACCAGTGGCAGGCGTACGTCGGCCGGCTGGCCGCCGCGGGCGCCGCGGCGCTCGGCGTCGGCATCGGCCTGACCTACGACGGCCTGCCGGACACGCTCGTCGCCGCCTGCCGCGAGCACGGGTTGACCCTGCTGGAGGTGCCCCGCGAGACGGCCTTCGTCGCCGTCTCCCGGGCGGCCGCTGAGCTGCTGCAGGACCAGGAGGCCGCGTCCACCCGGCTCGCGCTCGACCTGCAGCGGCGGCTGACCCGCGCGGCCCTCGGACTCGACCTGCGCCCGCTGCTCGACCGGCTGGCCCAGCTCCTCGACGCCACGGTCGCGCTCGTGCACCGCGACGGCACGCCCGCCGAGGGACCGCTCGGCGCCCGGCCGGAGGACGGGCTCGACCTCGCCCTCGTCCGGGACGAGGTCGCGGGCATCAAGGGCCAGGGCCTCGGCGCGGTCTCGACCACCACCCGGGGCGCGAGCACCACCGTGGTCCGGCCGATCGGCCTGGCCGGTCGCCCCGAGCTCTACCTCGCGGTGAGCCTGCCCGGGACCCTCGACGACCCCCGGCGCTCGGCGGTGAGCACCGCCGCCGTCCTGCTCAGCCTGGCCGTCGAGCGCCGGGCCGAGCGCCGAGCGGCCGACCGCCGGCTCCGGGGCCGTGCCCTCGAGCTGCTCTGCGCCGGCGACCTCCGCTCGGCCGAGGTGCTCCTCGGCGCCGCCGAGGGGGACCGGGCGGTGCCCGACCGGCTCCGGGTGCTGCGGGTCGACGGGCCCGACGACGCGCTCGGCGACGCGCTCGAGCGGCTGGAGGACGCTGCCGACGGCGTGCTCGCCGGACTGGTCGAGGGCGAGCTGGTCGCGGTCGCCGCGCCCGTCCGGGTCGGCGCGGTGCTCGCTCTCCTCGGCGACACCGGCCCGGGCACCGGCCCGGGCACCGGCGGGGGCACCGGCCTGCGCACCGGTGTCGGCCGCGCCGTGGCCGCCGCCGAGGCCCGCCGCAGCGCCGAGTCCGCCGGCCACGCCCTCGACCGCACCACCGCGGCCAGCCCGGTCCGCCGGTGGGAGGACGTCGCCGACGCCGGCCCGCTGGCGCTGGTGCCCGAGGCCCTCGGCCGGGAGTACGCCGCCACTGTCCTGGCGCCGCTCGACGCCGAGCACCGCGCCACCCTGGCGGCGTTCCTGCGCCACCACGGCGCCCGCGGCGCGGTCGCCGACGACCTCGGCGTGCACCGCAACACGGTCCGCAACCGGCTCGCCGAGATCGAGCGGCTGACCGGGCTCGACCTCGACGACCCGGCCGCGCGGGTCGGTGCCTGGCTGGCCCTGGAGCTCGCGTCCGAAGGTCCCTGATCCCGGCGAAACGCCTGCGCCGAGCGGCGTCCGTGCCTACTCTCGGCGCAGGGAGGGAGCATGCGGCTGTGGGTGCGGGCGGCGCTGTGCGCTGCCCTGGTGGCGGCGGCGCTGGTGGCCGCGCCGCCGTCGGCGCCTGCCGTCGAGCCGCTGCGGATCCTGCTGGTCGGCGACTCGGTCACCCAGGGCTCGTCCGGCGACTGGACCTGGCGCTACCGGCTCTGGCAGCACTTCGCCGACGCCGGCGTCCCCGTCGACTTCGTCGGGCCGCGCGACGACCTGCAGCCGCTGCCGGGCGAGGGACCGGAAGCGCCGTACGCCGATCCCGCCTTCGACCGCGACCACGCCGCCCGGTGGGGCATGTGGGCGCTGTTCCCCGACGTCCCGCTCGACGAGCTCGTGGCCACCTACCGGCCCGACGTCGTCGTCGAGGCGCTCGGCGTCAACGACCTGCTGCAGGGCGTCGACCCGGCCGAGGTGTCGGCCGCGGTCGGCCGGACGGTGCTCGACGCCCGCACGCAACGGCCCGACGTCGCGTTCGTGCTGGCCGAGACGAGCCAGCACTGGTTCGCCGGCGTCCCCGAGCTGAACACCCGCCTGGCCGGTGTCGCCGACGAACTCACGACGCCGGGCTCCCCGGTGGTCGTCGCGCACCTCGCCGACGGGTACGACGCCGAGCGCGACACCTGGGACGGCTCCCATCCCAACGCCCGGGGCGAGGTCCGGATCGCCGCCGCCGTCGCCGACGCCCTGCACGCCCTCGGCGTCGGTCCCGCCGCGGCGCGGCCGCTCGCCCTGCCGCCCGTGGGTCCGCAGGTGCCGGCCACGGTCACCGCCCGCGCGGGCGACGGGCAGGTCGAGCTCACCTGGACCGGCGCGCCGGGTACGACGGGCCAGGTGCTGTGGGGACGCGACGTCACCCTCGACCAGGCCTGGACCGCGCTCCCGCAGCCGGTCGCGGCGAGCGGCAGCTGGACCGGTCACTGGCTCGTCAACGGGCACACCTACGCCTACCGGCTGCAGCCGATGAAGGGCGACGACCTGCCCGACGGCGAGGTCTACTCGTCCGTGGTGACCGCCGTCCCGACGGCACCGCCGCCCGACCCGCCCGACCCGCCCGGTCCCCCCGATCCCGTCGACCCGGCCACGCCACCCACGCCAGCCACGCCCGCCGCGCCAGCGGCGCCGGCATCCGTGCTCGACAGCCCGGCCCGGCTGCGCGCCGCCGGGGTCGGCAGTCGCTGCGTGCGGCTCCGCTGGCGGGCGGTGCCGGGCGCGACGTCGTACCTCGTCGAGGCACGCACCGCCAAGCGCTGGTCGCGGCCGGTCACGGCGACCGCGAGCCGGTGGCGCGCCACCCGCCTCCCGGCGCGCCGGACCTGGCGGTTCCGGGTCCGCGCGGTGAGCGACGGCGTCGCCGGACCGCCGGCGCGGCTCAGCGTGCGGCCAGCTCGGTCCGCCGGACCTTGCCGGTGAGCGTGCGGGGGAGCTCGTCGAGGAAGGCGTACTCCTTGGGCCGCTTCGGCGGGGCCAGCTGCTCGCGGGCGAAGGCCCGCAGCGCCTCCTCGGAGGGACCTCCGGGGGCGAGCACCACCGCGGCGCAGACCCGCTGACCCCACTGCGGGTCGTCGACGCCGTACACCGCGACGTCGGCGACGCCCGGGCAGCCGCCGAGGACCTGCTCCACCTCGGTGGGGTAGACGTTGACGCCGCCGGTGATGACCAGGTCCTCGCGGCGGCCGTCGAGGTAGAGGTAGCCGTCGTCGTCGAGCCGTCCCAGGTCGCCGACGGAGAACGCCGGCCCCGCCGGCGTCGCGCGCCAGGCGGCGGCGGTCTTCTCGGGCGCGTTGAGGTAGGTGAACCGGGCGAACGGCGGCACCGTGCACCAGATCGTGCCGTCCGGGTCGGTGCTCAGCGTCCGGCCCGGGCGTGCGCGGCCGACGGTGCCGGGCCGCGCCAGCCACTCCTCGCTGCGGCAGGCCGTGAACTGTCCCTCGGTCGAGCCGTAGAACTCCCACGTCGACCCGGGCGGGAACGCGGCGATCAGCCGGTGCTTGAGGTCGGTGGGGCAGGGGGCGCCGGCGTGCGCGACCAGCCGGAAGCAGGAGAGATCCGGCACGCCGTGCTCGTCCCAGTGCGCGAACAGCCGCTGCAGGTGCGTCGGCACGCAGAACATCGTGGTCGGTCGCTCCCGCTCGATCGCCGCGGTCGCCGCGGCCGGATCGAACGGCCCGGGGATCACGATCCGGCCGCCGGCGAGCAGCGTGCCCATCGCGAACCGCAGCGGCGCGGAGTGGTACAGCGGGCTGAGGACCAGGTTCACGTCGCCGGGGGAGAAGGCCCACAGGTCGCGCTCCTCCGCGAGCAGCGACGCGGCGTCCGCGGGGGAGAGCAGGCCCGAGAAGACGCCCTTCGGCACCCCGGTCGTGCCGCTCGTGCAGTGCACCGGCCGCCCCAGCGGCAGCCCGGCCTCCGGCAGCCCGGCCGCGACCTCGGCGAGCGCGGCCTCCGACCGTACGACGAGCGCCGGCTCGAGCCCCGCGAGGATCCGCTCCTGCTCGCCCGGCGTGAGCCGCGGGTCGAGGGGGATCGGGAACACCCCGGCGGTCAGCATCCGGAGCACCGCGTCGACGTACGCGTGGGAGCCGGGTACCAGCAGCGCGACCCGGTCTCCGGGGCGCAGGGTGGGCTCGTCCATCCGGCGCATCATCGCAGGTGCTCGCGGAGCCCGATCGGACGGTGCACCCGGGACCAAGGTCCCGACCCGGGGAGTTCGGCCACCGGGGAGCGGGCGGCCGGTCAGGCTGGGACGGTGGTGCGTGCTCTCCTGACCGGCGTCGTCGCCGTGCTGACCCTCCTGTCCGGGGCGGCCGCGGTGCCGCCGGCGTCCGCGGCCGCCGCCGGGCGCCCGGAGGTGACCGTCTCGTCGACGGCCCCCGCGGTCGGCGAGACGGTGCGGCTGCGCACCCGGCTGCCCGCCGGAGCCGGCCGCATCGCCCGTCCCGTCCGGCTGCAGCGGTCCGTCGCCGGCCGCTGGGTGAGCGTCGCGCGGACCCGGAGCAACCGCCGCGGCGTCGTCCGGATCGATCACGTCGCCACCGCCGAGCCGGCCCGGCTGCGGCTGCGCGCCCCGGCCCGCCGGGTCAAGGGCCGCCGGCTCCCCGCCGTGGTGTCGCGGGTCGTCACCGTCACCGGGACCGTGACGCCCGCCCCGGTCCCCGCGCCGCCGCCCGGCCCGCCGCAGGTCGCGGTGCGGGCCGACCTCGACGGCGACCGCCTCCGGCTGACCGCGACGACCTCCGGCCGGGTCGACCGGGTCCGCTTCCTCCTCGACGGGGTGCTGCTCGCCGAGGACACCGCCGCGCCGTGGCAGGCCGAGACCCTCGCCCGCGCCGGCACGCACGACGTCGTCGCCCGCGCGCTCGGACCGGGCGGGAGCACGCTCAGCGACGCGGTCCTCGTCGACGTACCGGCGGCGCCGGTGGGCGTGGACTCCGGCGTCGCCGAGGGCTTCGCGATCGAGACGGTGCAGGGCGGCCTGTCCCTGCCCACCAGCGCCGCGGTCCTGCCCGGCGGAGCCGTGCTCGTGACCGAGAAGGCCGGACGCGTGCAGGCCGTCGAGCCCTCCGCCGGCGGCGGTCACGCCCCGCCCCGCGAGGTCCTCGACCTGCGTGCCGAGGTGTACGACGAGGGCGACGCCGGCCTGACCGGGATCGCGGTCGACCCGGACTTCGCCGCCAACGGCTTCGTCTACCTCGCCCACGTGCTGGCGGACCCCGCCGACGGGACCGGGGACCGGCACAGCCAGCAGGTCGTCCGCTACACCTGGGACGGCCAGGTGCTGCTGCCGGCGTCGCGCACCGTCGTCCTCGGCGCCGTGACCGGGCCGGACTGCTGGGCCGAGGAGGGCATCCGCACCCCCGACTGCATCCCGCTCCGCGGCGACGCCCACACCATCGGCGAGCTCGCCTTCGACGACGCGGGCCGGCTGCTGGTGGGCATCGGCGACGGGTCGCTGTACCTCACCCCGACGGCCTCGCCGGCCGCCACGAGACCCTGCGCGCCCAGGACCCCGACGTGCTGGCCGGCACCGTGCTGCGCATCGACCCCGCCACGGGCAGGGGCGTGCCGGAGAACCCGCTGTACGCCGGCGACGGGTCCGGCAACGCCTCCCGGGTGCTCGCCCTCGGCCTGCGCAATCCGTTCCGGTTCGGTGTCCACGGCGACCTGCTCGTGATCGGCGACGTCGGCGAGGGCAGCGTCGAGGAGATCGACGTCCTGGACCTGTCTGCCCCCGCCGCGGCGCCCGCCAACTTCGGCTGGCCGTGCCGGGAGGGCGACGACGACACCGCGCTCGGCGACGTCACCGACCCGGCGAGCCCGTGGCACGCCTGCGCCGCCGTGCGCGTGGACGGGGGCGCACGGGCCCCGAGCCACGCCTACCCGCACGCCACGGGCGGCGGCTCGATCACCGCGGGCACCGTCCTCGCCGACGCGTCGTACCCGGACGGCTGGCGCGGCCGCTACGTGTTCGGCGACTACGCCCAGAACCGGATCTGGGCCGCGGACATCTCCGCGGAGGGCGAGCTGACGGCGGTCGAGGTCCTCGCCGACGCCACCGCGGCCGAGGGGCCGGTGAAGTTCCTGACCGGGCCGGACGGCCTGGTCTGGACCCTGTCGATCCACACCGGGAGCCTGCGCCGGATCCGCCACACGGGCGCCGTCGCCGCCGACCAGTGTCCGGTCGGCACCTTCCGCCGCACCTTCCACGACCTGGACGGGCCCGACTCGGTGTTCGACCGGGACCTGTCCGAGATCGACCCGTACTGGCGCTGGCTCTTCCCCTACACCGAGGCTCGGCTGCCGGCGGAGCCGATGGCGGCGGCGACCTGCGAGACGGCGATCGCGCTCGACACCGACGGCTCGCCGTGGGCGACGCCGGACGCCCCGGACGACCGGGCCCACCCCGGCGACCGGTTCGGCACGGCGTGGCGCGGTCGCCTCGACCTGGCCGCGGGCACCTACCGGTTCGCGGTGCGCAGCAGCGAGTGGGTGCGGCTGTGGGTGGACGACGAGGTCGTGCACGACTTCTACGCCAACGGCATCTTCGACTCGGTCCGCGACCACGACGTGGCGCTCGCCCCGGGGACGCACACGGTCCGCGCGGAGCTGGTCCACGGCGACCAGGACACCGCGACGGCCGAGATCACCTGGGCCCGTACCGGCGGCCCGCCGGAGGTCGCGCTGACCGCACCCGCCAACGGGTACGTCGCCGCGACCGGCGAGGTCCCCTTCGCGATCGCCGTCGGCGACCCCGACGGCGACGACGAGGCCACGCTCGCCGCGCACACCGAGCTGGCGGTCGACTTCCTCCACTACTCCGGCGGCACCTATCACGCCCATCCCGTCCAGCGGCTCAGCGGGAGCCTGGTGGGCGTCGTCCACGTCGACGACGTGCACGCACCCGGCGCCGGCGTCGTACGGCTCCGAGCGAGCGTCACCGACAGCAGCGGCGCCCGCACCACCAGCGCACCCGTCTACGTCTGCTTCCCGGGCGGAGCCGTCGGCCCCTGCGCGGGCCGGGCCGGATAGGGTCCGCGTGTGCGCGTCGGACTGACCGGGGGGATCGCCTCGGGGAAGAGCACCGTGTCGTCGATCCTGCGGGAGCTGGGGGCGGTCGTGATCGACGCCGACCTGATCGCCCGCGAGGTGGTCGCGAAGGGGACGCCCGGCCTCGCGGCCGTGGTCGAGGCATTCGGACCGGAGATGCTGACGCCCGAGGGCGAGTTGGACCGGCCGAAGATGGGCGCGCTGGTCTTCGAGGACGACGCCGCACGCCGCCGCCTCGAGGGCATCGTGCACCCACTCGTCTTCGAGCGGTACGCCGAGCTCGAGGCCGCCGCGCCCCCCGACGCGATCGTCGTCCACGACATCCCGCTGCTCGTCGAGTCCGGCCGCGCGGAGGAGTTCGACGCCGTGATCGTCGTCGACGCCCACGAGGACCACCAGCTGGAGCGGATGGTCCGCGACCGCGGCTGGACCGAGGAGCACGGCCGCTCCCGGATCGCCGCCCAGGCGACGCGGGAGGAGCGGCGCGCGGTGGCGACGTACCTCATCGAGAACACCGGGACGCGCGAAGACCTCCGCCGGAAGGTGACGGAGGTCTTCGCCGAGCTGGCTGCTGCTTAAGCGGCCATGTCCGGGTCGCCGAGGCGGCGCAGCTTCTGCAGCGCCTCCCGCTCGAGCTGGCGCACCCGCTCGGCGGAGATGCCGTGCTTGACGCCGATGTCGGCGAGCTTGTGCTGCCGGCCGTCGACCAGGCCGTAGCGGGCCCGGATGATGTCGGCGGCGCGGGCGTCGAGCTGGTCGACCAGGTTGTTGAGCCGGTCGCGCGCCTCGGTGTCGAGGAAGGTCAGGTCGGGACCGGGGGCGGTCTCCTGGGCCATCAGGTCGCCCAGCGAGGTGTCGCCGTCCTCGTCGACCGGGGTGTCGAGGCTGACGTGCTCGCGGCCCCAGGCCATCAGGTCGAGGACCCGCTCGACCTCCAGGCCGAGCTCGGCGGCGATCTCGGCCGGCTCCGGGTCGCGGCCCAGCTGGCGCTCGAGGGTACGGCGGGCGCCGCCGACCTGGTTGAGCTCCTCGACCACGTGGACGGGCAGCCGGACCACCCGGGCCTGCTGCGCGATGCCGCGGGTGATCGCCTGGCGGACCCACCAGGTGGCGTAGGTGGAGAACTTGTAGCCCTTGGCGTAGTCGAACTTCTCGACCGCGCGGATCAGGCCGGTGTTGCCCTCCTGGATCAGGTCGAGCATCGGCATCTGGGCGCGGCCGTACTTGCGGGCGATGGAGACCACGAGGCGCAGGTTGGCGTTGATGAACTCCGTGACGGCCTTGCGGCCCTCCTCGGCGATCCACTCCAGCTCGGCCTCGCTGGCCTGCTTGGGGGCGCCGCCCTTGCGGCGGCCGACCCGGCCCTGGGCGAGCAGGTGCTCGGCGTACAGGCCCGCCTCGATCGTCTTCGCGAGCTCGACCTCACGGGCGGCGTCGAGCAGCGGGGTGCGGGCGATCTCGTCGAGGTAGAGGCCGACGCTGTCGCGTCCCTCGATCTCGCGCCCGCCGCTGCTGCGTGATCCGCCTCGCTTCGTGCTCGCCGGCCTCGTCATCGTGCTCGTCGTGGCCATCGCGGTCCCTCCTTCGCCCGTGCGGTGGAAGCCATCCGCACCTGTGGTCCCAACACCTCGGGTGGGTCCGGGATTCCCCGGCTCCTGGTGTTGCTCTATCCGCTTTGACGTCCGGCATCCCCCGGAAGTTGCGGTTGAGGGCGAATCTCAGGGAGTTCTCAACTTGCGGGCACGGCGTCGGCGAGGCCGAGCCGGTCCAGGACCCAGGCGAGGGTGAACGCCCGGTCCTCCCAGGCGCGGTAGCGCCCCGACACGCCGCCGTGGCCGGCGGCCATCTCGGTGCGCAGCAGCACGTCGGCGCCGGGGGCGCGGTCGCGCAGCCGGGCCACCCACTTGGCGGGCTCGACGTAGAGCACCCGGGTGTCGTTGAGGGAGGTCTCGGCCAGGATCGGGGGATAGGGGCGCTCGGCGACGTTCTCGTACGGCGCGTACCCGGCGATCCGCGCGTAGGCGACCGGGTCGTCGGACGGGTTGCCCCACTCGTCGTACTCGGGGACGGTCAGGGGGAGCGTCGCGTCCAGCATGGTGGTGAGGGTGTCCACGAACGGGACGCCGGCCACGAACCCGCCGAACGCCTCGGGCGCCTGGTTGGCGACGGCGCCGATGAGCAGGCCGCCGGCGCTGGCGCCCTCCGCGACGATCCGGTCGGCGGTGGTCCAGCCGGCGGCGACGAGGTGGCGGGCGGCGGCGATGAAGTCGTCGAAGGTGTGCTGCTTGTGCTCGAGCTTGCCGTCGTCGTACCAGTGGCGGCCCATCTCGCCGCCGCCGCGGACGTGGGCGATCGCGAACGCGGCGCCGCGGTCGAGGACGGAGAGCCGGCTGACGGCGAAGTAGGGGTCGATCGAGGCCTCGTAGGCGCCGTACCCGTAGAGGTGGACGGGGACCCGGTCGGTGCCGTCCGGTCCGCGGACGCCCTTGCGGACCACCAGCGAGATCGGGACCTGCACGCCGTCGACGGAGGTGGCCCAGAGCCGGTGCTCCTCGTAGTCGTCGGGGTCGTAGCCGCCGAGCACCGGCGCCTGCTTGCGCAGCACCAGCTCGCCGGTGCGCAGGTCGTGGTCGTAGACGGCCGAGGGCCGGGCCAGGCTGGTCATGCCGACCCGGATGGTGGGCTGCTCGAAGGCCGGGTTGCTGCCGGCGCCGACCGTGGCCAGCTCGCCGGGGAACTCCACGAGCCGGTCGCCGGTGACCGGGCTCTCCGGGTCGTCGCCGAGGTCGAGGATCCGGACCTGGCTGCTGCCGCCGCTGCGCTGCTGGACCACGAGGTGGTCCGCGAACGCGTCGACGTCCTCGAGCCGGACCGCGAGGTCGTGGGGGAGCAGCGGCCGCCAGTGCGCCGGCGCGGTCGGCACGGCGGGGGCGTGGCCGAGCTCGAACTCCGGGCCGGTCGCGTTGTGCAGCACCAGGAACCGGTCCTGGCCGCCGACCACGGCGTGCTCGAGGGAGTACTCCACGCCGTCGGTGCGGGTGGCGAAGCAGACCGGCTCGGCCTGCGGGTCGCTCGCGTCGAGGACGTGGAACTCCGAGGTGGTCTTCGAGCTGGCGGCGATCATCACGTAGCGGCGGCTGCGGGTGCGGCCGACGCCGACGAAGTAGCGGCCGTCGGGCTCGTGGAACACCAGCTCGTCGTCGGCCTGGGCGGTGCCGAGGCGGTGCCGCCAGACCTTGTCCGGGCGCCAGGCGTCGTCGACGGTCGTGTAGTAGAAGTGGTCCGCCGAGCCGCCCCACGTCACACCCCCGAGGACGTCGGTGAGGACGTCGTCGTGCAGCTCGCGGGTCGCCAGGTCCAGGACGCGGACGGTGTAGCGCTCGTCGCCGACCGTGTCGACGGCGTAGGCCAGCAGCCGGTCGTCGGGGCTCACCGAGGAGCCGCCGAGGGAGAAGAACTCGTGGCCCTCCGCCAGCGCGTCGAGGTCGAGCAGCACCTCCTCGCCGGGCAGCGCGGGCTGGTCCGGGCTGGCGTCCGCAGCGGGCTGCGGGGGAGTCCAGTCGGCTGCGCCCGATCCTGTGTCGGTGACGGGGACCCGGCAGCTGGCGCCGTACTGGCGGCCCTCGAAGGAGCGCCCGTAGTACCAGAACCCGCGCACCCGGGTCGGCACCGACAGGTCGGTCTCCAGGGTGCGGGCCTTGATCTCGTCGTAGATCCGGCCGCGCAGGTCGGCGAGACGGGCGGTGCGGTCCTGGGTCCAGGCGTTCTCCGCCTCGAGGTACGCCAGGACCGCGGGGTCCTCCTTGGCGCGCAGCCACTCGTACTCGTCGGTGCGGGTGTGGCCGTGGTTCGTCGTGGTGACCGGGTGCTGGGCGGCGCGGGGAGGGACCGGCTGATCGGCGGGCATGCCCGGAACGCTACTGCTCGGCCGGTTGCTCTTCGGAGGGCGGTCGCCAGCGCTCGAGGCCGGGATCGTCGGCGCGGAAGGTGCGCACCGGGCCCGGTGGGGTCTCGGCGGTCTCGAAGCGCACCGTCACCACTCCCTTGCCCGAGCCCCAGACCCAGCCGCGGCCGTGCTCGGCGTGCACGACGTCCATGCCGGGCGCCCAGGTCGCGTTGCGCCAGCGGGCCCCGGCCTGCTCGGGCTCCTCGGGGGCGGGCTCGTCGGCCGTCGTACCGGTGTCGGGGGTGTCGTCCTCCCCGGTCGCCGCGAACAGGTCCTCCTGGATCCAGTCGGCCAGGCCGGAGACGCCGACGCCGAGCAGCCGTACGCCGCCGGAGGTGTCGAGGTCCTCCAGCAGGGCGCGGGCGAGCCGGGCGATCGTCGCGGGGTCGTCGGTGGGCGCGGGCAGGGTCGAGGAGCGGTTGAGGGTGGTGAAGTCGTAGAGGCGGACCTTGATCGTGACGGTGCGGCCCGACAGCCCGCTGGAGCGCAGCCGCTTGGCGACCTCGCCGGCCTGGCGGGTGACGATCGCGCTCATCTGCAGGCGGTCGGTGAGGTCGTGCTCGTAGGTGCCCTCGACGCTCACCGACTTGGTCTCCCGGTCGGCGACCACCGGCCGGTCGTCCTCGGCCCGGGCCAGCTGGAACAGGCCCTGCCCCTGCGCCTTGCCGACCAGGCGGACGAGCTCGTCCTGGCTCACCCGCTCCAGCTCCTCCACGGTGTGGACGCCGGCCCGGCGCAGCCGCTCGACGGTCGCGGGGCCGACGCCGGGGATCACCGAGACGTGCAGCGGGCGGAGCAGGGCGAGCTCGGTGCCGGGCTCGATGACCACGAGGCCGTCGGGCTTGCGCAGATCGCTGGCGATCTTGGCGAGGAACTTCGACGACGCGATCCCCACCGAGGCGGTCAGCCCGCCGGTGGCCTCGCGGACCCGGGCCCGGATCTCCTCGGCGAGCGCGGTCACCGTGGCGACCTCCAGGTCGGGCAGGCCGGCCTGGGCCAGGTCGACGAAGGCCTCGTCGAGGGAGAGCGGCTCGACCAGCGGCGAGCAGTCGCGCAGCACCGCCATCACCTTCGCGCTGGTGGACCGGTAGGCCTCGAACCGGCCGGAGAGGTAGGCCGCGTGCGGGCACCGGGCGCGCGCCTCCCGGGTCGACATGGCCGAGCGGACGCCGTACACCCGGGCCTCGTACGACGCCGTCGACACCACGCCGCGCCCGCCGACGCCGCCGACGACCACCGGCTTCCCCCGCAGGGAGGGCTTGTCGCGCTGCTCCACGGCCGCGAAGAACGCGTCGAGGTCCAGGTGGAGGACCGAGGCGTGGGCGCGCATGCGACGTCACGTTAGTCGTCAGCAGTGACAGCAGGATCCCTCGTGTCTCCACAGGGCCTCCCCGCGCCGCCGTCCTCCACAGGCCCCTCCCGCCCCTCCCGCCGGTGTCGACCCTCCCGGCGAACGTCCTCGTCATGACCATCACATCCCGGACGCCCGGATCCCGCCGTCCCGCCGCCCTGACCGTTCGCGACCCCGAGGACCTGCTGGCCGCCGCGCCGGTCCTGCTCGGGTTCTGGCCCGAGGAGTCCGTCGTCCTGATGACCTTCGGCGCCCACCATCCGTTTCCACGCCCGCACCGACCTCCCGCCGGCGGCGGCGCAGGACGCCGACGTCCGCCGCGGGCTCACCGAGATCCTGCTGGAGCCGGCGCGACGGCACGGCGCCACGCACGTCGTGCTGCTCTACTACGCCGCCGACCCGGCGGCGGTGCGCTCCGTGCACCGCGCGCTGCGCCGGGAGTGTCGGCGCTCGGGGCTCGTCGTGGTCACGGCGCTGCTCGCCGACGGCACGCACTACCGCGACCTCGAGCACCCCGAGCCGGCCGCCCGGCGCCAGCGACATCGCTACGACGTGTCCGCGCATCCCTTCGTGGTGGACGCGCTGGTCTCCGGGCGGCTGGCGCACCGCTCCCGCGCCGACCTGGTCGCCTCGCTCGACCAGGACCCGCGCGCGGCGTCGGCCGTGAGCGACGCGCTGGTCGCGGGTCGGTTCGCCGACGCCGGCATCCCCACCGGCGGACGGGAGATCCGGAGCGCCGGGGAGTGGGTGCTCCACACCCTCCGTGACCTCGCGGCCGACGAGGCCGAGCCCGGCGACGCCGACCTGGCCCGGCTGCTGTGGGTGATGCAGACGCCCCGGGTCCGCGACGCGGCCTGGTCCGGCATCGAGCGCGGGACCGCCCCCGCGCACGTCCGGATCTGGGCGGACGCCGTACGCCGCGCTCCCGAGGCCCTGGCCGCCGCCCCGGCCGCCCTGCTCGGCTGGGCCGCCTGGCAGGCCGGCGACGGCGCGCTGGCCTGGGTGGCCGTCGACCGGTGCCTGCGCGCGAGCCCGGGCTACCGGCTGGCCGACTACCTCGCCGCCATCCTGCAGGGCGCCGTGCCGCCCGAGATGTGGGAGGGAGGGTTCGACTGGTCGGCGGGGCTGTGATCGTTCTCGGCGGAGGTCTGCCCGGCCGCGCCGTCGTGCCTCTAAGGTCTGTGCATGGGAGACGACGTCGCGGCCCAGGAGTTCACGCCCGCCGACCGGACCCGCTACCGGGAGAAGGTCCGCCGCTGCCTCGATGTGTTCGAGCGGATGCTGCGCGAGTCCGCCTTCGACACCGACGATCCGTGGACCGGCGTCGAGGTGGAGCTCAACCTGGTCGACGCCGCGGGGACCCGGCCCTGCGCAACGCCGAGGTGCTGGAGGCGATCGAGGACCCCGACTTCCAGACCGAGCTGGGGCAGTTCAACATCGAGCTCAACCTGCCGCCGGGGCCGCTGGCGGACGGCGGCCTGGCGGGCTACGAGACCCACCTGCGGGCCAGCCTCAACAACGCCGAGCAGCGGGCGGCCGCGGTCGGGGCCTACCTGGTGATGATCGGGATCCTGCCGACGCTCGCGCCCGAGCACCTGCGGGCCGAGGTGATCAGCGCCAACCCGCGCTACCGGCTGCTCAGCGAGCAGATCCTGCGGGCCCGGGGCGAGGACATCCTCATCGACATCCGCGGCGTCGAGCGGCTGAACGCGACGGTCGACACGATCATGCCGGAGGCGGCCTGCACCAGCACCCAGTTCCACGTGCAGGTGAGCCCCGACCAGTTCGCGTCGTACTGGAACGCGTCGCAGGCGATCGCCGGCATCCAGCTCGCGGTGGCCGCCAACTCGCCGTACCTGCTCGGCAAGCAGCTGTGGTCGGAGACCCGGATCCCGCTGTTCGAGCAGGCGACCGACACCCGGGGCGAGGAGCTCAAGGCGCAGGGCGTGCGGCCGCGGGTGTGGTTCGGCGAGCGCTGGATCACCTCGGTGTTCGACCTGTTCGAGGAGAACGTCCGCTACTTCCCGCCGCTGCTGCCGGTGATCGACGAGGAGGACCCGCTCACCGTCCTGGAGGCCGGCGGGACGCCGAACCTGGCCGAGCTGCGGCTGCACAACGGGACGATCTACCGCTGGAACCGGCCGGTCTACGACATCACCGGCGGCCTGCCCCACCTGCGCGTCGAGAACCGGATCCTCGCCGCCGGGCCGACGGTCGTCGACACGATCGCCAACGCGGCGTTCTACTTCGGCCTGGTCCGGGCGCTCGCGGACAACGAGCGGCCGCTGTGGTCGCAGATGTCGTTCAGCGCCGCCGAGGAGAACTTCCACAGCGCGGCGCGCCACGGCATCGACGCGGAGGTCTACTGGCCCGGCCTCGGCCGGGTGCGGGCCACCGAGCTCGTGGTGCGCCGGCTGCTGCCCCTGGCCCACGAGGGCCTGGCCGCCTGGGGCGTCGAGCCGGAGGAGGCGCACCGCTTCCTCGACGTCATCGAGCAGCGCTGCCTGACCGGCACCAACGCCGCGGACTGGTTCGCCCGCCAGGTGCAGCGGCGCGCCGACGCCGACCGGTACGACGCCCTGCGGGCCGTGCTGGCCGAGTACCGGACGCGGATGCACGACAACCAGCCGGTGCACACCTGGGCCTGAGGCGGCTCGTCAGCGTTGTACGACGTTGTACATCAACGTACGATTGGAGCATGTCCGTGATCAGTGCGAGTGAGGCGCGTCAGACGCTGCCGGCTCAGCTCGACCGCGTCGAGGCGGGCGAGGAGGTCTCCATCACCCGGCACGGTCGGGTCGTTGCAGTGCTCGTCAGCCCCGATGCCCTCAGGTCTCGGCGCGCCTCGAAGCTCTGGGACGAGGCCGACCGGATCGCCGACCTGTTGGAGCGTTCGCGCCACGAGCCGCTGAAGCGGGCGCCGATGGAGCCTGGACGTGTCGAGGAGCTGGTCGCCGACATCAGAGCCGGCCGGGACGCGCGGTAGCGGTGTGCTGACCGCCTTCGACGCCGACGTGCTCATCTACGCCGGTCGTGAGGGCCACGCTCTGGGCGATCGGGTAGTGGCGCTGCTGGACGATGGTCAGACGACTGCTGTCGGCTCGATCCTTCTGCTCACTGAGGTCTTGGCGAAGCCGATGCGCGAGGATCCGGTATCCGCCGAGACGACAAGCCTGATCAGTCTGCTCGGCCGGATCGACCTGCGACCTCTGGACGACACCACCGGTCGGCTTGCCCTCCAACTGGCGATCAGGCACAGGCTGCGAGTCGCGGACGCCTCTCATCTCGCCACCGCCATCGCCGCAGGCGCCGACCGGTTCCTCACCAACAACCGCAAGGACTTCCCGCAGACGATCACCGAGATCGACGTCGTCTACCCGGAGGACCTGCCGGCGGCCTGATCCGCCTGATCCGTCGGGCGCCGCAGCCGGGTCCAGCGCCGGCCCACGCCCGAGCGCGGGTCGCGCCAGGAGCGACGGGTGACGACGACCAGGTCGAGCCGGACGCCCAGCTCGGGGCCGGCGCAGCCGACGGCGGCCGCCCAGGCGAGGTCCTCGAGGTCGTGGCCCTCGGGAGTCCGGGTCAGCCAGACGAGGGGCACGGCGTCGCGCGCGAGGTGGTCGCGGCACATCGCCTCCAGCACCTCCGTGCGCAGGGCGAGGTCGAGCGACTCCTCGGGGTGGATCTCGAAGGAGCGGATCTCGCCGCCGGGGATGCCGACGTGCAGGCGCGGCGGCAGCTGGCCGCGCCCCTCGGCGGCCGCGTGCTCGCGCACGGCGCGCAGGAGCACGCGCTCGAGCAGCGCGGACACCGGCTCCTGGATCATGGACGCGAGCCTGCCCGATCCGACGCCGCCGTGGATCCGTCCTCCACAGGACCCGCCGTCGCGCCTCCTAGGCTGCTGCCATGAGGTCCGGGCTGATCAGCGTCGCCGAGCTCCGCGCCACCCGCGAGGAGGCGACGGTCCTCGACGTCCGGTACCGGATGGGTGGCCCGCCGGGGGCGGGGGAGTACGCCGCGGGGCACCTCCCCAGGGCGTCGTACGTCGACCTGGACCGCGACCTCGCGGCACCGGCCGGCGCGCGGGGCCGGCACCCGCTGCCGGACGTCGCGGTGTTCGAGGCGGCGATGCGACGGGCCGGCGTGCGCGGGGACCGGCCGGTGGTGGTGTACGACGACTGGGCGGGGCACGCGGCGGCGCGGTGCTGGTGGCTGCTGCGGTACCACGGGCACGCCGACGTCCGGGTGCTCGACGGCGGCTGGTCCGCCTGGCGGGACGCCGGGGGCGAGGTCGAGACCGGCACGGCGCCCGACCCGACCCCGGGCGACTTCACCGCCGCGCCCGGGGCGCTTCCCACGGTCGACGCCACGACGGTCCGACGGGCCGCGGTGCTGGTCGACGCGCGGGCCGCGGAGCGGTACCGCGGCGAGGTGGAGCCGGTCGACCCGGTGGCCGGGCACATCCCGGGCGCGGTCAACGTGCCGACCGGCCGCAACCTCGACGACGACGGGCGGTTCCGCGACCCGGCGGCCCTCGCGGCGACGTACGCCGAGGTCGGCGTCGTGCCCGGCGCGGACGTCGTCGTCTACTGCGGGTCGGGGGTGACCGCCGCCCACGACGTGCTCGCGCTCGAGCTGGCCGGTGTCACGGCCGCGCTCTATCCGGGCAGCTGGAGCGAGTGGGTGGCCGACCCGAGCCGGCCGGTGGCCACCGGCTGACCGCTACCAGTGCACGCCCCGGAACAGCTGGGCCAGCAGCATCTGCTCGGTCTCGCGGTGGTTCGAGGCGGGCGCCTCCTCGGCCGCGGCGGCGGCCGACGAGGCCGGCTTCCGCCCCTTGGCGGCCGCCGAGTCGGGGAACACCTGGTAGGCCAGGTTGAGCACCCGGAAGGCGGTCCGCGGTGCGATCGTGTGGGCCAGCTCGCCGGCGGTGCCGAGGGCGGTGTTGATCTCGTGCGGCTTGTCGACCATCGCCCGGATCACCACGTCCGCGGCCTGGGCGGGGGAGATGGTGGGGAACTTGTCGTAGATCTTGGTCGGCGCGATCATCGGCGTCCGCACCAGCGGCATGTGCACATTGGTGAAGGTGATGCCGTGGCCGACGACCTCCGACGACACCACATTGCTCCACGCGTCGAGGGCGGCCTTCGAGGCGACGTACGCCGAGAACCGCGGCGGGTTGGTCTGCACGCCGATCGAGGAGATGTTGACGATGTGGCCCGAGCGCTGGCTGTGCAGCTGCGGCATCAGTCCCATGACGAGCCGGATCGCGCCGAAGTAGTTGAGCTGCATGGTGCGCTCGAAGTCGTGGAACCGGTCCTGCGACAGCTTCAGTGAGCGGCGGATCGAGCGGCCGGCGTTGTTGACGACGTAGTCGACGCTCGGCAGCTCGGCGACCAGCTGCTCGCAGAGCCGGTCGATCGCCTCGAGGTCGGACAGGTCGCAGGGGAACACCTCGGCCCGGCCGCCGCGCAGCTCGATGATCGCCTTCGTGGCCTCGAGCTTCTCCTTGCCCCGGGCGACGAGGACGGGGACGCCGCCGGCCTGGGCGACCTTGAGCGCCACGACCTGGCCGATGCCGGAGGAGGCGCCGGTGATCACGACGTACCTGTCCTTCAGCGCGGCCACCGCCTTCGGGTCGCGCCCGGTGGTGTCGTCGAGGTTCTCCTCCCAGTAGCCCCACAGCGCCCGGACATAGGTCTCCAGCGGCGGGACGCTGATGCCGGAGCCGGTCAGCGCCCGCTCGGTGGCCCGGGAGTCGAAGACCGACGGGAACGACGTGTGCGCCAGCACCTCGGCGGGAATGCCGAGCCGGCCGACGGTCTGGTCGAGGACCAGCTGGGCCGGGGCGGAGCGGACCACGGCGTTCATCAGGTTGATCGGTCGCAGCGCGCGGGGGATCAGCGCGAGCGGCCCGGCGGTGGTGACGGAGCGGTCGACCGGGGTGGCGACCCGCGGCGCGCCGGCGGCCGAGCAGAAGGCGTTGATCATCTCGATCACCGGCTGCGGCTCCGGGTTGACCAGGTGGAACGCCTCGCCGTCGTGGTCGGGGAGGTGGGCCAGGTGGTCCATCGCCTTGGCGACGTAGTCGACGGGCACCAGGTTGGTGTCGCCGAGGTCGACCCCGACGAGCGGCAGCCACGCGGGCAGCGCGTCGCGCAGCCGCTTGATCAGCGGGAAGAAGTAGTAGGGACCGTCGATCTTGTCCATCGCGCCGGTCTCGGAGTGGCCCACCACGATCGCCGGCCGGTAGACGCGCCACGGGATGCGGGCCTCGTCGCGGACGATCTTCTCCGACTCGTACTTCGTGCGGTGGTACGGCGAGGGCAGCGGCTGGCCCTCCTCGAACATGGTCTCGTCGAACCGGCCGTGGTAGTCGCCGGCCGCGGCGACCGAGGACACCTGGTGGAAGCAGCCGGCCTCCAGCGCCTCGGCCAGGACGAGGGCGTTGCGGGTGCCGTCGATGTTCATCGCGTCGTTGGTCGCGTCGTCGGCGGTGATGTCGTAGATCGCGGCGAGGTGGAGGAAGTGGTCGATCTGCCCGGTGTGCTCGGCCACCCAGTCCGGGTCGACGCCCAGGCCGGGTGCGGTGAGGTCGCCGACCACGGGCTGCACCCGGTCGGACCCCCACTGCCGGATCAGCGCCTCCATGCGGGGGAGCGACGACTGCCGCACCAGCACGAAGACCGGGCCCTCCCGGTGGTCGACGAGCTCGGCGATGAGGTGGCGTCCGATGAACCCTGTGGCGCCGGTCACGAAGTAGGCCATGCGCGCACGCTACGCGCTTTTGCCGCCGGCTGGGGCGGCGGCGGGCCACTGTCGGCAGCGCGGCGGGAGGCGACCTCCGGGAACTTGCTTTGCTTTCGCGTCGCCGGAGACGCGCTCGACCAGATCTACTGGTCGCCGCCGCCGAACATGATCTCGTCCCAGCTGGGAACCGAGGCGCGACCGCGCTTCTTCTGCACCGGCCGGCGGTGCCGGGCGCGCTCCGCCTCGGCGTCGGGGCGCGACTCCTCGACCGGCTCGGGGGCCGGCTGCTCGGCGGTGGCCCGGATCGGCTCGTCGGCCGGGACGAGGGGCTCGGCCGCCTCGCCGGCGACGAGGTCGAGCGCCTGGTCGACGGAGTCGCCGAGCGGGAGGGTGTCGCCGAGCGGCAGCTCCTCGGGTACGGCGGCCAGTCGGCGCTCGCGGGCCTGCTGGAGGTCGTCGCGGGCCGGCTCGGCGGCGGGCAGCGCCTCGCCGATCAGCCAGCGGGCGTCGTCGTTGTCGGAGAGGACGTAGTTGCCGGGGGCGTCGTAGGTGAACCGGGCGACGCCGCCGCGCTCGGCGGTCTCGAAGGTCCCGGTCAGCACCCAGCGGCCGGTGTCGCGCCGGTAGGCGTCCCACGCGACGGCCTCCGGGTCGCCGCCGCGGCCGCGCAGGTGGGCGGCGACGGCGTCGCCGAGCACCCGGGACTGGGCCGGGCCGGACTGACCCTCGCCGGGGGTGCGGCGCACCGAGGCCCGCTGGGCCCGCCCGGCGACGTGCTCACGCTCGGCGAGCACGGGCGCGACGTACGGCATGATCGCCTCCACGGACGTGCCGGCCGCCTCGGCCACCGCCTCGGCGGACTCGCCGGACCGGATCCGGGTCTGGATCTCGCGGGGCCGGATGCTGGTGCTCATCGAGGTCTCCAATCGACGCGGTGTGTCGCCGCGCACCGCCGCGCGCAGGTCGGGCGTGATGTCGAGGGTGAACCCACCGCCCTGGTCGTCCACGAGCAGCAGGCGTCGCCGGTCCGAGCCGGCGGAGTCGAGGGTCAGGCGCGCGGGGCGGCCCGTGCCGCCCTGGTCCGCCGTGTCGGTCATGCTGCCCTCGGGTCGTGTGCCTGCTGCTGATCTGTTCGCACGAGCCTACGCCCTCCACCGAGCCCGGCCGCGGACGTAGAGCCAGGTGTCGCCCTGCCGTCGGAACCGGCTGATCTCGTGCAGGGACCCGGGTCGGCCGTCGCGGGTGTGGCGGGCGAGGAACTCCACCATGCCGCGCCGGTCCGCGGGGCCGCCGTCCTGCGTCGCGAGCACCTCCAGGCCGACCCACCGGACCCGGTCGTCGAGCTGGAGCGAGGGCGGGCGGGTGGCGGGGTGCCAGGTGTGCAGCAGGTACGACGCCAGGCCCTTGACGAACGCGGAGTACCGCGAGCGCATCAGCGCCTCCGCGGTCGGCGCCGAGCCGGGGTCGCGGTGGTAGGGGCGGCAGCAGTCGTCGTACGTCCGCCCGGAGTCGCAGGGGCAGGCGGGCCGCGGCTCAGCCACCGAGCACCCGCTCGAGGTAGGGATTGGCGAACACCCGGTCCGGGTCGAGGCGCTCGCGCAGGGCGAGGAAGTCGCCGAGCCGCGGGTAGAGCGCCGCGACGTCCGCGGCCTCCAGGGTGTGCAGCTTCCCCCAGTGCGGCCGGCCCTCGTGGGCCCGCAGGATCGGCTCCATCAGCGCGAAGTAGGCGGTGTGGTCGGCCCGCCGGTGGGTGTGGAAGGCCAGGTAGAAGGAGTCCCGGTCGTAGGACGTCGAGAGCGGGACGTCGTCGGGCGGCGCCACCCGGATCTCGACCGGGAAGGACACGGTCAGGCCCGAGCGCTCGAACGCGGTGCGGCACGCGCGCAGCACGTCGAGGCCGGCCGCGCGCGGCACGGCGTACTCCATCTCGCGGAACACCACGCGCCGCTCGGTCGTGAGGACCCGGTGCGCGAGGTCGGTGTAGCTGCGCGGTCCGAGCAGCCGGGAGGCGAGCCGATTGGCGGCCGGGATGGCGCGCGGGGCCAGGTTGAGGGCGGCGGTCTGGGCGCCGAAGACGGAGTTGGAGAGCAGGTCGTCGTCGAGCCAGGCCCGCCAGCGCGGCAGCGGCTCGGCCGCCGCGAGATCGGTGCCGACCCGGGTGTTGCGCTTGGTCAGCATCCGGTCGGAGTGGGGGAACCAGTACATGTCGACGTGGTCGTGCGCCGCCGTCAGGTCGTC
Source organism: Nocardioides humi (assembly GCF_006494775.1). Taxonomy (NCBI): domain Bacteria; kingdom Bacillati; phylum Actinomycetota; class Actinomycetes; order Propionibacteriales; family Nocardioidaceae; genus Nocardioides; species Nocardioides humi. The sequence continues at coordinate 148,999 of NZ_CP041146.1, read as the reverse complement.
GAAGGCCGCGAGCGCGTCGGTCCACGACATCGGCCGCTCCTCGGCCCGGAGCAGGAACAGCGGCTCGACGGCGAAGGTGACGGTGACGAGGACGCCGAGCGCGCCCAGCCCGACCCGTGCCAGGTCGAGCACCTCGGGACTCTCGGCGGCCGACGCCCGCAGCACCTCGCCGGTGCCGGTCACCAGCTCCACGCCGACGACCTGGGCGGCGAGCCCCGCCGCGCGGCCGCCCGTGCCGTGGGTGCCGGTGGAGATGGCGCCGGCGAGGGTCTGCTCGGCGATGTCGCCCATGTTGTGCAGGCTCAGGCCGAGCCGCGCGAGCTCGGCGTTGAACACCTTCAGCTGGGTCCCGGCCAGCGCCGTGACGGTCATCGCCTCCCGGTCGACCGCGACGATCCCGCGCATCCGCTCCGGGAGCAGGTGGACGTCGCGCGGGGTGGCGATGCCCGTGAAGCTGTGGCCGGTGCCGGCGCTCTTGACCGTCCGGCCGGCGGCGCGCGCCCGTCGTACGACGTCGGCGACCTCGGCCGCGTCGCCCGGCCGGACCGCCTCCAGGCCGGCAGCCGACTCGAGGCCGGACCAGCTACGCCAGGTGCTCATGGGAGGGCACGCTAGCGGTCTGCCGCAGGGGTCGCGTCAGCAGCGCGCCGACGAGGACCAGGACGCCGCCGACGACGCAGACGAGGTACGCCGGCGAGGCGCCCCGCTCGTCGATGATCACCCCCGCGAGGGCGGCGCCCGGCGCCAGCCCGGCCGCGAGACCGGTCTGGACGAACGCCAGGCCCTCGGTGAGCCGGGCGGCCGGCAGCTGCTGCTCGGCCAGCGACATGGTGGCGATCAGCGTGGGGGAGATCGCGAGCCCGCCCACCAGCAGCACCGCCGCCATCACGGGCAGCGACGGGACGAACGGCAGTGGGATCATCGCCAGCAGCATCCCCGCCCCGCCGACCCGCATCCGGAAGAGCGGTCCCCGGCGCCAGGACACGGCGCCCGAGGCCAGGCCGGCGAGCAGGCTGCCCAGCGCCCAGGTCGCGAGCAGGAAGCCGGCGGCGGACTTGCGGCCCTGCTCGTCGGCGAAGGCGACAGTGACGACCTCGGCGGCCCCGAAGAGCACCCCCAGCGCGGCGCCGACGACCGTGAGCGGGGCGATCACCGGCCACGGCATCGGCGGCCGGGCGCCGTCCGAGCCGGTCCGCGCGTGCGCCGGCGGCTCGGTGCCCCGCTGCGCGGCGAACCCGAAGGTGCCCAGCAGCCCGGCCAGCAGCGCGGAGACCAGCCCGGCCGCCGGGTGCACCCCGGTCGACAGCAGCGTCACCGCGATCGGCCCGACGAGGAAGACCGCCTCGTCGGCGACCGCCTCGAACGAGAACGCGGTGTGCAGCCGGTCGGGCCGCTCGGCCAGCGTGTGGGACCAGCGGGCCCGCACGCAGGTGCCGACCGACGGCAGCGCCGCCCCGGTCACGGCCGCGAGCGCGTACGTCGACCACGTGGGCCAGTCCCACGACAGCGAGCCCATGGTCAGCGCGAGACCGATGCCCCAGACCGTGATCACGACCGGCAGCACGCGCCCCTGCCCGAGCCGGTCCAGGAGCCGTCCCTGCGGGATGGCGAACACCGCATTGGCGATGAGGGCGACCGCGGACACCGAGCCCGCGAAGCCGTAGGAGCCGGACTCGTGCTCGGCCAGCAGCACGATGCCGAGGCCCACCATGGAGATGGGCAGCCGGGCCACCAGCCCGGTCAGGCTGAACAGTGCCGTGGCCGGCGTGAAGATCTGGCGATAGGTCTGCAGCATTGCGCCGTCATCGTCCTCCCTACGATGGACGGGTGCCCAATCCCCAGCAGGCCAGGCCGGACCTCGTCCCGTCCCCGACCGACCCGTACGACGCCCTGCTGCTGGTGTCCTTCGGCGGACCCGAGCAGCCCGAGGACGTCGTCCCGTTCCTGGAGAACGTCACCCGGGGCCGGGGCATCCCGCGCGAGCGGCTCGAGGTGGTGGGGGAGCACTACTTCCTCTTCGGCGGCCGCTCGCCGATCAACGACCAGAACCGGGTGCTCATCGCGGCGGTCGAGAAGGAGCTCGCCGACCACGGCCTCGACGTGCCAGTCTACTGGGGCAACCGCAACTGGGCGCCCTATCTCGCCGACACGGTCGCGCAGATGGCCGCCGACGGCGTACGCCGCGCGCTCTGCCTGGTCACCTCGGCGTATTCCTCGTGGTCCAGCTGCCGCCAGTACCTCGACAACCTGGCGGCCGCCACCGCGGCCGTGCCCGACGGGCTCGCGGCGCCGCGGCTCGACAAGATCCGCGCGTACTACAACCACCCCGGCTTCGTCGCCGCCAATGTCGACGGCGTGCTGGCGGCGCTCGCCGACCTGCCCGACGACGTCCGCGACGAGGCCCGGCTGGTCTTCGTCACCCACTCGATCCCGATCTCGATGAGCGACGACAGCGGACCCGAGGGCGGCGCGTACGTCGCCCAGCACCTCGACGTCGCGGCCGTCGTGGCCGCCCGGGTCGCGGCCGCGACCGGCGTCGAGCGTCCCCACGAGCTCGTCTACTGCTCCCGCTCCGGAGCCCCGCACGTGCCATGGCTGGAGCCGGACGTCAACGACCGGCTCGAGGAGCTCGCCGCGGAGGGGACGGCCGCGGTCGTCCTCATCCCGGTCGGCTTCGTCTCCGACCACATGGAGGTCGTCTACGACCTCGACACCGAGGCCCTCGCCACCGCCGAGCGGCTGGGGCTCCCCGCCCGGCGCGCGGCCTCGGCGGGCACCCACCCGGCGTTCGTCACCGCCGTCCGCGAGCTCGTCCTCGAGCGCGCCGCCGCCGAGCGGGGCGAGGCCGTCGCCCGGCCGGCGCTGGGCGTCCGCGGGCCCTCGCACGACTGCTGCCCGCTCGGCTGCTGCGTGGGCAGCGACGCATGAGCGGCTCCACCGACCCCGCGGCGCTGCGGGCACTGGCAGAGGGCGTCGCCCGCCGGGCCGCCGGCCTGGTCCGCGAGCACGCCGCCCGCGGCGTCTCCGTCGCCGCCACCAAGTCCAGCGACATCGACGTCGTCACCGCGGCCGACCGGGCCAGCGAGGAGCTGGTCCGGCGGCTGGTCCTCGAGGCCCGCCCCGACGACGCCTTCCTCGGCGAGGAGGGCGACGACATCGCCGGCACGTCCGGCGTGCGCTGGGTCGTCGACCCGATCGACGGCACCGTGAACTTCCTCTACGGCATCCCGGAGTACGCCGTCTCGATCGCCGCCGAGGTCGGCGGCGAGGTCGTCGCCGGCGTCGTGATGGACGTCGCCAAGGACGTGCTCTACGCCGGCCACGCCGGCGGCCTCCCGACCCGGGACGGCATCCCGCTCGCCGTACGCCCTCCGGCGCCGCTGGCGCACCGCCTGGTCGCCACCGGCTTCAACTACACCCGGCCGGTGCGCGAGGTGCAGGCCGCCGCCGCGGCCCGGCTGCTGCCGCACATCCGCGACATCCGGCGCACCGGCTCCTGCGCGCTCGACCTGTGCCGGGTGGCCGAGGGAGCGCTCGACGGGTACGTCGAGGAGGGCGTCCACCTGTGGGACCACGCCGCCGGCGGGCTGATCGCCCGGCTCGCCGGCGCCCGGCTGCTCGTCACCGTCGGCGCCGCCGGCGAGGAGGCCGTCGTGTGTGCTCCGGAGCACGGTTTCGACGAGCTCCTGGCCGCCGTCCGGACCGCCGGTTTTCTGGGGGTCTGAACCCGGGAATAGGCGGGCACTGGTGACTGTTCTGGCGACTCGCATCGACCCGGGTGTCGCGAACCGGCCCCGATGGTGCACAATCTGCCGCGCCCGCCCGCACAACCAGTGCGGCGGGCGGCCAGCTGAGGGGAGAGAGCACACACGTCATGGCGACTGACTACGACGCACCACGCAAGAACGAGGACGAGCAGTCCGAGGAGAGCATCGAAGAGCTCAAGGCGCGCCGCCACGACAAGAACTCCGGCAAGGTCGACGAGGACGAGGCGGAGGCCGCTGAGTCCTTCGAGCTGCCCGGCGCGGACCTTTCCCACGAGGAGCTCGCCGTCGAGGTGAAGCCCAAGCAGGACGACGAGTTCACCTGCATGAGCTGCTTCCTGGTCCACCACCGCAGCCAGCTGGCTGACGAGAAGAAGATGATCTGCAAGGACTGCGCGTAGCGCTCAGCGTCGCCCAGCACGCACGCTGGCGGCGTTGGCGCCGCTCAACGACCCGCTCCGCTCGAAGGTCGCCTTCGCGGCGCCGCCTTGCCATCGCACGCGCTGGACAACGCTGAGCGCCACGCGACCCGACGCCGTCAGGCGTCGCCCTGGCGCAGGCCCGGCGGCAGGTGGCCGGTCGACTTCAGGTAGTACGTCGCGGCCCGGCGCTGCGCCAGCATCTTGGCGAGCGCCACGAAGGTGCCGCTGACCGCGGCCCAGGCCACCGCCTCCCAGACGTCGACGTCGGGATCGGCCGGGTTGGCCGGCGGCTGCTTGCCGGTGGCCGCCCTCCAGCTGGTGTCCAGCCCCTTCTTGGCGACCGCCGCGGCGCCGAGCGCCGCGACGAGGGAGAACACCGACCAGACCTTCGAGCTGTCCTGTGCCATGGCCCGAGCCTACTGGTCGGCCTACTGGTCGGCCGTGCCGCCGGTGCGCACGGCGTTGAGGGCGCCGGCCAGCGCGCGGGGGTGGCGGGAGCTGACCAGCCAGTACGGCACCGGGTCGGCCGGGTCGGTGATCTCCACCTTGACCGACTGGCGCAGGTAGGGGCGCAGCAGGAGATAGGCCCGCGCGTCGGCCTCCGGCCCCGACACCCGGCGGGTGGTGTCGGCGTCGAGCGCCTCGGCCGCGCCGACGTACGTCATCTCGATCCGGGCCCGGCCCGCGCGGAACCAGCCGTCGGACACGACCACCCGCGCGCCGCCGTAGGCCCGCAGGCCGGCGGCCATGCCGACCATCGCCAGGCCGGTCACGACCCAGGCGAGCCACGCGGCGTGGCCGATGAGGGCGACGATCAGGGTGAGCCAGAGGGTCGCGACGAGCATCGTGCCCTGGGCCCACCAGCGCAGCGGCACCCGCAGCCGCTCCTGGTACGCCGCGCTCTCGCTCACGGGGAGGATGATCCCATCCGCCCGGTCGAGCCCGGTCGCTAGGGTGTCTCCCCGTGCCCGAGGATCTCGTGATCGCCGTCCAGCAGCTCGACCCCGACCTGCCGCTGCCCGCCTACGCCCATCCCGGCGACGCGGGCGCCGACCTGGTCGCCGGCGTCGACGTCGCCCTCGCGCCGGGGGAGCGCGCGCTGATCCCGACCGGGATCGCGATCGCGCTGCCCGAGGGGTACGTCGCGCTGGTCCATCCGCGCTCCGGCCTGGCCGCCCGGCACGGTCTCTCCATCGTCAACACCCCGGGAACCGTGGACGCGGGCTACCGTGGGGAGATCAAGGTGCTGCTGATCAACCACGACCCGGTGGAGGCGATCACGCTGCGCCGGGGAGACCGCATCGCCCAGCTGGTCGTCCAGCGGGTGGAGCGGGCCCGGTTCGAGCCGGTGACCGCCCTTCCCGAGAGCGTGCGTGGCAGCGGCGGCTACGGTTCAACCGGAGGTTTCCAGTCGTGATGGGCGCGAGGGGCGCAACGAGGAGGACACAGTGAGGCTGCGGCGCAAGACTGCCGACCCGGCGGTCGAGGACGCGGTGGACGAGACCACCGAGGCCACCGATCCCGCTGATCCCGCCGGGACCGCCGATGCGCCGACGTCCGACGACCCGGTCGCGGGACCGTTCGACGTCGACGAGCTCCCCGACGACGGCGTGACCCGGCTCGACCTGGGCTCGATCCTCGTCGCGCCGACCGCCGACCGTGAGCTGCGGGTGCAGGTCGACGAGAAGTCCGGCGCGGTCCGTGCCGTGCTGCTCGCCTCCGAGGCCGGTGCGCTCGAGCTCCGGGCCTTCGCCGCGCCCCGCAACGGCGACCTGTGGAGCGAGATCCGGCCGCAGATCGCCGCCGACGCCGCCCGTCGCGGCGGCACCGCCACCGAGCGTGAGGGCCGCTTCGGCACCGAGCTGGTCTGCGAGGTCCGGATGACCCGCGCCGACGGCGCCACCGGCACCCAGACCTCCCGGGTGATCGGCATCAACGGCCCCCGCTGGCTGCTGCGCGCCACCCTGCTGGGCGATCCCGCCCGCGAGCCCGAGGCCGCGGAGGCGTGGGAGGCCGCGATCGCGCAGGTCGCCGTACGCCGCGGCGCCCATGCGATGCCCGTCGGCGAGCAGCTCCCGCTCTCACTGCCCGAGGGGGCCACCCCCCGCGCCGTCCCGGCCACCTGACGAACGAGGCCTGCTCATGCGCACCAAGAGCCGCCTGCGGCGCACCATCAGCAAGTGGGCGAACGCCGACGAGGCGGAGGCCCGCGACCTGCGCAAGACCTTCAGCGGCGACGGTGTGGTGTCCATCGGCGACGCGGCGGACCGTGAGCCGGTCCGGCTCAGAGGCACCCTGCGCACCGTGACCCTGCGCCCGCGCGGCGGCGTACCCGCTCTCGAGGCCGAGCTGTACGACGGCACCGGCACGGTCACCGTGATCTGGCTCGGCCGCCGCCGGATCGCCGGCATCGACCCCGGCCGCGCCCTCGAGGTCCGCGGCCGGGTCGGCACCCAGGACGGCCACCGCATGCTCTACAACCCCCGATACGAGCTCCTGTGAGCGCCGCGATCGGGGTCGACACCGTCGAGGCGCTGGTCCGCCGGCAGCTCGCGACCGCCCTCGGCGGCCGGCGCGGCATGGCCGAGGCCGCGATCCCCGGCGTCGTGTTCACCGTCGTGTGGCTGACGACCAAGGAGCTCCAGTGGGCGCTGGTCGGCAGCCTCGTGGTGGCCGGCCTGGCCCTGCTGGCGCGGGTCGTGCAGCGCTCCAGCACGCAGTACGTCCTCAACGCCGTCTTCGGCATCGGCATCGGCTGGGTGTTCGTCCGCTGGGCGCAGAGCTCCGGCGGCTCGGAGGCCGACCAGGCGCTCGCGTTCTTCCTGCCCGGGATCCTGATCAGCCTCGGCTACACCGTCGTGCTCGGCTTCACCTGCCTGATCGGCTGGCCGATGCTCGGCTTCATGCTCGGCAGCGTCACCGGCGACCCGACCGCCTGGCACGACGACCCGCAGATCGTGCGGCTGTGCAGCCGGCTGACCTGGGTGATGCTCCTGCCCGGCGCCATCGGGGTGCTGCTGCAGGGCCCCGTCTGGCTGCTCGGGCACAGCGGCCGCCTCGACCCGGACCAGGCGGTCGTGCTGATCCTGGTGCTGCGCACCGGCCTCGGCTGGGCGCTGCGGATCGGGTCGTGGTCGGTGATGGTGTGGCTGCTCGCCCGCAACGCGACGCCGCTGGAGGCGTCCGCGACCGACGACGCCGAGCCGGCGGAGCCGGCCGAGGCCGACTGAGCCGCTACTTGCCGGTCTGCTTCCCCGGCTGCTTCTCCGGGTGCGCGCCCGGCGCGAGCAGGCACTCCAGCTCGTCCTCGGCCTCGGCGGGCACCACGAACAGCAGCTCGTCGCCCGACTCCACCGGCTGCTCCGGGGTCGGGACGTAGACCTGGCCGTCGCGCAGGATCGAGACCAGCGCGCAGTTCTCCGGCAGCGGGATCAGGCCGGACTCCTTGCCGACGTACGGCGAGTCCGCCGGCAGCGTCATCTCCACCAGGTTGGCGTTGCCCTGGCGGAAGGTGAACAGCCGGACGAGGTCGCCGACGGTGACCGCCTCCTCGACCAGCGCCGACATGATCCGCGGGGTCGAGACGTTGACGTCGACGCCCCAGGCCTCGGTGAACAGCCACTCGTTGTTGGGGTGGTTGACCCGGCCCACCGTGCGGGGGACGCCGAACTCGGTCTTGGCGAGCAGCGCGGTGACCAGGTTGGCCTTGTCGTCGCCGGTCGCGGCGATCACCACGTCACAGCGATCCAGCCGGGCCTCCTCCAGCGAGGACAGCTCGCAGGAGTCGGCGAGCAGCCACTCCGCGTCGGGCACCCGCTCGGGACGGATCGAGGCGGGGGACTTGTCGATGAGCAGCACCTCGTGGCCGTTCTCGATCAGCTCGCGGGCGATCGAGCGGCCGACGGCACCTGCTCCGGCGATGGCGACTCTCATGTCTCGTGGCTCTCCCTCGGTCTGCTCAATCGCCGTGCTCGGGCCCGCGGCCGAGCACCTCGTAGGCCTGGTCCGCGGTCTCCTCGCGGGTGATCAGGTGGAGCATGTCGCCCTCCTGGATCACGCTGTCGCGGTCGGGCAGCATGCCCTCGCCCAGCCGGTCGATCCAGGCCACCCGGCAGCGGCCCTGCTCCTGGAGCTGGCCCACGCGGGCGCCGACCCACACCTCGGGTGCCGGGATGTGGTCGACCCGGATCGTGCCCGACGGGTCGCGGAAGTCCGGCTCGGCGCCGGCGGGCAGGATCCGGCGCAGCACCTGGTCGGCGGTCCACTTCACCGTCGCGACGGTGGTGATGCCGAGCCGCTGGTAGACCTCGGCCCGGCCGGGGTCGTAGATCCGGGCCACGACCTGCTGGATCCCGAACGTCTCCCGGGCGACCCGCGCCGCGATGATGTTGGAGTTGTCGCCGCTGGAGACCGCCGCGAAGGCGTCCGCGCGGCGGATGCCGGCCTTCTCCAGGACCTCCTGGTCGAAGCCGATCCCGGGGATCTTGTCCCCGTTGAACCCCGGGCCCAGGCGCCGGAACGCGTCGGGCTCGCTGTCGATGATCGACACGGTGTGGTTGCGGTCCTCGAGGCTGCGCGCCAGGGTCGAGCCGACCCGGCCGCATCCCATGATCACGACGTGCACGGTGAGAACGCTATCCCACGCGCCATGCCACCGGGCATCGCTGCCGACCATGGCCTACCGTTGTCGCTCGTGGGTGTCGGAGACGTCTCGAAGCGGATCCTCCTCGGACGCAAGCTTCGCAGCGCCCAGCTGGGGGAGACACTGCTGCCGAAGCGGATCGCGCTTCCGGTGTTCGCCAGCGATGCGTTGTCGTCGGTCGCCTACGCGCCCGACGAGGTCTTCATCATGCTGGCCATCGGTGGCGTCAGCCAGTACGTCTGGTCCTGGAAGGTCGGCATCGCCGTCGTCCTGGTGATGGCGGCGGTCATCGCGTCGTACCGGCAGACCGTGCACGCCTATCCCTCCGGCGGCGGCGACTACGAGGTGGCCAAGGTCAACCTCGGGCGTACGGCGGGGATGACGGTCGCGAGCGCGCTGCTGGTCGACTACGTCCTCACCGTCGCGGTGTCGATCTCCTCCGGCGCCAACTACGCCGCCTCCGCGCTGCCCGCGCTCCAGCACCACGAGGCGACGGTGGCGACGGTCATGGTGCTGCTGCTGATGGCGCTGAACCTGCGCGGCATCCGGGAGTCGGGCCGGCTGTTCGCGGTCCCCACCTACCTGTTCATGGTCGCGATCCTCGGCATGTGCGCGTTCGGGTTCGTCGACCTCGCCGCCGGGTCGCTGCCGATGGCGGAGAGCGCCGACCTCGAGATCACGCCGAAGGAGGGATGGGACGAGCCGCTGACGACGTTCGGACTGGTCATCCTGCTGGCGCGCGCCTTCTCGTCCGGGTGCGCGGCGCTGACCGGCGTGGAGGCGATCTCCAACGGCGTCCCGGCGTTCCAGCGGCCCAAGAGCCGGAACGCCGCGACCACGCTGCTGCTGCTCGGCCTGATCGCCGCCACGATGATGATCAGCGTCATCGTGCTCGCCAAGCAGATGGGGGTCCGGTTCGTCGACCCGCACGAGTTCGAGCGGCTCACCCGCGACGGCGTCCCGGTCCCCGACGGCCACCATCAGCACGCCGTGATCGCGCAGATCGCCCATGCGGTGTTCCACGACTTCAGTCCCGGCTTCTACTTCGTGGTGACCGTCACCGGCGTGATCCTGGTGCTCGCGGCCAACACCGCCTTCAACGGCTTCCCGGTGCTCGGGTCGATCCTCGCCAAGGACGGCCTCGCGCCGCGGGCGCTGGGCGCGCGCGGCGACCGGCTGGCCTACAGCAACGGCATCGTCTTCCTCGCCGCCATGGCGATCGTGCTCATCGTGGTCTTCGACGCCGAGACCACCAAGCTGATCCAGCTCTACATCGTGGGCGTCTTCGTCTCCTTCAACCTCAGCCAGCTCGGCATGATCCGGCACTGGACGCGCGCGCTGACGACCGAGCGCGACGCCGCCGTGCGCCGGCGGATCTACCGCTCCCGCGCGATCAACGCGGTCGGCCTCTCCTTCACCGCGGTGGTCCTGGTGGTCGTCGTGCTGACCAAGTTCCTCGCCGGCGCCTGGATCACGATCGTGGCGATGGCCTTCTTCTTCGCCGTGATGAAGGGGATCAAGGGCCACTACGAGAACGTCGAGCGCGAGCTCGCCGCCGACGAGACCGACAAGACCCTGCCGACACGGGTGCACGCGATCGTGCTCGTCTCCAAGCTGCACAAGCCGACCCTCCGGGCCCTGGCGTTCGCGAAGGCGACCCGGCCCAACGCCCTCGAGGGTGTCTACGTGTCGGTCGACCAGAAGGACACCGCGCGGCTGCTGGAGGAGTGGGACGAGCGCAACACCGGCGTCCCGCTCAAGGTGCTGCACTCGCCGTACCGCGAGGTCGTCAAGCCGATCGTGGAGTACGCCTCGGCGATCCGCCGCGCCAACCCGCGCGGCGTCGTGGCGGTCTACATCCCCGAGTACGTCGTGGGCCGCTGGTGGGAGCAGCTCCTGCACAACCAGACCGCGCTGCGGCTCAAGGGGCGGCTGCTGTTCAGCCCCGGCGTGATGGTCACCTCCGTGCCCTACCAGCTGCGGTCCTCCGAGATCGCGCTGGAGCGCGAGGAGCGCGAGGAGCACCGCGTGCGGCCGGGCGACCTGCGTCGCGGCCGGGTCGGCTCCGGCGACGACCGGCAGCTTCCCCGGTGAGCCGGCCTCCCGCACGCCGGCCGCGGGCTCGGGCCGCCCGCGGCGTCTCGATGGCGGGGCGCCGGTTCGAGGCCGAGGTCGGCCCGGTCGCGCACGGCGGCCACTGCGTCGCCCGGGTCCAGGACCGGGTCGTCTTCGTCCGCCACGCGCTGCCCGGCGAGCGCGTGGTCCTGGAGATCACCGAGGGCACCGAGGGTGACCGCTTCTGGCGCGGCGACGCGGTGGAGGTGCTCGTCTCGTCGCCGGAGCGGGTGGCCGCGCCCTGCCCGTACGCCGGCCCCGGCCGCTGCGGCGGCTGCGACTTCCAGCACGTGGCGCTGCCCGCCCAGCGCGACCTGAAGGCGGCGGTGGTGCGCGAGCAGCTGCGCCGGGTCGCGCGGCTCGACGTCGAGGTGAGCGTCGAGGCGGTGCCCGGCGACGAGGACGGGCTGCGCTGGCGGACCCGGCAGCGCTACGTCGATCTCCCCGGCGGCGGGCGCGGGATGCGCCAGCACCGCTCCCACGACGTCGTCGCCGTCGACCAGTGCCTGCTCGAGGCGCCGGCCGGGCCGTCGTACGAGGTCCGGGGGAGGGTCTTCGAGGTCCCCGACGGCGGCTTCTGGCAGGTGCACCCCGGTGCACCGGAGGCGCTCGTGGGCGCGGTGCTCGAGGCGCTCGACCCGCGGCCGGGGGAGGCCGCGCTGGACCTGTACGCCGGCGTGGGGCTGTTCAGCCGGTTCCTCGCCGAGGCGGTCGGCCCCAGCGGACGGGTCGCCGCCGTCGAGGGCGACCGGGCCGCCTCGGCGCTGTCGGAGCGCAACTGCCCCGGCGTCCTGGTCCGCGCGGGCGACGTCGGCGGCGTGCTGGCCGGCGGGCTGCCGCCGGAGTGGGACCGGGCCGACCTGGTCGTGCTGGACCCGCCGCGCGCCGGCGCGAAGCGCGCCGTCGTCGAGCAGGTCGTGCGCCGCGGCCCCCGGGCCGTCGCGTACGTCGCCTGCGATCCCGCCGCGCTCGCGCGCGACGTCGCGATCTTCGCCGAGCACGGGCACCGGCTCGCGTCGCTGCGGGCCTTCGACCTCTTTCCGATGACCCACCACGTGGAGTGTGTCGCACTGCTCGTTACCGACGGGTAGGAGTCGCCGCCGCGAAGCAGGCAGACTGCCGTCCATGACGACTGCGCAGGAAGTCACGGTCCCCGAGGCGCCCCGGCTGGTGATGACGGACGGGGCGGTCGACGGGCTCCTGGAGCCCACCTCGGTCGAGCTGGTCGCCGGTGAGGTGACCATCGCCGTCGGGCGGCCCGGGCACGGCAATGTGGCGCTCGCGCTGGCCCTGGCCGGCCGCCTCCGCCTCACCGGCGGCGCCGTCGCCCTCGCCGGCGACACCGCGCCCGGGCCGCGTCAGCAGGCGGTGGTCCTGGTCGACGTACCGGGGGTCACGGAGCCGGACGACAGCGTGCCGTTCCGGGTGATCGTGGCCGAGGAGCTGGCGCTGGCCGGCCGTCCCGCGGGCCCGCGCGCGGCGTCGGCGTGGCTGCGCGAGCACCGGCTCGGCACCAGTCCGCGGCTGCGGACCGAGGACGTGACGCCGCTGGACCGGGTCCGGTCGCTGACCGAGCTCGGCGCGTCCCGCCCCGATGCGCGGTTCCTGGTGCTGCTCTCGCCCGACCGGCACGGCCTCCACCGGCGCGACTGGTGGCCGGTCGCCCGGGCGGCCGCCGACCGGGGCCTGGGCGTCCTGGTGACCGTCAGCGAGGCGGTCGACCTCGCCGGGCACGCCGCCCGGGTGACCGCGATCGGAGGTGCCGCGTGAACGCCCTGCGCATCGCCTGGAGCGAGCTCTCCCGGCTGCTCAGCATCCGGATGGGCCGGATCACCGTCCTCGCGCTGGTGACCGTGCCGACGATCTACGCCGGCCTCTACCTGTACGCCAACCACGACCCGTACTCCGCGCTGAACCGGGTGCCGACCGCGCTGGTGGTCGAGGACGCCGGAGCCGACGGGCTCGACGGCTCCCGGATGGACGCCGGCCGCGAGGTCGCCGACCAGCTGCTCGACTCCGGGGACTTCGGCTGGCACGAGGTCGACCGTGCCAGCGCCCGGGCCGGCGTCGACGACGGCACCTACGACTTCGCGCTCATCATCCCGCGCGACTTCTCCGCGGCGCTGACCAGCAGCGCGGGCACCGAGCCGGAGCAGGCGCGGATCACGATGCTGACCAACGACGCGAACTCCTACCTGTCCACCACCATCGCCAACACCGTGGCCACCAAGGTGCGTGACGCGATCGCCGAGCGGGTGTCGAAGGAGGCCGTCGGCACGTTCCTGGTCGGCATCGCCGACGTACGCGACGGGCTGGAGCAGGGCGCCGCCGGCGCGCAGCAGCTCCAGGACGGGCTGCGCGAGGCGAAGCGCGGGTCGCGCAAGCTCGTCGCCGGCAGCGGCCGGCTCGCCGACGGCGCGGGCGACCTCCACGACGGCGCCACCCAGCTCCGCGACGGCCTCCGGACGCTGGCCAGCCGGACCGCGCCGCTGCCCCAGCAGGCGCGCAAGCTGGCCGACGGCGCCCGCCAGGTCGCCGACGGGGACCGGAAGGTCGCGAACGCCGGCACCCGGGTGGCGGGTGCCGTCCACGACGCCAGGGTCGCGTACGACGGCGGGCGTGCCGACCTCGTCGCCGAGATGGGCCGGCTCGGGATCGACCCGGCCGCCCAGCAGCGGCTGCTGGCCGTCTACGACCGGGTCGGCAAGCGCGTGCACGACGTCGACGCGAAGGCCGGCGCGGTCCGCAAGCAGCTCGACCAGCTGGCCGCGGGCGCCGGCCAGGTCGCCGACGGCGCCGACCAGCTGGCCCGCTCCGCCCCGACCCTGCTCGACGGCATCCGGCAGGCCCGCGACGGCGCCGGCGAGCTCACCACCGGCGCCGCGCAGCTCGATCGCGGCGCCGGCACCCTGCACGACGGCACCGTCGACCTGCGCACGGGCCTGCGCCGGCTCACCTCCGGTGCCGGCGACCTGCACGACGGCCTGGCCGCCGGCGTGGCGAAGGTCCCCGACACCACCGAGCAGACCCGGCAGCGGATCGCCGAGACGGTCGCCGACCCGATCGACGTCCGCTCCCACAGCGACGCCGCGGCCCGCAACTACGGCGCCGGCCTGGCGCCGTTCTTCCTCGCCCTGGCCGCGTGGATCGGCGGGTACGTCCTCTTCCTGCTCGTCCGCCCGCTCTCCTCCCGCGCCCTCGCGGCCAACCAGAACCCGCTGCGGATCGCCCTCGGCGGCTGGCTGCCCCCGGCCCTGATCGGCGCGGCGCAGATGACGCTGGCGTTCGCGGTCGTCGCGGCCGCGCTCGACGTCGGCATCGTCGAGAGTCTGCGGACCTGGCTGTTCATGATCCTGATCTCGGCCACCTTCGTCGCCGTCGTCCACCTCATGAACGCCCTGCTCGGCACCCCCGGCCAGTTCCTCGCCCTGGTCCTGATGGTGATCCAGCTCGTCACCGCCGGCGGCACCTTCCCCTGGCAGACCATCCCCGAGCCACTCCACTGGCTGCACCACGCGCTGCCGATGAGCTACGCCGTCGACGGGCTGCGGCAGCTGATGTACGGCGGCGACCCGGCCCGGGCCACGACGGCCGTCCTGGTGCTCGCGGCGTACCTCGTCGGCGCGCTCGTGCTCACCTCGCTCGTCGCGCGCCGGCAGCGGGTGTGGACGCCGAGCCGGGTGAAGCCGACGGTGGTGCTGTAGCCGCTGGGCTTGTCCTCATGTCGGCTTGAGGTTCTAGCGTCACCGGCATGAGCATGGAGTCGATCGCCTGGAACCAGGTCTACCGGGGCATGAACGACCCGCAGGAGGAGCGGGCGTTCAGCGCCGAGACGGCGCGGCGGATCCTGCGCTTCGCCCGGCCGCACCGCCGCAAGCTGGTCGGCTTCGTCGCGCTGAGCGTGGTGACGGCCGGGCTCGCGGTGGCGACGCCGGTGCTGGCCGGCCGCGTGGTCAACGCCATCGTGGCGGGCGACAGCCGCGGCGTCGTCGTGCGGCTGGCGTTGGCGATCGCGGTCCTCGCGATGCTCGACGCGGTGCTCGGGCTGCTCGCGCGATGGCTGTCGTCGAGCATCGGGGAGGGCCTGATCCTCGACCTGCGCACGGCCGTGTTCGACCACGTCCAGCGGATGCCGGTGGCGTTCTTCAGCCGGACCCGGACCGGCGCGCTCGTCAGCCGGCTCAACAACGACGTGATCGGGGCGCAGCGCGCCTTCAGCCAGACGCTGTCCGGCGTCGTCGGCAACCTCGTGACGCTGGCGCTCACCCTGGTCGTGATGCTCGGCATCTCCTGGCAGGTGACCCTGCTCGCGCTGGTGCTGCTGCCGGTCTTCGTGGTGCCGGCGCGCCGGATGGGGCGCCGGCTCGCCGGCATCCAGCGGGAGGCGGCCGACCACAACGCGGCGATGGGCAACCAGATGACCGAGCGGTTCTCGGCGCCGGGCGCCACCCTGGTCAAGCTGTTCGGCCGCCCGGAGCAGGAGTCGGCCGAGTTCTCCGCGCGGGCGGAGCGGGTCGCCGAGATCGGGGTCCGTACGGCGATGGTGCAGACGACCTTCGTGACGGCGCTGACGCTCGTCTCCGCCCTGGCCGTCGCGGTCGTCTACGGACTCGGCGGCGTCCTCGCCCTGCAGGGGACCCTCGACGCCGGCGATGTCGTCGCGCTCTCCCTGCTGCTGACCCGGCTGTACGCGCCGCTGACCGCGCTGGCCAGCGCCCGGGTCGAGGTGATGAGCGCGCTGGTGAGCTTCGAGAGGGTCTTCGAGGTGCTCGACCTGGAGCCGCTGATCCGGGACCGCCCCGGCGCCGGCACCGTGCCCGACGGCCCGGTCTCCGTGGAGATCGACGACGTCCGGTTCGCCTACCCGGCCGCCGACAAGGTCTCGCTGGCCTCGCTCGAGGCGGTGGCCACGCTCGACACCCGCGGCGGCGAGGAGGTGCTCCACGGCGTCTCCCTGCACGCCGAGCCGGGCCAGGTCGTGGCGCTGGTGGGCTCCTCGGGCGCGGGGAAGTCCACCATCGCGCAGCTCGTCTCCCGTCTGTACGACGTCGACGCGGGCGCCGTACGCCTGGCCGGTGCCGACGTGCGGGACCTGACCGCGGCCTCGATCCGCGCCGCCGTCGGGATGGTCACCCAGGACGGCCACCTGTTCCACGACACGATCCGCGGCAACCTGCTGCTGGCGCGGCCCGAGGCGAGCGAGCAGGACCTGTGGGACGCGCTCGCGCGGGCCCGGCTGGCCGACCTCGTGCGCGCGCTGCCCGACCGCCTCGACACGGTGGTGGGGGAGCGCGGGTACCGGCTCTCCGGCGGCGAGCGGCAGCGGCTAACCATCGCCCGGCTGCTGCTCAAGCAGCCGCGGGTGGTGATCCTCGACGAGGCGACGGCGTCGCTGGACTCGACCTCGGAGGCCGCGGTGCAGGCCGCGCTGGCCGAGGCGCTCGCCGGCCGCACCGCGCTGGTCATCGCGCACCGGCTCTCCACGATCCGCGCGGCCGACCTGATCGCGGTGGTCGAGGGCGGCCGGATCGTGGAGCGGGGCACGCACGCGGCACTGCTCGCGGCGGGCGGGCGCTACGAGGAGCTCTACCGCACGCAGTTCGCCGAGGAAGATGGAAATCTGCCTCGATCCCGTGTATCTTGACATCAAGAGATATCGGGACTCCCGACCTCTGCAGAACTTAGGCCAACCTCACTATCCGCGCCCCACTCGGCGGCGGCAGGATGACGGATGGACCTACCGACAACGACGAAGTCGACGAGGACGGAGACGGCGATGGCCAGCAAGAACAGCTTCGGAGCCAAGAGCACCCTGGACGTGGACGGGAAGTCCTACGAGATCTTCCGCCTCGACGCGGTCAAGGGCGAGGGCCTGGACGTCGAGAGCCTCCCGTTCTCGCTGAAGGTGCTCCTCGAGAACCTGCTGCGCACCGAGGACGGCGCGGACATCACCGCCGAGGACATCAAGGCCCTCGCCGGCTGGGACCAGGACGCCCAGCCCGACAAGGAGATCCAGTTCACGCCGGCGCGCGTGATCATGCAGGACTTCACCGGCGTCCCCTGCGTCGTCGACCTCGCCACCATGCGCGAGGCGATGGCCGACCTCGGCGGCGACGCCACGAAGATCAACCCGCTCGCCCCGGCCGAGATGGTCATCGACCACTCCGTCATCGCCGACGTCTTCGGCTCGCCCGAGGCCTTCCAGCGCAACGTGGAGATCGAGTACGAGCGCAACCGCGAGCGCTACCAGTTCCTGCGCTGGGGCCAGACCGCGTTCTCCGACTTCAAGGTCGTGCCGCCGGGCACCGGCATCGTCCACCAGGTCAACATCGAGCACCTCGCGCGCACCGTCTTCACCCGCGAGGTCGACGGCGAGCTGCTGGCCTACCCCGACACCTGCGTCGGCACCGACTCCCACACCACCATGGTCAACGGCATCGGCGTCGTCGGCTGGGGCGTCGGCGGCATCGAGGCCGAGGCCGCGATGCTCGGCCAGCCGGTCTCGATGCTCATCCCGCGCGTCGTCGGCTTCAAGCTGACCGGCTCGCTGCCGGAGGGCTCGACCGCCACCGACCTGGTGCTCACCATCACCGAGATGCTGCGCAAGCACGGCGTGGTCGGCAAGTTCGTCGAGTTCTACGGCGAGGGCGTCGCCGCGCTGCCGCTGGCCAACCGCGCCACCATCGGCAACATGTCGCCGGAGTTCGGCTCCACGATCGCGGTGTTCCCGATCGACGAGGAGACCGTCAGCTACCTGCGCCTCACCGGCCGCTCCGAGGAGCAGATCGCGCTGGTGGAGGCCTACGCCAAGGAGCAGGGCCTCTGGCTCGACCCCGCCGCCGAGCCGCGCTACTCCGAGAGGCTGGAGCTGGACCTCGCGACCGTCGTCCCCTCGATCGCGGGCCCGAAGCGCCCACAGGACCGCGTGCTCGTCGCCGACGCCAAGGAGTCCTTCCGGGGCGCGCTGACCGACTACGTCAGCAACGGCCACGACGCGGAGGGCGCCTACGACGAGGCCCTCGAGGAGAGCTTCCCCGCCTCCGACCCGCCGGCCAGCGACGCCCACGGCCAGACCCCGGCGGTCGACTACCTCAGCTGCGCGCCCGCCGACGGCGGCCGCCCGAGCAGCCCCGTCGAGGTCACCCTCGCCGACGGCGCGACGTTCACGCTCGACCACGGCGCGGTGACGATCGCCTCGATCACCTCGTGCACCAACACCTCCAACCCGTCGGTCATGATCGGCGCCGCGCTGCTGGCGAAGAAGGCCGTCGAGAAGGGCCTGCAGCGCAAGCCCTGGGTGAAGTCGACGCTCGCACCCGGCTCCAAGGTCGTGTCCGACTACTACGACAAGGCCGGCCTGACGCCGTACCTCGACAAGCTGGGCTTCAACCTCGTCGGCTACGGCTGCGTCACCTGCATCGGCAACTCCGGTCCGCTCATCCCCGAGGTCTCGGCCGCGGTCCAGGAGAACGACCTCGCCGTGGTCTCCGTCCTCTCCGGCAACCGGAACTTCGAGGGCCGGATCAACCCCGACATCAAGATGAACTACCTGGCCTCCCCGCCGCTGGTCGTCGCGTACGCGCTCGCCGGCTCGATGGACGTCGACCTGTTCAACGACCCGCTGGGCAAGGACACCGACGGCAACGACGTCTTCCTCAAGGACATCTGGCCCAGCCCCGCCGAGGTCGAGCAGACCATCCGCGAGGCGATCAGCTCCGACATGTTCACCGAGTCGTACGCCGACGTGTTCGCCGGCGACGAGCGCTGGAAGTCGCTGCCGACCCCCGAGGGCAACACCTTCGAGTGGGACCCGGCGTCGACGTACGTCCGCAAGGCGCCGTACTTCGACGGCATGCCCGACGAGCCGGCCCCCGTCACCGACATCTCCGGCGCCCGGGTCCTGCTCAAGCTCGGCGACTCGGTCACCACCGACCACATCTCGCCGGCCGGCTCGATCAAGGCCGACTCGCCCGCGGGCACGTACCTCACCGAGAACGGCGTGGCCCCGCGCGACTTCAACTCCTACGGCTCGCGCCGCGGCAACCACGAGGTCATGATCCGCGGCACCTTCGCCAACATCCGCCTGCGCAACCAGATCGCGCCCGGCACCGAGGGCGGCTTCACCCGCGACTTCACGCAGGACGACGCCCCGGTGACCTTCGTCTACGACGCCTCGGTCAACTACCAGGAGGCCGGTGTCCCGCTCGTGGTCCTGGCCGGCAAGGAGTACGGCTCCGGCTCGTCGCGCGACTGGGCGGCCAAGGGCACCTCGCTGCTGGGCGTCAAGGCCGTCATCGCCGAGAGCTACGAGCGCATCCACCGCTCCAACCTCATCGGCATGGGCGTCATCCCGCTGCAGTTCCCCGCCGGAGAGAACGCCGACTCCCTCGGCCTGACCGGCGAGGAGACCTTCGCCATCACCGGGATCACCGGCCTCAACGACGGCACCACCCCCCGGACGGTCAAGGTCACGACCGACACCGGCGTGGAGTTCGACGCGATCGTCCGCATCGACACCCCCGGCGAGGCGAACTACTACCGCAACGGCGGCATCATGCAGTACGTCCTGCGCAACCTGCTCCGCGCCTGACACCGCCGCTCGACCCGACGGCCCGCTCCTCCGCGTGAGGGCGGGCCGTCGGCGCTACGGTACGGCGCATGCGTGCCGTTCCCGACGACTTCGACCCGAGCGTGGTCGCGGCCATCGACGCGCGTCTGGCCGACGTCGCGGCGTCGCACGGCGTCCGGATCCCGTGGGCGATCGAGAGCGGCAGCCGGGCGTGGGGCTTCGCCTCGCCGGACAGCGACTACGACTGCCGGTTCCTCTTCGTCCGCCCGCGCGACGCCTATCTCGCGCTGTGGCCCGCCCGCGACGTGATCGAGACGCCGCTGGACGACCTGCTCGACGTCAACGGCTGGGACCTTGCCAAGGCTGTCCGGCTGGCGACCGCCGGCAACGCGACGGTCGGGGAGTGGCTGCGCTCGCCCCACGTGTACGGCGGCGAGCCGGGCTTCCGCGACGACCTGCTGCGCCTGGTGGCGGAGGTCGCCGACACCGCGCGGGTGTGGCGGCACTACCTGCATGTCGGGCGTGGGCAGTGGGCGCACGCCCGGGAGGGTCCCGGCGAGGTCCGGCTCAAGCGCGTCTTCTACGCGATCCGGCCCGCGGTCACACTGCGCTGGCTCGACGAGCACGAAGGCGTGCCGCCGATGAGTCTCGACGAGCTGCTCGACCAGGTCGAGGTTCCTGACGACGTCCGCGGCGAGGTGGCCGAGCTGCGGGTGCTCAAGGCCCGGACCCGCGAGCTCGGCCGGGCGCCGGTGCCCCCGGCGATCGCGGCGTGGGTGGAGGGTGTCCTCGCCGCCGAGCCGGAGCGGCCCGCGCCGCCCTCGGCCGCGCTGCGCGCCCGTGCCGAGGCCGGGTTCCTCGACCTGCTCGGCCGCTGGGCGCCCGCGGGCGGCTGAGGCCGGCCTGGCTACCGTGGGCCCATGCTCGTCGCGTTCAGCATCAGTCCCTCCGCCGCCGACGACACCGGTGGCGTGTCCGAGGCGGTGGCCGCCGCGGTGCGGGTGGTCCGGGAGTCCGGGCTGCCCAACGAGACGAACGCGATGTTCACCAACATCGAGGGGGAGTGGGACGAGGTGATGGCGGTCGTGAAGCGGGCCGTCGACGCGGTGGCCGCGGTCTCGCCGCGGGTCGGGCTGGTGCTCAAGGCAGACATCCGGCCGGGGTTCACCGGCGAGCTCGCGGCCAAGGTACGGCGGGTCGAGGAGGCCCTCGAGCAGTGAGCCAGCCGCCGTTCCCACCTCCGCCGTCCCCGCCGCCCCCACCACCTCCGCCGACGCCGCCGCCTCCCTTCCTACCGCCGGCGTTCCCGCCTCCCCGCCGGCGCTCGGCGCTGCCGATCGTGCTGGCCGTGCTCGCCGCGATCGCGGTGATCGGCGCGGCCGTCCTGGTGCCGGTGCTGCTGGCGCGGGACGACGACGCCGGGGACGGCCCCCGCCGGGCGGAGGAGAGGGTCGACACCGGCAACCTCGACGCCGTCGAGGAGCACGCCGGCCTGACCAACCAGCACCTGGCGCCGGGGGAGGACCACGACTACCCGCAGTCGCCCCCGGTCGGCGGCGACCACGCGTCGTACTGGCTCGAGTGCGGGGTGTACGACGAGCCGGTGCCCGAGGTCAACGTCGTCCACGACCTCGAGCACGGCACGGTGTGGCTGACCTACCGCGCCGACGAGGTCGACGCCGGCGGCGTGCGGCGGCTCGCGGAGCAGCTGCCGGACAACGGCATCCTGTCGCCGTACCCGGACCAGGAGGCGCCGGTCGTCATCACGGTCTGGGGTCGCCAGCTCGCGCTGACCGGTCCCGACGACCCGCGGATCGCCCTCTTCGTCGCGGAGTACGGCGCCGGCGACACCGCGCCCGAGCCGTTCGCCTCGTGCCACGGCGGCGTGGCGCCGGCGGACCTGCCGCCGACCGGGGATCCGGTCGTCTGACCCCGCGCCTCCCGCCGTCCCTCTGATAGGCAGAGCCGATCAGCCATCCCGGATCTCGGGATGGCTGATCGCATTTCGGGCGATTTGGTCCGGAGCACCCCTCTCGATCCCATAGTGTTTAACTCGATCGAAATAGTTTACTAACGGCGAACGGGTGCGCCGTCCCTGGAGGGAGCAATTCATGGGCGGGTACGCCGTCGCCGCGCTGCTGGTGACGCTGGGGCTGTTCGCCGGCATCTACGTGCTGACCCGGCTGCGCCTCAACTTCAGCGCGCTGGTGCTGGGTGCGCTGGCGCTCGGGGTCGGGGTCGGGGTGGTCTTCGAGGGACACCTGGACTACGTCGAGCCGGTCGGCAAGATCTATCTCAACCTGCTGCTCGCGATCGTGGCGCCGCTGATCATCGTCTCGATCCTGTCGAGCATCACCTCGCTCGGCACCACCGCGCAGCTGCGCACGATCGGCGCCCGCTCGGTGGGCTGGCTCCTCACCCTGAACGCGCTCGCCGTGCTCCTGACCCTCGGCCTGGCGCTCGAGCTCGGCATCGGCAAGGGCGCGGGGATCACCGTCGGCGACCGGGACATCTCGGCCCTGGAGAACATCAAGAAGCCGTTCACCGAGGTGGTCATCGACTTCTTCCCGACCAATATCGTCAGCGACATCGCGGAGACGAACGTCATCCCGATCATCCTGTTCAGCGTCCTGATCGCGGTGTCCTACTCCCTGATCGCCGACCGCGCACCCGCGAGCGTGGCGCCGTTCAAGGGCGTCGTCGACGCCACCCGGGAGATCGTCTACAAGGCCGTCGGCTTCGTCATCGCGCTCACGCCCTACGCCGTCCTGTCGCTGACCGCGGTGGCCGTGGGGCGCGCGGCCGGGCAGTGGTCGCAGATGGTGTCGCTGCTCGGCGTGCTCGGCCTCGCGTGGCTGGCCTGCTTCGTGCACGCCTTCGTGATCAACGGCGTGCTCCTGCGCGTGTACGCCGACGTGAGCCCGGTCCGCTTCTTCCGCAAGCTCGTGCCGGCCCAGGTGACCGCCTTCACGACGCAGAGCAGCGCCGGCACCCTTCCGGTCACCACCCGGCTGCTGCGCGAGCGGGTGGGCGTGCCCGCGGACATCGCCGGCTTCACGGCTCCTCTCGGCACGACCATCGGGATGCCCGGCTGCGCCGGCGTGTGGCCGGTGCTCATCGCGGTGTTCGGCGTCAACGCGCTCGGGCTCGGCTGGGGGATCCAGGACTACGTCGTCCTGGTCGTGCTGGGCGTGCTGGTCTCGGTCGGCACCGCGGGCGTCCCCGGCACCGCGACCATCACCGCGACCACGGTGCTCACCGCCGCGGGCCTGCCGCTGGAGCTGGTCGCGATCACGCTGCCGGTGAGCATGGTCGCCGACATGGCCCGCACGCTGGACAACGTCACATCGGCGGCCGTCGCCGCGACCATCGTCGCCCGCCAGGAGGGCCGCCTGGACGACGCGATCTTCGACTCCGACGAGGACGTCGTGACCGAGGTCCTCCCGGCGACGGCCGAGGCCTCGGATCCGGCCGACCCCTTCGAGGACCTCCGGCTGGACGACCCGTACGGCGGCGTCCCCGTCGGCGCCTGCGCGCTGCCCACGCCCGCCCCTCGTCCCACCGAGACCATCCCCGCCGATCACCGAGGAGTGAACGCATGACCGACCGCCGCATCCGCCGGTTGCTGACCCTGATCCCGACGGCGCTGATCGCCGCGCTGCTCGTCGCGTCCTACGGACCGGCGCCCGCGGCCCACGCCGACGGCTGGGTCGACGGAGGGGACGAGTTCCCCTGCCTCGACGACGTGACCTGCCTGTGGATCGAGGACTGCGAGATCGACCCGGACGGCCACCCCGTCTACCCGAACCGGAACGGCACGACGTCGTACCCGCCCGGGACCTACAGCTACAAGGGCGACAAGCCCACGCCGACCCCCACCCCGACCCCCACCCCGACGCCGACCCCGACGCCCGGCGCGTCGGGCGGGAAGAACAACGGCGGCGGCTCCGGGTCCACCGGGTCCACCGGGAAGACCGGCGGCGCCGCGACCACCGGCACCGGTCAGGTGACCCCGTCGACCGACGCGCCCGAGCAGGTCGCGCCCGGCGCGCCGAGCGCGCTGGCCGCGCCGACGCTGGCGGTCGACGGCGACACCGTCACCGTGTCGTGGGCGGCCTCCCCGAACGCCGAGATCGAGCAGGTCACCGGCTACCTCCTCCGGTTCACCGGCGAGGCGGCGATCGAGGTCGACGCCACCACCTTCGAGTACGTCTTCGAGAAGCTCGAGCCGGGCAGCTACCGCGCCGCCGTGTGGGCGAAGAACGCCGCGGGCGAGTCGCCCGGCTCGCCGCCCTCCGACCCGGTGGTGGTCGGTGTCGACCCGACGACGGTGCAGGGCACCGTCACCGTCACCGGCGACCTCGCCCCCGGCGCGACCGTCACGGTGACCGGGACCGGCTTCGCGCCCCGCATCGAGGGCTACGCCCTGGAGCTGCACTCCGACCCGGTTCCGCTGGGCTCGGTCGACACCGACGACGACGGCGGCTTCAGCGCCGACGTCGTGGTGCCGGCCGGCGTCCCGGCCGGGGAGCACCAGGTCGTGGTGCTCTTCGAGGGGACCGAGGTCTCCAGCAGCCCGGTGACCGTCGGCGCCGGCGCTGCCGAGACCGAGGCCGAGCCCGTCGCGGCGGCCGACATCGCCCGCACCGGCGAGGGCTCCACGCCCGTTCCCGACCACGCCGGCCTGGCGATCCTCGGCGCCCTCGCCGCCGGGGGCGCGCTGTCCCTCGTATGGCACGTGCTCCGCGGACGCCGACCGCGCCGTGCGCCGCTGACCTCCCACCGGGTCGCTCCGCATGCGTCCTGACCCGCGGCCGCTCGGGGCCGCCCGCCGTCCGGAGAGGCGGTGATCGGGCGCACCCGAGAGGCGAGACGTCGAGAAGAAGCGCCGGGCTGCCGCCCCGCTCTGGCAAGTGATGCGGCAGCCCAGCAACCGGACGTGACGGATGTCGACACATCAGGCCTGCCCATGGTGGCAGCGGAAAGTGAACCCAACAACATGAACCACCGCACCTTCCCGTGGCGCGCCGCGGCGGCCGGCACGGCCCTCGCGCTGGCGGCGTCACCCCTGCTGGGGATCTCGTCCCCGGCCCACGCCGAGGACCCGGCCCCCACCGACTACCCGGAGCCGACCCACGGCGCCACCATCGACTGGTTCAGCGCCGCGTTCGACGACGTCGGACCGGACAGCGTCTTCGAGTCGGCCACCCTCGAGCGGTTCGAGTACCTGCTGCGGAAGCCCGCCGGCAAGTACGCCTTCCTGATCGGCGGCGCCGAGGACGACTACCTCCAGCAGACGATCGGCCTCATCGACGACGCGGCCAGGGCCGCCGGCATCGACCAGGTGCTCGTCTTCGATCCCGCGCTCGACGGCGACACCCTGAACATCTTCGACACCAGCGGCCTCCCGCTGGACCAGGCCGGCAAGGACTTCGTCAACCAGTACGGCACGAGACTGGTCCAGAACTACCTCGGCAAGGACGCCGAGACGCCGTTCGAGCTGACGGCCCCGGGCGACCCGGACTTCGCCGACAAGAAGGTCGAGGACGGCTACCCCTATCTCTTCGTGTACGACGCCGCGGGCGGCGACACCAACCGCATCGTCGCGGGGCTCTCCGAGCGCAAGACCGCCGCCGACCTCGACACCCCGGCCGAGGTCGACGCGTTCAAGGCGGAGGTCACCGGCGTGCTCACCGCGACCGCGCTCACCGACGACACCCAGTGGGACTTCCTCGCCGGCGAGCACAACCGCCGCCACGCGGCCCGCTACCCCAACCAGCTGACCCACGGTGGCCCGGTCTTCAGCGAGGAGGAGGACCTCCCCAACGTCGGCACCGCCGGGGAGCCGGTCTACGACAAGTCCGACTTCCGGCTGCAGAGCATCACCTACCCCGAGCTGCAGTACCTGCTCGACCAGCCCGGCGACTTCGCGATCCTGTTCGGGGGCACCTGGTGCCACAACACGGCGGCGATCGTGGAGCAGACGGAGAAGTACGCGCGCCAGTACGGCATCAAGAAGGTCTACGCCTTCGACTTCGTGCTGAACACCAACGACCAGACGCAGAGCAACGGCAGCGGCAACTACCTCCACATCCGCGACAACGCGCTCGTCAGCGGCCAGCCGCGGCGCGCGTCGTACCTCTACGGCAGCATCCTGGAGAAGCTCTCCAACGCCACGACGCAGTACAAGGTCACCGCCGGCGAGCCCGGCACGCAGTCGGTCAACCCGGTCCGCTACTACACCGGCGGCGACACCGGCGGCACCGAGAGGCTCGCCCGCAAGATCCAGGTCGGGCACCTGCTGTCCTACAACAAGGACCACGAGGCCGGCGGCGAGAGCGCGCCGGTGACCGACCAGGCGATCCGCGACAGCCGGATCGCCAACCCCGAGACCGGTGCGGAGACCGGCAACCTCGAGTACATGACCGAGGTCTGGTGGACCCAGGGCGCCGAGCTGCCGTTCGACCCGGCCGACCCGGACCGGCTCCGCGGCGGCCAGGCCGTCGGCAACCCGCCGACGCAGAACGGCATCAACCAGGTGCTCAACCAGCGTGCCTTCGCGCGTGAGGGCCTGCTGGAGGTCCGGGACGTGATCGCGGGCGTGGCCGGCGGCTACGACAGCGAGGTGTCCGCCACCGGCGCCCCGGAGTCGGTCCCGGCCAGCGACCCGGGCGCGATCGAGGTGACCGCCGGCGTCGAGTCGGACTTCGACGGCTGGTACTCCCTGAACGGGATCGGCGGCACCGCCACCCCGGCGTCCGACGAGGTGCCGTTGGACGGCACGGTCGAGCTGTACGTCGACGACACGCTGATCGACGAGGCGGAGGTCGGCGCGGACCGGACGGCCACCCTGTCGGGCGAGCTCCCGGAGCTCACCCAGGGCACGCACGAGCTGCGCTACGTCTACTCCGGCGGCAACGGCGGCCTGGTCAAGGGCGCCGAGCACACCGCGTCCCTCCACGTGGTGGCCGAGTCCTCCACGACCACCCTCGAGGCGCCCACCACCCTGGGCTTCGGACAGGGCGGCGCGGCGACGGCCACGGTCACCGAGGGCGCCTCGGGCGACGTCACGCTCAACGGCCTCCCGGGCGGTCCGCTCACGGTGACCCTCGCGTCCGGCGAGGCGACCTTCGAGATCCCGGCGAGCCTGCCCGCGGGCGGCTACGAGCTGACGGCGTCGTACGCCGGCGACGACACCTACGCCAGCTCTGTCTCGGCTCCCGTGGAGCTGACGGTGGGGAAGGCGCTGACCATCGCGCAGGCGGCTCCGGTGACCACCACCTACGGCCAGGGCGGGGCGCTGAGCGTCACGCTCAGCAGCCCGTCGGGAACGGTCACCGGCGACGTCACGCTGACCGGTGTCGGTGCGGCCCAGACCAGGCCGCTGGCGGGCGGTACCGCGACGTTCACGGTGCCGAAGGACCTCGCGGTCGGGCAGTACTCGGCCAAGCTGGCCTTCGCGGGGGACGCCAACCTGAACGGCTCCCAGACCCAGGTCGCCTACACCGTGAACCCGGCCGCGCCGAGCGCCGTCGCCGGCAAGGTGAAGAAGGCCCCGACCTCGAAGAAGGCCGGGAAGGTCAAGGTCACCGTGGCCGCCCCGGCCGGCGCGGCGCCCGCGTCGGGCAAGGTCAAGCTGGTCCTGAAGAAGGGATCGGTCAAGAACAAGGTCACCGCGACCCTGAGCAACGGCGCGATCAAGGTGTCCGTGCCCAAGCTGGCGAAGGGCACCTGGCAGCTGACGGTCAAGTACGTCGGTGACTCCAACTACACCGCGGCCGACTCGGCCACGGTGAAGGTCAAGGTCAAGCGCTAGCCGCGCGATCGTCGTCAGAGGGCTCGGGTCCAGCGCTCCGCGGAGCGCTGGACCCGGGCCCGTCACCCCCAGCCCGCCGTTCGGAGACCACCGTGACCACCCCCTCCCGCGCCACCACGCCACCGGCCGTCGTACCGGCCCTGCTGCCGACCGTCGGCGGCGACCTCCAGGTGCCCCTCGTCACCGGCGGCACGGTCCGCTACGCCAACCTCGACATCGCCGCCAGCGCGCCGGCGCTGCACAGCGTCGCCGAGCGCGTGGCCGCCTTCCTCCCGTACTACTCCAGCGTGCACCGCGGCGCCGGCCACGGCTCGGCCGTCAGCACCGCGGCGTACGAGACCGCCCGGCAGACCGTGGCGGGCTTCGTCGGCGCCCGGCCCGACGACGTCGTGCAGTTCGCCCGGCACACCACCGACGCCTTCAACCTGCTCGCGAGCGCGGTGCCCGGCGAGGTCGTCACCCTCGACGTCGAGCACCACGCGAACCTGCTCCCGTGGCGCCGCGGCGCCACCCGCACCGTGATCGCCGCCGCCTCGGTCGCCGCGACCCTGGAGGCGGTGGCCGCCGAGCTGGCCCGCACCCCGGCCGCCCTGCTGGCGGTCACCGGCGCCTCCAATGTCACCGGCGAGATCCTTCCGCTGGCCGACCTCGTCGCGATCGCGCACCGCCACGGCGCGCGGATCGCCGTCGACGGCGCCCAGCTGGTGCCCCACCACCGGGTCCACCTGGCCGCGCTCGACATCGACTACCTCGCGTTCTCCGGCCACAAGCTCTACGCGCCCTACGGCACCGGGGTCCTCGTCGGTCGGCGGGACTGGCTCGAGGCCGCGCCGCCGTACCTCGCCGGCGGCGGCGCCGTGCGCGCCGTCTCCCTCGACGACGTGACCTGGGCGGGCGCGCCCACCCGGCACGAGGCCGGCACGCCCAATGTCGTCGGCGCGGTCGCGCTCGCCGCGGCGTGCGAGGCGCTGGCGGCCCTCCCGGACGCCGCGCAGTTCCGGCACGAGACCGACCTGCGCGACCGCCTCCACGAGGGCCTGACCGCCCTGCCCGGCGTCCGGATCCTGCGGCTGTGGGGCCGCGGCGAGGCGGAGCTCCTGGGCCTGGCCACCTTCACCGTCGACGGGATCCCCGCCGGGCTGGTCTCCCAGTACCTCTCGGCCGAGCACGGCATCGGCGTGCGCGACGGGCGGTTCTGCGCCCACCCGCTGCTGGCGCGCCTCAACGGCGGCGCGACGGCGGTGCGCGCGAGCATCGGCGTCGGCACGACCAGCGACGACGTCGACCGGCTGCTGCGGGCGCTCGCGGAGCTGCTCCGCAACGGACCGTCCTGGAGCTACGGCGCGGACAGCCGGCCGCACCCGGACCCGCGCCCGCTGCCGCACTGGGTGGGCGCCCCGGACCGGGTCTCGTAGGGCCCACGCGCGCAGGCCGATCCCGAGCCACATCAGGGCGATGCCGGCGCCGAGCAGGACCGGGCCGCCGGAGCGCACGGCGCCCGCCGACTCGGTTCAGGTCCGTGACGGCCTGGTGCAGTGCAGCCTCAACCGGGGTGACCATGGACCGACTCGCTGGTCCTGAGCCGGACTCGGCCGGGCAGGGGAGGGGCGGCCAGCCACGCGCGGACGATCCCGTCGATCTCGACCTCGCTGGCATGCGGGTGCTCGCGCTGCATGCGCTGGCGGTAGAGCTTGACGCCGAGGTCATGCAGGTCGAGCGCGGTCCGCATGCGCTCTGCCTCCACATTCGCTGGGGTCATGTACCGATCGTACGGCGCCGGCCAGTCGATCGTGTGCCGGACATGGTTGGGCCGGTGGGACCGCGGCCGGCGTGGGTAGGGTGGTCGCTCATGACCTTCACGGTGATCCCCGTCCCCGGCCACGGCGCGGAGGACGTCGTCGTGGCGACGTCCGGTCCCGACGCCGGCTCCGTCTTCACCGGCACCGACGACGGCGCGATCTTCCGGGTCGCTCCCGACGGCGAGCGGATCGACCGGGTGGCCCACACCGGCGGCCGGCCGCTCGGCCTGGAGTGGGCGCCGGACGGGCGGCTGCTGGTGTGCGACGCCCGGCGCGGCCTGCTCTGGGTGGACCCGGCGAGCGGTGCGGTCGAGTCGATCACGGCCGAGGTCGACGGGCGGCGGATGGTGTTCTGCAACAACGCCGCGCTCGCCGAGGACGGCACGATCTGGTGGTCGGACTCCTCGACGCAGTTCGGGATCGAGCGCTGGAAGGACGACTTCGTCCGCAACACCCGCACCGGCCGGCTGCTGCGCCGCGACCCCGACGGCACCGTCGCCGTGGTGCTCGACGGCCTGGCCTTCGCCAACGGCGTCGCGCTGTCGGCCGCCGGCGACTTCGTGGCGGTCGCGGAGACGGGTGCGCGGACCGTCGTGCGCCACTGGATCAGCGGGCCGAGCAAGGGCATGCGCGACCGGCTCTGCAGCGACCTGCCGGGCTACCCCGACAACATCGCCCGCGGCTCGGACGGGCTGATCTGGATCACGATCGCCAGCCCGACCGACCCGCTGGTCGAGCGCCTGCAGCGCGGGCCGATGGCGCTGCGCAAGCTGGCCACCCGGCTGCCGGACGCGCTCCAGCCGCAGCCGAAGCAGACCGTCCGCGTGGTCGCGTACGACGACCGCGGCAAGCTGGTCCACGACCTCGACATCAGCCCGGCCGGACACGGCGCGTCGTACCACATGGTGACCGGTGTACGGGAGCACGACGGCCGGGTCTGGCTGGGCAGCCTGCACGAGCCCGCGATCGCGTTCACCGACCTGTGAGCACGTAGACTCGCCCCCATGCCTGTCCTCGACCAGATCACCGCACCGCGCGACCTGCGGGCCCTGTCCGAGGAGGAGCTGACCCAGCTGGCGGCCGAGATCCGCGACCTGCTGATCCGCACCGTCGCGACCAACTCCGGCCACCTGGGGCCCAACCTCGGCGTCGTCGAGCTCACCCTCGCGATCCACCGGGTGTTCGACTCGCCGCGCGACAAGATCGTCTTCGACACCGGCCACCAGTCCTATGTCCACAAGCTCGTCACCGGCCGTGCCGCCGACTTCGCCACGCTGCGGCGCGAGGGCGGGCTCAGCGGCTACCCGAGCCAGGCCGAGTCCGAGCACGACCTGGTCGAGAACTCCCACGCGTCCACCGCGCTGAGCTACGCCGACGGCCTGGCCAAGGCGTTCCGGATCCGCGGCGAGGACCGCCACACCGTGGCCGTGATCGGCGACGGCGCGCTCACCGGCGGGATGGCCTGGGAGGCGCTCAACAACATCGCCATCCAGCACGACTCCCGGCTCGTGATCGTGGTCAACGACAACGGCCGCTCCTACACCCCGACCATCGGCGGCCTCGCGACCGCGCTGACCAGCCTGCGCACCAACCCGCGCTACGAGCACGTCCTCGACGTCGTCAAGCGCCGCCTCACCGCGGTGCCGGGCGTCGGCCCGGCGGCGTACGACGCCCTGCACGCCATGAAGAAGGGCCTCAAGGACGCGCTCGCCCCGCAGGGCCTGTTCGAGGACCTCGGCCTCAAGTACGTCGGCCCGGTCGACGGCCACGACCGCGCCGCCATGGAGCAGGCGCTCGCGCAGGCCAAGCGGTTCGGCGGGCCGGTCATCGTGCACGCGATCACCCGCAAGGGCTTCGGCTACGACCCCGCCGAGCGGCACGAGGCCGACCAGTTCCACGCGCCCGGGCCGTTCGACGTCCAGACCGGCGCGGAGAAGCCCAAGGGCCCGATCTGGACCGACCACTTCGCCGAGCACGTCGTGCGGATCGGCGAGCGCCGTCCCGACGTCGTCGCGATCACCGCCGCGATGATGCACCCGGTCGGCCTCGACGCGTTCCAGGCCCGGTTCCCCGAGCGCACCTTCGACGTCGGCATCGCCGAGCAGCACGCCGCGACCTCCGCCGCGGGCCTCGCGATGGGCGGGCTGCACCCGGTCTTCGCGGTCTACGCCACCTTCCTCAACCGCGCCTTCGACCAGGTCCTGATGGACGTCGCGCTGCACCGCTGCGGCGTCACCTTCGTCCTCGACCGCTCCGGCGTCACCGGCGACGACGGCGCCAGCCACAACGGCATGTGGGACATGTCGCTGCTCCAGGTCGTGCCCGGCCTGCGGCTGGCCGCGCCGCGCGACGTGACCCGGATGCGCGAGCTCCTCGACGAGGCGGTCGAGGTCGCCGACGCGCCCACCGTCGTCCGCTTCCCGAAGGGCCCGCCGCCCGAGGACATCCCGGCGATCGGCCGGGCCGGCGGCTGCGACGTGCTGGTCCGCGACGGCGCCCGCGACGTCCTGGTCGTCGCCGTCGGCTCGATGGCGACGGTCGCCGTCGACGTCGCCCAGCGCCTGGTCGCCCAGGGCGTCGGCGTCACCGTCGTCGACCCGCGCTGGGTCAAGCCGGTCGACCCCGCGCTCGTCGAGCTCGCCCGCACCCACCGCCGCGTCGTCTCCATCGAGGACAACGGCGTCGTCGGCGGCGTCGGAGCGGTGCTGCTCCAGACCCTGGCCGCGGAGGGCGTCCGCACGCCCGTGCGGCTCCACGGCATCCCGCAGGAGTTCCTCGACCACGCCAAGCGGCCCGCGATCCTCGAGCGGATCGGCCTGACGCCGTCCGCGATCGCCCTCGACGTGCTGCACGACATCACCGCGGAGCCCGTCCCGGAAGGACGGGCGCTGCTCGATGTGGACGCCTCGCCCTAGGGGTTGGCTCCCGGCGCTGGTCCTGCTCCTCCCTCTCCTGCTGCCGCTGACCGCCTGCTCGGACGACCGGCCGCCGCCGACCTCCTCCGGCACCGGGTACGCCGACGTCGCCGCCCTCATGCAGAAGACGCTCGACCGCCGGGCCAAGGGCCTGCGCACCCACGACGTCCGCCGGTTCCGGCGCAGCCTGGACCGCTCCGACGCGGGCCTGGTCGCCGAGCAGCTGGCCTACTTCGACAATGTCACCCAGCTGCCGCTCGGCGAGCTGCGCTACGAGGTCGCCGCCGACACGATCACCCCGGTCGAGGGCAGTGAGGACTACTGGGTCGAGGTGGTGCTCGTCCTCGCCCTCGACGGGTACGACGCCGTGGCCGCCCGTACCCGCGACCGGTTCCTGTTCACGCCCTCGCCCGACGGGCAGCGGCTGGTGGTCACCTCGACGACCGACTACTCCTGGGAGAAGGACCACCCCGGCAACGTCCAGCCCTGGGACCTCGGGCCGGTCCGGGTCGAGCAGGCCGCCGGCGTCCTCGGCATCTTCGACGACACCACCGTCCGGCACGCCGCCGCGGTCCTCGACGCCGCCGGCACCGGCCGCTCCGACGTGCGCAGCGTGCTCGGCGCCGGGGACGACGCGGGCGTGAGCGGGGTGGTGGTCTACTCCCTGCGCGACCCGGCGTTCCTGCGCGGGCTCGCCGGCCGGACCGTGGGCGACCCCGACCGGGCCGACGGGCTGACCATCGCCGTGCCCGCCGACGCCACCGACGCGAGCCGGGGCGTCGCGTCGTACCGGATCTTCCTGAACCCGCGGGTGCTCGACCAGCAGGCGGGCGTGCTGGGACGGCTGGTGCGCCACGAGCTCACCCACGCGACCCTCGGCCCGCGCGGACGCGGCGCGCCGCTGTGGCTGAACGAGGGGCTCGCCGAGTACGTCTCGGTCCAGTCGATGGCCCCGGCCCGGCGCCGGCTCCCGGCCCGGGCGCTGCAGGTCGGGGCGTCGGCGACCGACCTCCCGGGGGAGGCGCAGTTCGCCGGAGCCGACGCCGAGGCCTGGTACGCCGTGTCGTGGTGGGTGTGCGAGTACGTCGCCGGCGTCTACGGCACACCGATGCTCCTCGTCCTGCTCGACCGGCTCGCCGACGGCGCGGACCAGGAGCGGGTCCTCCCGGACGTCCTCGGTGTCACTCCCGCACAG
The DNA here is from genome assembly GCF_006494775.1 of Nocardioides humi. NCBI lineage: Bacteria > Bacillati > Actinomycetota > Actinomycetes > Propionibacteriales > Nocardioidaceae > Nocardioides > Nocardioides humi. The sequence continues at coordinate 115,762 of NZ_CP041146.1, read as the reverse complement.
CTGGCCCAGAGAGGTGTAGGACTGATGCAGCGCACCTACTCGGGTCAGGAGGGTTCATGAGTCTCTTCCGCACCAAGTCCGTCGAGCAGTCGATCGCCGACACCGACGAGCCCGATCATCGCCTCCGCAAGGAGCTCTCCGCCCTGGACCTGACGGTCTTCGGGGTCGGCGTGATCATCGGCGCCGGCATCTTCGTCCTCACCGGGACGGTCGCCGCCAGCAACGCCGGGCCCGCGCTCGCGGTGAGCTTCGTGATCGCCGCGGTCGCCTGCGGGCTGGCCGCCCTCTGCTACGCAGAGCTCGCCTCGACCGTGCCGGTCGCGGGCAGTGCCTACACGTTCAGCTTCGCCACCCTGGGGGAGCTGATCGCCTGGATCATCGGCTGGGACCTCGTGCTCGAGTTCACCGTCGGCTCCGCCGCCCTCTCCACCGGGTTCTCCGCCTACCTGCAGGAGGTCCTCGAGCTCGTCGACATCACGCTGCCCGAGCAGATCAGCTCGGCGGCGACCGGCGTCGTCGACCTGCCCGCGATGCTGGTCGCGCTCCTCGTGACCTGGCTGCTGACCCGCGGCACCAAGTTCTCCAGCCGCTTCAACCAGGTCGTCGTGGCGATCAAGCTCGTCGTGGTCGTCGCCGTGATCGTGGTCGGCATCGCCCACATCGACCCGAGCAACTGGAAGCCCTTCATCCCCGACGCGCAGCCGGCGCCGGAGTCGGGCGGCGGCTTCGCCGACGTCCCGCTGATCACCAGCCTGCTCGGCCTCGAGCCCGCGGTCTTCGGCGTCGCCGGGGTGATCTCGGGCGCGGCGATCGTGTTCTTCGCCTTCATCGGCTTCGACATCGTCGCCACCACCGCCGAGGAGGCGAGGAACCCGCAGAAGGACGTCCCGATCGGCATCCTCGGCTCGCTGGCGATCGTGACCGTGCTCTACGCCGCGGTGAGCCTGGTCGTCACCGGGCTGCAGAGCTACCGCGACATCGACCCGGACAGTGCGGCCCCGCTCGCCGACGCCTTCGACGCCGCCGGGGTCGGCTGGATGCCGGAGCTGATCTCCGTGGGCGCCTGCATCGGCCTGGTCGTGGTGGCGATGATCCTGATGCTCGGGCAGTCGCGGGTCGGCTTCGCGATGGCCCGCGACGGCCTGCTGCCCCGCTCCCTCGCCAAGGTGCACCCGACCTACGGGACGCCGTACCGGATCACCATCGTCACCGGCGTCGCGGTCGCCGCGCTCGCCGGCTTCGTCGACCTCGGCACCCTGGCCCACCTCGTCAACATCGGCACCCTGTTCGCGTTCCTGCTGGTCAGCATCGGCGTGGTCGTGCTGCGGCGCACCCGGCCCGACCTGCCGCGCGGCTTCCGTACGCCCGTCGCCCCGCTCGTCGCCGCCGTGTCGACGGTGATGTGCCTGTACCTGATGCTCAACCTCACCGGCGACACCTGGATCCGGTTCCTGGCCTGGATGGCGATCGGGTTCGTCGTCTACTTCGCCTACGGCCGGCGGCACAGCCGGCTCCACCAGGCCGACCGCGCCGCCGCCTCAGCGCCGCCGCCGAGGACCGAATAGGCTCTCCGCGTGACCTCATCGTCCCGGCTCGTCCACATCGTCGACGAGGTGCCCGAGCTCGAGGGCGTGGCGGACCTCGCCCTCGTGGTCGCTCTCGAGGGCTTCCTCGACGCCGGCAACGCCGGTGCGCTCGCGTGCCGTCATCTCGCCCGCGCCGGTGCCTTCTCGCCCGAGGGCGGGGGAGTCGTGGTCGCGACCTTCGACGTCGACCAGCTCCACGACTACCGCGCCCGCCGGCCGCCGCTGACCTTCGCCCGCGACCACTACGAGGGGTACGAGGCCCCGCGGCTGGTGGTCCGGATGCTGCGCGACGCCGGCGGGACGCCGTACCTCCTGCTGCACGGCCCGGAGCCCGACATCCGCTGGGAGGCGTTCTGCCGCGGCGTGCGCGAGGTCGTCGAGCGCTTCGACGTCGCGCTGGTCGTGTCGATGGGATCGGTGCCGATGGCGGTCCCGCACACGCGGCCGATCGCGATCACCCACCACGCCAACAGCCCCGAGCTGCTCACCGGCACCAGCCCCTGGCGCGGCGAGCTGCGAGTGCCGAGCAGCGCGCAGGCGCTGCTGGAGGTGCGGCTCGGCGACTGGGGGCACGGCGCGCAGGGCTTCGTGGCCCACGTGCCCCACTATCTCGCCCAGCTCGACTACCCGCGCGCCTCGGTGTCGCTGCTCGAGCAGGTCGAGCTGGCCGCGCGGCTCACCATCGACCTCGACGACCTGCGCACCGCGGCCGACGAGCGCGAGGAGGAGATCGGCCGCTATCTCGCCGCCAACGACGAGGTGCAGGACGTCGTGACCGCGCTGGAGCAGCAGTACGACACCTTCGCGCGGGCCGAGGAGGAGGGCAGCAGCCTGCTCGCCGAGGACGAGCCGCTGCCGACCGGCGAGGAGATCGGCCGGCAGTTCGAGCAGTTCCTGGCCGGCCTCGAGGGGCCCGACGAGACCGGGGGCGCCCCGTGACCGAGCGGGCGATGGGGGAGGCGACCCAGAAGCTGATCTCGCTGCTCGACCTCGAGCAGCTCGACACCGACCTGTTCCGCGGCCAGCAGCCGGAGACGATCCGCCAGCGCGTGTACGGCGGCCAGGTGGCCGCGCAGGCGCTGATCGCCGCGTCCCGGACGGTCGACGAGGGCCTCCATGTGCACTCGCTGCACTCGTACTTCCTGCTGCCGGGCGACTACACGGTCCCGATCATCTACGACGTCGAGCGGATCCGGGACGGCCGGTCCTTCGCCACCCGCCGCGTCCTCGCGCGCCAGCACGGCCGCCCGATCTACTACCAGTCGCTCAACTTCCAGCGGGCCGAGGAGGGCCTCGAGCACCAGGACGTCATGCCGGAGGTGAAGCCGCCGGAGGAGGGGCTCGACCTGATCAGCCTGATGGCCGAGCGCGGCACCGACGACGGCATCGGCAGGGAGTGGGCCGCCCTCGACGTGCGCTGGCTCGGCAGCTCGGCGTACGGCCTGGACCCGGACCCCGCCCGGCCCTCGCAGGCGCTGGTCTGGATCCGCGTCGACGGCCGCCTCAGCGACGACCCGCTGGAGCACCTCGCCACGTTCACCTACGCCAGCGACGTGTCGCTGCTCGGCGCCACCCTCTCCGCCCACCCCGAGCACGGGCCGGACAGGGTGCAGATGGCCTCGCTCGACCACACCATCTGGTTCCACCGGCCGTTCCGGGCCGACGAGTGGTGGCTCTACGACCAGTGGTCGCCCTCGGCCAGCGGCGGGCGGGGCCTCGCCCTAGGGCGGGTCTTCACCCAGGACGGGACCCTCGTCGCCACGGTCGCCCAGGAGGGCCTGATCCGGCCGCGACGGTAGCTCCGTCGGCGCCCGGGTCGCCGGACGTCATCGGACGATCGCCACGGGGCAGTGGGCGTGGTGCAGCACGTGCTGGCTCACCGAGCCCAGCAGCAGCTCCGCGAAGGCGTCGCGGCCCCGCGAGCCGACGACCACGAGGGACGCCGCCCGGCTGGCGTCGACGAGGACCTGCCCCGGGCGGACGGGGATCGCCTCGGGCTCGATCTCGACATCGGGGAAGTCGGGCGCCCTCGCGGCGCAGACCTCTTGCACGAGCCGCTCGCCGGCGGCCAGGCTCCGCGCGGCCAGCTCCGACTCGGCGCCGTCGAAGGTGAGGACGTGGGCCAGGACCGAGAAGCAGCCGTGGACGGCGATCACGCTCTCGCCGGTGCGCTGCGCCCGCCGGCAGGCGAACCGCAGCGCTCGCCCGGCCTCGGGCGACTCGTCGATCCCCACCACGATCCGGTTCGCGACCGTGGAGCGCCGGGGCCGCACGACCACCACCGGGCAGCCGGCGTGGCGGGCGACGTGCTGGCTGACCGACCCGGTGAGGGTGCCGGTCGCGAGGCCGTGCCCGTCGCTCCCGACGACGAGCATCGCCGCCTGCTCCGCGGCGCGCAGGAGCTCGGGGACGACCGGCCCGTGGCGCACCTCGACCCGCTCCCGGGCCTGCCCGGGGGCGGTGTCGGTCCCCGCGAGGCGCTGCTCGGCCTCCGAGCGCCACCGCTCGAGGAGGTCGTCGTTCCTGGCGCGGTAGCCGCCGAGGACCGGATCCATGGCGGTCCCGACGATCACGGCCCGGACCTCGTGCGGCTCGTCCGCCTGCAGCTCGGCCCACTCGGCGGCCCAGTCCAGGGCGGCTCCGGCGCTCGCGGATCCGTCGTACCCGACGACGATGCGGGGAAGGTGGTCGGTCATGGGGTCCGCCTCTCGGGGGCTGGTGCGGGGTGCCGGTCAGGAGAGCAGGCGGCCGCCGTCCACGACGATCTGGGCGCCGGTGAGGTACGACGCGAGGTCGCTCGCGAGGAACAGCGCGGCCCGCGCGATGTCGTCGGGCACGCCCATCCGCGCCATCGGCACCCGGGCGAGGAAGGCCTCGAGGATCGCCTGGGGGTCGCCGCCGGTGGCGCCGGCCGACTGCATCGTGGTGACGCCGGGTGTCGCGATCGCCCCGGGCGCGATGGCGTTGACCCAGATGCGGTGCGGAGCGAGCTCGAGGGCCAGGTTCTTGGTGAAGCCCCAGGCGCCGTGCTTCGAGGCGTCGTAGTGGGCCAGACCGACGGAGGACGGGTGCAGGGCGTCGATGGAGGTCACGTTGACGATCCGCCCGCCCGAGTCCTGGTCACGCATCCGCAGCGCCGCCTCCCGTGAGCAGAGGTAGACGCCGCGCAGGTTGGTGCGGATGACCCGGTCGAAGTCCTCGGGCGCCATGGCGAGCACCGGCATGCTCGGGAAGATGCCGGCGTTGTTGACGAGGACGTCGACGCGACCGCGCCATCCGATGGTGTCGGCGACCAGGCGGTGGACGTCGTCGGCGTCGCCGACGTCGGCGTACATGGCGAGCACCGAGCGGCCCTGCTCGGCGAGCTCCTCGGCGGTGGCCTCGGCGGCCCGGAGGTCCGCGTCGGCGACGACGACCGAGGCCCCGGCCTCCGCGAGGCGCTCGACGATGCCGCGCCCGATGCCCATCGCCCCGCCGGTCACGATCGCGGTGCGCCCGGTCAGGCTGATGAGGTCGGTGATGGTGGGGGAGTCGATGGTCATGGCTCTTCTCCTTCTCGGGCCTTCTCGGGCCGGTCGGCCCCCCTCAGGCTCCGGCCGGCCGCAGGCGGTGAACAGGGCCCAAAGACCTGGAGCCTCGGGGTCCGTCGCCGCCGCGGGACCTTGGTCCCCGCGCCCGGGCCGTCGGGCCGTTCCGCCCCGGCCCGCCCGGGGCTGGACTGCCCCTGTGGACACGAGAGAGCGGGCGTCCGGCATGGAGCGGAGCCGTGCGGCCGGGGCGGCCGGGACGACTCCGATCGCTGGCCGCCGCCTGGTCGCGCGCATGCTGCTGACGGTGGCGGTGCTGGTCCTCTGCGGTCTGCTGATCGGACTGGTCGTGGGGACCGCGCTGGCGACCGTCATCCAGACCGGGCTGTCCAGCCTCCGGCTCACCCGGTGAGCCGGTCCCGGCGCCGGAGGTCACCCGGACCGGTGACGGCGCCGGGCGACGCGCTCGGTGAGTCGGGAGCGGACCAGCGTCTCGCACAGGGTGAGGCGGGCGGCCGGCGTGGCGTGGTACGGCGCCAGCAGGAGGTCGGCGCGGAGGACCGCGGCGAGCACCTGTCCCGGAGCGACCGAGCCGGCGTACTCGAGCATCAGGCGGTCCGCCAGCTGCTGCCTCGCCTCGCGGTCCGGCCGGTGGGTCGTGATCGTCATCGTTCTCACCTCGTGGGGTCCGCTCCATGGTCGGCACCGCCGGCCCCGGCCGAGGAGAGGACAAAGTCCCACACCCGTGGGCCTACGCCTCTGTGGACGCGGCCCGGGCCGGCGTTGAGTGGTGGTCGAGGCGGTGAGGATCCGAAGAGATCGAGGCCCGGTCGTGGACGTCGCTCCGCGACGGCCCGGACTCCCATGTCGTGTCAAACGGCTGCAGGGTCCTCGCCGTCTCCTCTCGCGCCGCACCGGGACGGGAGGAGCGACAGCAGGCAACGGGAAGGAGAGGACGATGAGTGTGATGCCACGGGAGCACCGCGCGCTGCTGGGCCTGGAGGGTCCGTGGAGCGGTGGGCTGCAGGACGTCGCGCTGAGCGATCGGCTGCGGGACCTGTTCGCCGGCAGCGGACTGCTGGACTGGGCGTTCGACGGAGGCACCCGGCTGATCCGGATCGAGGAGTTCACGGACGGCGACACGAGCGTCATCCGCGCCGAGCTCCCCGGGATCGACCCGGACAAGGACGTCGAGATCACGGTCGACGACGGGGTGCTCCGGATCCGCGCCTCGCGCGAGGAGCGCGCCGAGGAGGACCGGGCCGACGGGTACCGCAGCGAGTTCCACTACGGCACCCTCGTGCGGAGCTTCCGGCTGCCGGAGGACGTGTCCGCCGACGACGTCCACGCGACGTACCAGGACGGCATCCTCGAGGTGCGCGTGCCCACCCCGCCTCCGCCCGCGTCGGCGGCACCGCAGAAGATCGCCGTCGACCGCGGTTGAGCGGTTCCGCGCACCGCCGCCCCCCTCCCGGGCGATGAGGGCCGGGACCGGCCCGTCGCCGGGACTCTCGGAGGCCGAGGTGGCCCGGCGACGGGCCGCCTCGGGCCCCAACGTGATGCCGCCGGTGGGCCGGCGGCGACCGCTGGTGCTGCTCGCCCGCCAGCTGAGCCACCTGCTGGCGGTGCTGCTGTGGATCGCGGCGCTGCTGGCCGCTCTCGCCGGGATGCCGGCGCTGGCGCTGGCCATCGTCGTGGTCGTGGTGCTCAACGCGCTGTTCGCCTTCTGGCAGGAGCACCGCGCCGACCGGGCCACCGAACGGCTCCGGGCCCTGCTGCCCAGCCGGGCCACGGTCGTCCGCTCCGGGCGCACGTCGTCGGTGCCCGTCGCCGAGCTCGTCGTCGGCGACCTCGTCGTCCTGGAGGCGGGGGACCGGGTCGGCGCCGACATGACCCTGGTCGAGGCGCACAGCGTCACCCTCGACGAGTCGCTGCTGACCGGGGAGAGCGCGGCGGTCCCGCACGGGACCGGCGACCGGCTGCTGTCCGGCACCTTCCTCCAGCAGGGCGGCGGGCGAGCGGTCGTCGACGCCATCGGCGCGGCGACGGCCCTCGCGGACATCTCCCGGCTGGCCGCGTCCGCCCACCGCCCGCCCAGCCCGCTGACCCGGCAGCTCGACCGCGTGGTGCGGGTGATCGCGATCATCGCCGTGTCCGTCGGCGCGAGCCTGGGCGTCGGCTCGCTGCTGCTGGGGCTCGGCACCACCGAGGCGTTCCTGTTCGGCGTCGGCGTCTCCGTCGCCCTGGTCCCGGAGGGCCTGCTGCCCACGGTCACCCTCTCCCTCGCCCGCGGTGCGCAGCAGATGGCCACGAGGAACGCGCTCGTCCGCCGCCTGGACGCGGTCGAGACCCTGGGCGCGACCACCTTCGTCTGCACCGACAAGACCGGGACCCTTACCCAGAACCGGATGAGCGTGGTCGTGGTGGCGACCCCCGCCGGCAGGTACGACGTGGCCGGCAGCGGCTACGAGCCGACCGGCGCCGTCGCGGGACCGGTCGAGGACGACGCCCTCCGCGCCGCCGCGGCGGCCGCCGTCCGGTGCGTCACCGGCCGGGTCGTCGAGCGCGACGGCAGCTGGGTCGCCCTCGGCGATCCGCTGGAGGCGGCGATCCACGCGCTCGCGCTGCGGACCGAGGCCCCGGTCGACGACGTGGAGACGCGCCGGCCGTTCACCACGGACCGGATGCTCAGCTCCGCCCTGCACCGCGGGGAGGTGTCGGTGATCGGGGCGCCCGAGGCCGTCCTCGCCCGGTCCACCGCGGCGCCCCCGAAGGTACGCCGCCTGCTGGGCGAGCTCACCGGCGCGGGCCTCCGCGTGCTGGCCGTGGCCCGGCGGTCCTGGCAGGGCGGGCCGTCGGACGCGATGGAGCACGACCTGGAGCTGCTCGGCCTGCTCGGACTGCAGGACCCGCCCCGCCCGGACGTCGCCGACGCGCTGCTGGTCGCCCGGCGGGCGGGGGTCGCCGTCGCGATGGTCACCGGCGACCACCGCGACACCGCCCGGGCCATCGCCACCCAGGTGGGCCTCCTGCGGGAGGGCGGGCTCGTGGTCGAGGGCCGCGACCTGCCGGCGGACGACGGGGAGCTGGCCGGGCTGCTCCGGTCCGCCGACGGGGCCGTCGTGGCCCGGGTGACGCCCGCCGACAAGCTCCGGATCGCCCGCGCGCTGCGCGCGGCGGGGCACGTCGTGGCCATGACCGGGGACGGCGTCAACGACGCGCCGGCACTGCGCGAGGCCGACGTCGGCGTCGCGATGGGGGCGAGCGGCAGCGACGTCGCGCGCGAGAGCGCCGACCTGGTCCTGCTCGACGACCACTTCGCGACCATCGTGGGCGCGATCGAGCTGGGCCGCGCGACCTTCCGGAACGTCCGCCGGTTCCTGACCTTCCACCTCACCGACAATGTCGCCGAGCTGGCGCCGTTCGCGGTGTGGGCGATGAGCGGAGGTCACTTCCCGCTGGCGCTCGGCGTGCTGCAGGTGCTCGCCCTCGACATCGGCACCGACCTGATGCCCGCCCTCGCGCTGGGTGCCGAGCCGGCCCGCCCGGACGTCATGCAGCACCCCCACCGGCGGGTGCTGATCGACCGTGCCCTCGCCGTGCGCGCCTTCGCCGTCCTGGGCGCGACCGAGGCCGTGGCCTCGCTGGCCGCCTTCGCCACCGTGCTCCTCGCCCACGGGTGGCGCTGGGGGACGGCGCCCGCGCCCGCGGACCTCGCGCTGGCGTCGGGCACCGCCTTCACCGTCATCGCCGCCATGCAGGTCGCGAACTCCTTCGCGTGCCGCAGCGTGGCGCTGCCGGTGTGGCGGATGGACCCGTTCGCCAACCGCCTGCTGCTCTACGCCGTCGCGGCCGAGCTCGTCCTGCTCCTCGTGTTCGTCGGCGTCCCGCCGGTCGCGGAGGTGCTGGGCGGCTCGTTCCCGCACGGGGAGGGCTGGCTCATGGCGATGGGCGGTGCGGCCGCGCTCCTGCTCGTCGACGCCGCGGCGAAGAGCGTGCGGCGCAGCCGGCCCGCAGCGACCCCGGGGTGACAACGTCCCGGCCGACGGGGACCTTCGACCCTGCAGGCGTCGTTCGGCCCGGGAAAGACTGGTGTCCAGCCGAAGGAGGGGACGATGGTCAACGGAATCCTGGTCGGCGTCGACGGCTCCGAGGCCGCACTGACGGCCGTGGCGTACGCCGCGAGCGAGGCGCAGCGACAAGACCTCCCCCTCCACCTGCTCCACGTGGTCGCCGCCGGGTGGCTCCTGCACCGCGCGGCCCCGCGCTCGCTCGGGTCGCTGGCGGACGAGTACCAGCGTGGCGGCCGGGTCGCGCTCGCCGAGGCGAGGAGGTCGGCGCGGGCGATCCTGGGGAACCAGCCGGTCGCCACGTCGATGCAGACCGGCGACCGCGTCCGCTGCCTGGTGCGGGCAGCGCGCGAGGAGTCGCTGGTGGTCCTCGGCAACGAGCGGCGCGGCCTGCTCGACCGGCTGGTCACCGGCTCGGTCGTCAACGGCGTCGCCGCGCACTCCCCGGCTCCGGTCATCGTCGTCCCGGACACGTGGACGCCGACGACGGTGCACGACCGCGTCGTGGTCGGGGTCAAGGACTACGACAGCTGCGAGGGGCTGATCCGCCACGGTCTGGCCGTGGCCGCCGGGCGAGGCGCCCGGCTCCACGTCCTGCACGCCTGCGACTACCCGCCCGCCTACGACCCGGGAGTCGCCGCGGTGGTCCCGATCGACCTGTGGCTGGACGAGGCCCGGGCCGCGCTGTCGGCGGCGCTCTCCGGCGTGGCCGGCGAGTTCCCCCAGGTGGCGGCCGACATCGGCGTCGAGCAGGGACAGCCCGCCCGGCGCCTGCTGCTGGCCAGTGCGCGCGCCGACCTGCTGCTGCTCGAGCGCCGCGGGCACCTGCTGCCCATCGGGCACCTCGGCGGCACCGCGCGCGCCCTGCTCCGCGACGCCCACTGCCCGGTCGAGGTGCTGCCCGCGGTCCGCGAGGTGCGGTCGGACGACCTCGTCCTCGAGAAGGACGGTGGCATCGAGAAGGCGGTGCTCCATGTCGACTAGCGACCAGCGGCCCACCCGGGTCTTCCTCCTCGACGACCACGAGGTCGTCCGACGGGGGATCCGGGACCTGCTCGAGGCGGAGGGCTTCGAGGTCGTCGGCGAGTGCGGCTCGGCCCGCGAGGCGAGCCACCGGGCGCCGGCGCTCCGGCCGGAAGTCGCGATCCTCGACGGCCGTCTTCCGGACGGCTCGGGCATCGAGGTCTGCCGCGAGATCCGCTCCGTCGACCCGGGCATCGCCGCCCTGATCCTCACGTCGTACGACGACGATGACGCCATCTTCGCCGCGATCCTCGCCGGGGCGTCGGGTTACGTCCTCAAGCAGGTCAGCGGGCTGGAGCTGGTCGAGGCCGTCCGGGCGGTCGCGGAGGGCCGCTCCATCCTCGACCCGGCGGTCACCGCCCGGGTCCTGGAGCGGATCCGCCGGGGGCCGAGCACGAATCCCGCCCTGGTCGGCCTCACGCCCCACGAGCAGCGGATCCTCAAGCTCATCGGCGAGGGCCTGACCAACCGCCAGATCGCCGCCCGGCTGTCGCTGGCGGAGAAGACCGTGAAGAACTACGTGTCCGTGCTGCTCGGCAAGCTCGGCATGGAGAGCCGCACCCAGGCGGCGGTCTACTACATCCGGTCGCTCCAGCTCGACGGCGGAGCGGGACGGCGGGACGAGTGAGTCTCTCCGGGGGCCCCGCCGGATCAGCCGGACCCTCGCCGTGGTGCCAGGTCCTCGAGACCCACTCCGGCGCGGTCGTGCTGCTCGGCGACCGGGCGTACAAGGTGAAGAAGCCGGTGGACCTCGGCTTCCTGGACTTCCGCGAGCTCGGCGCACGACGCCGCGTGTGCGAGCGCGAGGTCGCCCTGAACCGGCGCCTCGCCCCGGACGTGTACCTCGGCGTCGGCGAGCTGCGCGACCCCGACGGCACGGCCGAGCCCGTCGTGGTCATGCGGCGGATGCCGGACGAGCTCCGGCTGTCCCGGCTCGTCCGGAGCGGGACGGACGTGACGGAGGTGGTGCGCGAGGTCGCCCGCCGGGTCGCGGCCTTCCACGCCGCCGCGCCCACCTGCGCGGCGATCGCCGCGCAGGGCACGCGTGACGCGCTTCGCCGTCGCTGGGACGCGAACCTCGCCCAGGCCGCGCCGTTCGCCGACCGGCTCCTCGATCGCGGCACGCTGGACGAGATCGCTGCCCTGGTGCACCGCTTCCTGGACGGGCGCTCGGCGCTCTTCGACGACCGGATCGGGCGCGGAGCGGTGGTGGACGGGCACGGCGACCTCACCCCGGACGACGTCTTCTGCCTGCCGGACGGGCCGCGCCTGCTGGACTGCCTCGAGTTCGACGACGCCCTGCGGTACGTCGACCGGCTCGACGACATCGCGTTCCTCGCGATGGGGCTGGAGGACCTCGGCGCCGCCGGCGCCGCGCGGCTGCTGATCGAGACCTGGGCCGAGTACGTCGACGATCCGGCTCCTGCGTCGCTCGTCCACCACTTCATCGCCTACCGGGCCTTCGTGCGCGCGAAGGTCGGCTGCCTGCAGGGCGCCCAGCACCGGGTCGCCGTCCGGACCGGAGTGGGGGCCTATGCGGACGCGGCCCTGGCCCACCTGCGCGCGGGCGCGGTCACGCTGGTCCTCGTCGGCGGCGCACCCGGCACCGGGAAGTCCACGCTGGCGGGCGCCGTCGCGGACCGGCTCGGGATGAGTGTGCTCGGCAGCGACCGGATCCGCAAGGAGCTGGCCGGGATGGACCCCGAGTCGTCGGCCGCCGCCCGGTTCGGCGCGGGCATCTACGACGCGGAGCACTCCCGCGCCGTGTACGCCGTCCTCCTCCGGCGCGCGGGCCTGCTCCTGGGCCGCGGGGAGTCCGTCGTCGTCGACGCGACCTGGGGCGGCGCCGAGGAGCGGCACCGGGCGCGCGAGCTGGCCCGCGCGCTCTCCACCGACGTGGTCGAGCTGCGCTGCGAGGTCGACGCCGACACCGCCGCCGCGCGGATCGCCCGGCGGCGCGGTGTCTCGGATGCCGACGCCGAGGTCGCGGCGCGATGGCGACTGTCCGCCGCTCCGTGGCCGGCGAGCCATGCGGTCGACACCGCCCGTCCGATCGGGGAGTGTGTGGATGCCGCCTGCGCGCTCGTGCGGCCCGCGCGAGGACATTAGCCTCGATCCGTGGATGGGCGCCGTAGCGAGCGGCACCGGAGGGGTGTGATGGCAAGGCGCGGCCGCGAGGGCGGTCTGGTTGCACCGTTGAGCGTCCGCAACGCCGCCAGCGCGCCGCTCCGGGGCCGCGTAGTAGGTGGCTATCCACGGATCGAGGATTAGGGAGACTGGACAGGAGGCGAGCGATGGGCGCGCACGGGCGTGACGACATGGCCGCGTGGGTCGCGGGCGCCGTGCCGGGGACCCGGGCGCGGGTCGCGGCCGTCCGGCGCCGGGTGCCCGAGCCGGCACCCGACGAGGTGCTCGTGCGGGTCGTCGTGTGCGGCGTGTGCCGCACTGACCTGCACCTGACCGACCGCGACCTGGCGCCGAAGGCGCCGGAGCGGGTCGCCGGGCACGAGATCGTCGGCCGGGTCGTCGAGCGGGGCGCGGACGCCACCCGCTTCGCGATCGGGGACCGCGTCGGCATCGCCTGGCTGCGGCGTACCTGCGGCGTCTGCGACCGGTGTCGTCGCGGCCAGGAGAACCTGTGCCGCCGCTCGGAGTACACCGGCTGGGACGCCGACGGCGGCTTCGCGGAGTACGCCGTGGCGCCGGAGGCCTACGCCTACCGGCTGCCCGAGGCGATCTCCGACGAGCAGGCGGCGCCCCTGCTGTGCTCCGGCATCATCGGCTACCGTGCGCTGCGCCGAGCCGACCTGCCGGCCGGCGGCCGGCTGGGCATCTACGGCTTCGGGGCGAGCGCGCACCTGACGGCGCAGCTCGCCCTCGCGCAGGGGGCCGAGGTGCACGTGCTGACCCGCGACGTCGCGGCCCGCGAGCTCGCGCTCCGGCTCGGCGCCGCGTCCGTGGGGCCTGCCGACGGTCTCCCACCGGTGCCGCTCGACGCGGCGATCCTCTTCGCGCCGGTGGGATCGCTGGTCCCGGTCGCCCTCGCCGGCCTCGACCAGGGCGGCACCCTGGCGATCGCCGGGATCCACCTGACCGACGTACCCCCGCTCGACTACCAGCGGCACCTGTTCCGGGAGCGCACCCTGACGAGCGTGACGGCCAACACGCGCGCCGACGGCGAGGAGCTGCTCACCCTCGCCGCCCGCGTCGGTCTCGAGGCCAGCGTGACCGGCTACCCGTTCGCGGAGGTCGACGTCGCGCTGGAGGACCTGGCGGCCGGCCGGGTCGTCGGCGCTGCCGTGATCCGCTCCTGAGGGGCACGGCGGCGTTGCCGGAGGCCGGCTCAGCGCTGGCCGAGGAAGCCCCGCACGACCAGGCCGGGCAGCGTCGCCAGGGCGACGACGGTGCCCAGCATGCCCCAGGACAGGCCGGTCGTGCCCAGCAGGGCCTGCAGCGGGCCGGCCTGGACGGCGGCGAGCTGCAGCACGGCGGCGACGACGAGCGCCAGCTCCAGCCCCCGCTCGCGCAGCGACCGTCCGGGGTGGCGCGCCCGCAGGGCGAGGGCGACACCGAGCTGGCCGAGTCCCAGACAGGCGAAGATCGCCGTCCGGAGGGCGGCGTCCGGTCCGGAGGCCGCGAGCCCCGCCACCAGGGAGGTGACGGTGAGCATCAGGGCCGCGACGCCCAGGGTGAGCATCGACTGCCGGGTGAGGACCGCCTCCGACGGCGGTCGCGGCGGTCGCCGCATGTCCCGGGGGTCGGCGGGCTCGGCCCCGAAGGCCACGCCGGTGAGTCCGTGGGTCAGCAGGTTGATCCAGAGGATCTGGCCGGGGAGGAGCGGCAGGGCGAGGCCGAGCACCGGCCCGAGGAGCATGACGGCGACCTCGGCGAGCCCTCCGGAGATGGCGTAGGTGAGGAAGGCCCGGATGTTCGCGAAGACGCGGCGCCCCTCCTCGACGGCGGCGACGACGGTTCCCAGGTCGTCGTCCATCAGGACCAGGTCGGCCGCCTGCTTGGCGACCTCCGTGCCGCCGAGCCCGGCGGCGACGCCGATGTCGGCACGGCGCAGGGCGGGCGCGTCGTTCACCCCGTCGCCCAGCATGGCGACGATCTCGCCGTCGTCCTGGAGCGCCTCGACCAGGTCCAGCTTCTGCTCGGGCCGGACCCGGGCGAACACCGTCAGGCGCCCGGTGCCGGTGCCGCCGGTCGGCCCGGTGCCCTCGACAACCCAGTCGCCGTCGGACGCGATGCCGACCCGGTGCGCGATCGCCTGGGCCGTCCGGGCGTGGTCGCCGGTCACCAGGATCACCCGGATGCCGGCCTCCCCGAGCGCCCGGACCACCTCGGGTGCGCGCTGCCGCGGTGGGTCGCCGATGGCGACCAGGCCGGCGAGCCGGGGACAGGACGGCGGCCGCCCGGTCTCGGTCCGCGCGTCGGCGACCGCGATCACCCGGTACCCGCGGCCAGCCGTGCGCTCCGCCCAGCTCGTGGCGGCGGCCGCGTCGGGGCCTGGCGCGACCAGGTCGAGCACCGCCTCGGGAGCGCCCTTGGTGACCCGCAGCTCGGTCCCGTCCGCGTCGCGGTGCACGGTCGTCATCCGCCGGGTGCGGTGGTCGAAGGGCTGCTCCGCGACGCGCGGCCAGCGCTCGGCCGGGTCCTCGTCCTGCTGCGGGGACTTGGCGGCCAGGGCGAGCAGCGCTCCCTCGAGGGGGTCGCCGACCACCGACCATCCCTGCTCCTGCTCGCGGAGCTCGGCGTCGTTGCACAGTCGTACGTCGCGCAGCAGGAGCTCGAGGCCGGCCGGGTCGCCGGCGGGGCCGACGGGCTCGATGCGGCCGTCCGGCGCGTACCCGGCCGACGTGACGGCGTACGTCCCGCCCGGCGTCCAGACCTCCTCCGCCACCATCACGCCCTCGGTGATCGTGCCCGTCTTGTCGGTGGCCACCACGGTCACCGAGCCGAGCGTCTCGACGGCGGGGAGGCTGCTGACCACGGCGTTCCGTGCGGCCATCCGGCGCGCGCCCAGGGCCAGCGCGACGGCCACCACCGCCGGCAGGGACTCCGGCACCGCTGCGACGGCGAGGCTCAGGCCGACGATGACCATCTCCGGGACGGACCGGCCCTGCACCAGGCCGACGGCCACCACGACGGCCGTGAGGGCGGCGACGGTGGTCACGAGGAGGCGGCTGAGCCGTGCCAGCCGGCGCTGCAGCGGCGTGCGCGGCGGCAGGCCGGTCGTGAGGGCGGTCGCGATCCGGCCGATCCCGCTGTCCGCGCCGGTCCGGACGACGGTGGCGATCGCCCGACCGCGGGTCACCTGGGTGCCGCCGGTCACGGTCTCCCCGGTGGCACGGGCGACGGGCAGCGACTCGCCCGTCATCCTGGACTCGTCGACCTGGAGGTCGCGGGCGTCGCCCAGCACCCCGTCGGCCGGTACGACGTCCCCAGCCGTGAGCGCGACGACGTCGCCCGGCACCACCTCGGCCACGGGGACGGCCTCGAACCGGCCGTCGCGGCGTACCCGTGCCTGGGGTGCGACGAGGTCGTGCAGCGCCGCGATCGCCCGCTCCGCGCGCACCTGCTGGACGACACCCGCCGTGGTGTTGAACACGACGACGGCCACGATGATGACGGTGCTGGCCCCGTCGCCGAGGAAGGTCGCCAGCAGCGCGGCGGCGACCAGCAGCACGATCATCGGGTCACGGACCTGCTCCAGGACGCGCCCGGCGAGGCTGCGGCGGGGCTGCGGCGGCAGCGTGTTGGCACCGAACCGGCGCAGACGATCGCGTGCAGCCCGGGTGGTCAGTCCCTCCGTATCGGTCGCCATGGCCACCAGCGTGGGCGACGCCCGGGACCCGCGGCAGGGCCGAGAGGACGTCCGGCCCCCGCCGAAGGTCCCGACCGTCGGCGCCTCAGCGGTCGGCGCCCGCCACGACGGCGCTGGCGGGGATGCGCCCGGTCGCGACCGCGGCCGCGACCTCGGTCAGCGCCTGCTGCGTGCGGCGGGCGTGCTCGCGGAGCCGCTTGAACGCCAGGTCCATGTCGACGGAGGCGTACTGGGCGATGACGCCCTTGGCCTGCTCGATGGCGATCCGGCTGTTCAGCGCGGTCTGCAGCTGGGTGGCGAGCCGTTCGTTCGCCTCCGCGGCCCGGTGCTGGAGCAGCGAGATCGTGGCGACGTCGGCGAGGGCCTGCGCGACCTGCAGGTCGTCCTGGGGCAGGGGCGAGGCGGAGACGCCGAACAGGTTGAGCGCGCCGACCGTCTGCTCCCGCAGCCGCAGCGGGACCGCGTGGACCGCGCCGAGGCCCAGCGCCCGCAGCCCCTTCGCCATGACCGGCCACCGGCGCGCCTGCGCGGCGGCCGAGGGCTCGGAGACCTGGGCCCCGGTGCGGTAGCAGTCCAGGCAGGGTCCCTGCTCGTTCTGCAGCTCGAACAGCTCCAGGAGGCGTGTCTCCTCCGACGTGGCGGCCAGGACCCGGAGCCGGTCGCCGGCGTCCGCCAGCACCAGCCCCGCGGCGGCGATGTCGAACAGGGAGACGCAGCTGTTGACCAGGTCGTCGAGGAGCTCGACGATGTCGAAGTCCCGGACCAGGTTGTCGGCGAGCCGGACGAAGACATGTCCCAGCCGGACCTCTCGGGGTTCTGTGGTGTCCATCTGCGCGGCCTCCGCTCCTCTGTGCTGACCTCATGCCTCGAACCGAAGTCGCCGGGTGACGACGGCGTGGGCCACCTCGCCCAGAGGGTGGCCGTGTGCGAACGCGTAGGCGCGGAGCCGGGCCCATGCGGCGTCGATGGGGACGCCCAGCTGGACCATGACCATGCCACTGGCCTGGTGGATCTCCGCGCCGACGAAGTCCGGCATCGGCTGCTCGGCGGGCGGCGTACCCGTGCCGGATGCCTGGTCGGGCTGCGCGGGACGGGCGTCCAGGAGGAGGTAGCCCACGTCGTCGGCCAGGCGCAGCAGCTGCGCGAGGTCGACCCGCGGCAGCATGCCGACCGTACGACGATGGGCGACCACGACGCCCAGGCGGATGGCGCCCACCTGCACCGGGAGCGCGGCGTTGGCGCTGACGCCCAGTGCCAGGGCCTCGCCGGTGAACACCGGCCACCGCGCCCGGCTCGCGGTCCCGCCGAGATCCTCGACGAGAACCGGCAGGCCCAGGGCAGCGGCATCGATCGCCGGCCCCTCCACGCAGAGCACGGCGATCTCCTCGAGCGCGGCGGTCAGCTCGCCGGCCGCCCCCGCCAGCGTGCGGTAGCCGGCCGAGCTGACCAGGACCACCCCGACGCCGTCGACGGGGAGGAGGCGCAGCGCGAGGGCGCACAGGCCCTGGACCGACGGTGGATGAGTGCTCATCGGACTCGGATCGTCATCGTGCGTCCTCCAGCACCCGGGCCGGCGACGGCGGACCGGGCGCGCTCAGGCTACTCCGGGTCCGCCGGGCGCGGGCTGCGCCAGCGAACGACCGCGCCGCCGCCGGCCCGCAGGGCGAAGAGGAAGGAGCCGCCGAGGTGGTGCGCCCGGGCGGCCAGGTTGGCGAGCTCCAGCCCGGAGCCGGTGACCGGCAGGTGGGCCGCGCCGTCGTCGACCACGGTCACCTCGACCTCCCGCTCGGTGGCGGTGATCGTGGCGACCACCTCGTCCGCCCGGGCATGGGTGACGGCGTTGTGCACCGCCTCGGCGAGGACGGCCGTGAGATGGTCGGCGACGGCGTGGGGCAGCCGGTCGATGTCGCCCTCGACCGTGAGCGCCGCGGAGCAGCCGCGGTGGCCGGCCATCCCCTCGACCAGGGCGCGCAGCATGCTCTCCCGGCGAGCGACGGGCGCGTCGTCCCCGGACAGGCCGAAGACGAGCTCCCGCAGGCTCAGGGTGATCGCGTCGACGGCGTCGACCGCCGCCTGGAGCCGCTCCGCCGCCGGACCGGTGACGAGACCACTGGTCGAGGACAGCTCGTCGCCGAGCCGGAGCAGCCGCGCCATCGCCGCGTCGTGCAGGGCCCGGGCGATCCGGTCGCGCTCGTGGTCGACGCGGTCGGTCCGCGGCCGGACGACCGGTGGGGCGTCGTCGACGGGATCCGTGGGCCGCGTCGTGTCTCGCTGCCGTGCGTACAAGGGGCTGGTCATCCGCGCTCCCGGTCATCTCGTTGCGACGATGCCGGGGTCTGGGGCACCGCTCTCCCGCCCCATCGGGAGACCGATTTCTGCGCCGCAGACTACTCCACGCGCCGGACGGTCGCCACCGCCGCCGGTGCCCCCGCCGGTGCCGGCGAGCGAAGTGACTTGTGGCCCTGTCCGCGCACGTGGATCGGCGCCACAGTCGTAGGCGCACCCGCGTGGGCCTCGGCCCGCGACCCGCCCAGCAGGAGGTCCGCACATGTTCGCATCGGTCGGCGACCGGCTCGTCATCCGGAGCCACACCGTCGGGGGTCCCGTCCGGGACGGCGAGATCATCGAGGTCCGCCACGACGACGGCAGCCCGCCGTACGTCGTGCGCTGGTCGGACACCGGGCGGGAGACGCTCTACTTCCCCGGGCCGGACGCGGACGTGGAGCACTTCGAGCACGACCCGCCGCCCGATCGCGACGAGCGCTCCTGACGTCATCCGGCCAGGTCGAGCCGGGCGACGTCCTGCCAAGGCATAGCCAAGAGTCGAGCGCGGCCACTAGCGTGGCGGTGTGACCCAGGCGACCACCGCGACGGGCGTGCGCAGGCGCTCACGCCGGGCCGAGGAGAGCCTCCGGCCGTCGAGGCGGTGACCGACGGTGCCGGGCGGCGAGATGCGGGATGCGGAGTTCGAGCACCTGATCGCGGAGGTCGTCGACCGGATGCACACGGCGCTGGACCAGCAGGCCCGGCTCCGGCTGCTGCTCGACGCGGTCGTCGCGATGGCGGCCGACCTGAGCCTCGACAGCGTGCTCTCGCGGATCGTCACGATCGCGAGCCGGCTCGTGGACGCGCGCTATGCGGCGCTCGGCGTGCTGGGCGAGGGGCCGGGGCGACGGCTGCGCACCTTCGTCCACCACGGCATGGACGACGAGACGGTGGTGCGGATCGGCGACCTGCCCTCGGGCCACGGTCTGCTGGGCCTCATCATCGACCGGCCCGAGCCGCTGCGGCTGCACGACATCGCCGAGCACCCGGACTCCTACGGCTTCCCCCGCCACCATCCGCCGATGCACTCCTTCCTCGGCGTGCCGGTGCGGATCCGGGGCCGGGTCTTCGGCAACCTCTACCTCACCGAGAAGGCCGGGGACGTCGACTTCACCGCTGACGACCAGGAGGTCGTGATCGCGCTGGCGGCGGCCGCGGGCGTGGTGATCGAGAACGCCCGCCTGTACGAGGAGGCCGCCCACCGGGAGATGTGGCTGAAGGCGACGGCCGAGATCATCGCGCAGCTCGCGGCCCGGGAGGCGGGCGACTCGCTGCGCACGGTCGCCGAGCGCGCCCGGGCGGTCGCCCGGGCCGACCTCGCCTGGATCGTCGCCGGCCCGGCCGCCGACGAGCTGGAGGTGGTCGCGGTCTCCGGCGTCGACGTCCCCCGAGCGCGACCGAGGACCTGGCGCTGGAGCACTCGATCGCCCGGCTCGTGGTCGAGAAGGGGGTGCCGGTGACGGTCGACGACCTGGCCGCCGACCCGCGGGACTTCCCGGCGGGCCGCAGCACGGTCCCCGGGTGGCCGCGGCTGGGCCCGGCGGTCGTCGTACCGCTGGGGCCCACGGGTGGGATGACGGGGGCGCTGGGCCTCGCGTGGTCGGCCGATCGCGGCGAGCTCCACCGTGCCGTGGACGCCGAGCTGCCGGCGAGCTTCGCGGAGCAGGCGGCGCTGGCGCTCGAGCTCGCCCAGAGCCGGGAGGACCGGCAGCGGCTGGCCCTGTACGAGGACCGGGACCGGATCGCCCGCGACCTGCACGACCTGGTGATCCAGCGGCTCTTCGCGCTCGGGCTCAGCCTCCAGGGAGCGGTACGGCGCTCCGACGACCCCGAGATCCGGCGGCGCCTGGAGCAGGCGGTGGCCGACCTCGACGCGACGATCAGGGACATCCGGCGCAGCATCTTCGAGCTCCGGTCGCTGGAGTCGGACGACGACATCCAGGCCGGGGTGACCCGGCTCGTCGAGCAGGCCGCCGCCACCTTGAAGCTCCGGCCCGACCTCCGCTTCGAGGGCCCGGTCCGGGCGCTGGTGGACGACGACCTGGCCGCCGACCTCCTCGCCGTCCTCCAGGAGGCGCTGTCCAACGCCGGCCGGCACGCCGAGGCGTCGGCGGTCGAGGTCACGCTGGCGGCCGCCGGCGACGGCGTGGTGCTCACCGTCAGCGACGACGGGCGGGGCTTCGAGGGCGACGTGCCGCGCAGCGGGCTCGCCAACATCCGCAGCCGGGCCGAGCAGCGCGGCGGCACCTTCCGCGTCGACTCCGCACCGGGCGCCGGCACGGTGCTGGTGTGGGCGGTGCCGGCCGGCACCGCCTGATCAGCGCTCGCCGGCCGGGTCCGGCGGGCCGTGGGCCCGGAGCCGCGGGTCGTGCGGTACGACGGCGACCGGGCACCGGGCGTGCTCGGTCAGCGCGGTGGCCACCGATCCCAGGACCAGGTCCAGGAGTGCGCCGTGGGGTCGGCTCCCCACGACGACCAGCGCCCGGTCGTGGGTCAGGTCGGCCAGCGCTTGCTCCGCCAGCCCGTGGTCGAGCTGGACCGTGATCGCGATGTCGGGATATCTCTCCCGCAGGCTCGCCAGGGTCTCGCTCACGACGAGCCGCTCCTCCTGGTGGTCGGTGTGCGGCGGAGCGGCCAGCGCATGGCCCT
Organism: Nocardioides humi; assembly: GCF_006494775.1. NCBI lineage: Bacteria > Bacillati > Actinomycetota > Actinomycetes > Propionibacteriales > Nocardioidaceae > Nocardioides > Nocardioides humi. Next base: position 94,755 of record NZ_CP041146.1, on the reverse strand, counting down.
GGGCGGTGATCGCCTCGCCGACGCAGTGCAGGACCGTGAGGCCGTCCCCGCGCCAGGAGGCGGCGCGGAACGCGAACTCCAGGGTCGCCACCGAGGCCGCCGTACCGCCGATGCCGACCAGCACCCCGTGCGCCGTGGCCGGGTCGACCGGTGCCCGGACCACCACCACCGGGCAGTGGGCCTGGCGGACGACCGCCGACGACACCGAGCCGAGCAGCAGGGCCCGCACCCGCCCGAGCCCCCGGGCGCCGACGACGAGGAGCGCGGCGCGCCGGGACAGCGCGACGAGCAGCTCGCGGGCGTCGGCGGTCACGCGGATCGAGGTCGGCTCGATCCCCGGGTGCCGCTGCCGGACGTGGTCCTCGGCCCGCGCCACGACCCGGACGCCCGCCCTGCGGAGCTCCTCCTCGAGGCTCGGCCCGGCCACGACCCCTCGGGGGCCAGGGGGAGGGCGCGGTGCACGCCGTGCGCCAGCACCAGCGGCCGGTGCTCGCGGCCGGCGACCTCGGCGGCCCAGGCGGCAGCGTGCTCGGCCGGCTCGGACCCGTCGACGCCGACCACGACGGCCCCGGCCGGGAGGTCGGAGAGACGCCGGGTCATGGCTCCATCGTGGGCCGCGTCCCGGCGCCGGGGGAGGGTCCAAGGTCCTCCCTCGCCGGGCGCTGTGCGGCGGCGCCGGTCAGGAGGGCATTCGCAGCTGCCGGGGGACGCCGGGCAGCACCTCCTCGGCGGCCGCCGGCGCGGCCAGCCGGACCCGGGCGTCGACGCAGACCACGCCGTCGGCGGTGGCGATGACGGGGTTGAGGTCCATCTCGGCGAGCTGGGGGAGATCCTCGGCGAGCGCCGCGACGGACACCACCAGGTCCTGCACGCGCTCCAGGTCGACCGGCGGGGAGCCCCGGAACCCGCGGAGCAGGGGCGCGATCCGCAGCGTGGCCAGGGTGCGGGCGACGTCGAGGTCGGTGACCGGCGGCACCAGGAAGGCCCGGTCGCGCCACACCTCGGTCGCGACGCCGCCCGCCCCCACCATCACCAGCGGCCCGAAGGAGGGGTCGCGGACCACCCCGACGGCGAGCTCGACCCCATGGGGCGCCATCGGCTGCACCAGCACCGGCACGTCGGCACGCCCCACCTCCGCGCCGAACCGCCGGACCGCGACGGCCACCTCCTCCCGCGACCGCAGCCCCACCGCCACCAGGCCCCGGTCGGTCTTGTGGAGGATCTCGGGGTCGGCGACCTTGGCGGCGACCGGGTAGCCGACGGCGTCGGCGGTCTCCATCGCCGCGGCCGCGCCGGCGCACACGGAGCCGGTCGGCGCCGTCACGCCGTAGTGGGCGAGCAGCTCCTGGATCTGCGCCGGGTCCAGCCAGCCGCCGTGGCGGTCGGCGGCGAGGAGCCCGGCGGCGAGGGCGGCCGCGTCGCGGGTCGCGGCGGGGACCCGGGGCCGCCGGGTGCCGCGCGGGGCGCTGCGCCACGCGACGTAGCGGGCGGCGCGGCCGAAGGCGCGGACGGCGCTCTCGACCGACCGCAGCCGGGGCAGGTCGCCCGCACCGGGCTCGGCCGGGGCTGGGAGGTCGTCGCCGTGCAGGACGAGCACGACCGGGATCGTCAGATCGCGGGCGGCCGCGCGGATGGCGGCCACGGTGCGGTCGGTGTCGCCGACCCGGGTGGCGGCGAAGACGACCACGAGGCCGTCCACCTCGCCGCTGCCGGCCAGCAGTCCGATGCCGGCCCCGAACGCCTCCGGGGAGGCCGCCGCCCCGAGGTCGACGGGGTTGGTCGTGCCGGGCGCGCCGCCCGCGACCCGGCGGAGCTCCTCCTGCAGCCGTTCGGAGAGCTCGGGTACGTCGATGCCCTCGTCGCTCGCGTCGTCGGCGGCGAGCACGCCCAGCCCACCGGCGTTCCCGACGATGCCCAGCCTCGACCCGGCGGGCAGCGGGCCCGCGGTGAGCAGCAGGGCGCAGTCGACGAGCTCGTCCAGGCCGGTCACCGGGATCACGCCGGCCTGGGCGAAGACCGCCGAGACCGCCGATCCGGGGGTCGCGGCGGCGGCCGTGTGCGAGGCACCCGCGCGGCTGCCCACTGCGGAGCGGCCGCCGACCACGGCGATGAGCGGCTTGCGCTCGCTGAACCGGCGGGCGAACCGGGCGAACTTGCGCGGGTTCCCGAAGGACTCCAGGTAGAGCGCGGCGGCGGTGACCTGCTCGTCCTCGATCCAGGCGGCGAGCAGGTCGTTGCCCGACACGTCGGCCTTGTTGCCCAGCGACACGAACGAGGCCAGGCCGAGCCCGGCGGAGGCGGCGTCGATCAGCGCGATGCCGACCCCGCCCGACTGCGAGGCCACTGCCAGGCCGCCGGCCGCGGGCCGGCGGCGGGCGAACGTCGCGTCGAGGCCCACGGCCGGTGCGTAGCTGCCGACGCCGAAGCAGTTCGGGCCGATCAGCCTCATCCCGTGCCCCCGGGCCGAGCGCACCATCGCGGTCTGCAGGAGGTGGCCTCCGGGCCCGGCCTCGGCGAAGCCGGAGCTGATCACGACCGCCACCCGGACCCCTGCCCGGCCGGCCTCCTCCAGGAGGCCGAGGACGTGCTGGGCCGGCACCGCCACGATCAGCAGGTCGACCGGCCCGGGGACCGCCGCGATGCTCGGATGGACCTCGACCCCGGCGATCTCGGGCCGGTCCGGGTGCACGACGCACACGCTCCCGGTGAAGCCGCCCTCGCGGATCGCGTCCAGCACGGCGTTGCCCACGCCCCCGCCGTCGCGGGCGACCCCGGCGACGGCGACCCGCTGCGGCCGCATCAGCGCCCGCAGCGAGCGCGCCTCGGCCCGGCACTCCCGTACGTCGGCCGCCTCGACGGCGCGCTGGGTCGCCGCGGTGCTCAGCCTCATCTCGATGGTTCCCTGGGCGACGTCGCGGGTCGTGTCGAAGCCGACGTCGTTGAGCACCCGGATCATGGCGAGGTTGTCCACGGCGACCAGCGCCGTGAACTCCCGCAGGCCCGCCCGGCGGGCCCGGGCGGCGAGGTGCTCGAGCAGCAGCGTGCCGACGCCCCGGCCCTTCATCTCCTCGGCCACGAAGAAGGACACCTCCGCGACGGCGGGCGCGACGTGCTCGGCCGTGGCGAGCGCGACCGGGCGCCGGTCGTGCTCCATGACGAGCGCGATCACCTCGTCGGGGCCTGCCTCGCACAGGTGGTCGACGTACGCCGCGGCCGCGTGGTCCCCGGCGTGGAGGAACCGGTGGCGCAGGCTCTCCGCCGACGCGTGCTCGTGCATCGCCCTCACCGCGTCGGCGTCGTCGGCGGCGAAGTCGCGGACGCGTCCGATGCTCCCGTCGGCGAGGAGGACGTCCACGCCGGGCAGGGGGCCGGGCCCGGGCAGCGTGGTCGGGGCGCCCATCTAGCGGCCCAGGACCCGGTCGAGGGCCTCGTCGAGCCCGGGGGGAGCCTCGCCGAGCTCGGCGAGCACGCGGGAGCGGACGACGGACCGGGTGACGGAGCCGGTCCCGGGCGGCGCCGGAGGCTGCGGGCCCGGGGCGTCGGGACGCACGACGGCGACGCCCCGCTGCGCCGCGCGCTCGCGGGCGACATCGGTGACGGTGGTGCGGTCGTCGATCTCCAGCCTGGTCTCGCCGCGGTCGGCGAGCGCGTCGATCTCGGCCTTGGTGACGAATCTGCGGGGCATGCCTCTCTCCTTCTGGGACGGGCGGCTTCTAGGACGGGCGGCCGGTGAGGTTCTCGATGGCGCCGGTGGCGGCGTCCTGGGCAGCGAGGACGTCGGCCTCCCGGCCGGCCATCCAGAGCCGGCCGAAGCGGCCGACCGAGGTGATGTGCATGAGGTTCACCGGCGCGGCCTTCTCGGCCTCGTTGGCGGCGAGGTTGATGTACGCCGCCGGCGCGACCTCGACGACGAGCATGGTCTGCCCGGCGACCAGCATGGTGCCGCGGACGAACCGGTTGAGCAGCTGCGCCTGGTAGGGGTTCACGTTGGTGATCACCTGGATCGAGGCGATCTCCGGCTTGATCCGGTCCGCCACCGTCCGGCCGAGCTCGGCGAGGGTGACGTCGCCGGCCCGGAGCACGTCGGCCTGCGAGAGCGAGTGCACCTCGAACATCCCGAACTCGCGCTCGACGATCTGCGCGCCCGGGCGCACGTCGGTGGTCTTGACGACCTTGTCGACTACCCGGAAGACCCAGTTGCCGGGCGCCATCTCGACGTACAGGCTCGCCATGCCCTCCACCGGCGGATCGCCCTGGGTGATCGCGCCGATGAACGCCGCGAACTGGGGCTGCATCCGGTCCAGGTGGACGTAGGCGCGCAGCTGGAAGTCCTCGCTGGTCATCCGGCATCTCCTCCCGTGTCGTGCAGGGCCACGCCCACCGGCGTCACGAAGAGCGGGGCGCCGGGGACCACCGCGGGCACGCCCGTCACCGACGCCACGACGTCCGCGATCCCGGTGAAGGCGCTGGTGCCGCCCACCAGGTAGATCTGCTCGACGTCGTACCCGCGGATCCGGTCGGCGACCAGGGTGCCGATCTTCTCCAGCACCGGGCGCACGACGGGGAACAGCCGGGCGTGGTTGCGCTGGTCGCGCTTGAGCAGCTCGGCCTCCTCGAAGGAGATGCCGTGCGCGCCCGCCACCACGAGCGTGAGGTGGGTGCCGCCAGTCGGGTCGTCCGCCGTGGCCACCACCTCGCCGTCGCGCAGGACGGCGATGCCGGTCGTGCCGCCGCCGACGTCGACGACGGCGCCGTCGGCGACCTGGAGCACGGCGTTCGCGGCCGTGGGCTCGTCGACGATCGCGGTGCACTCCAGGCCGGCCGCCTCGACGACATAGCCGTGCGAGCGCACCTCGCTGACCGGCACCCCCGGCGGGATGGTGACCGCGGCGGTGGTCAGCCCCCGCCCGATCCGCTGCTCGATCTGGGACTTGAGCCGGCGGACCAGGTCGACCGCACCGGCGTAGTCGAGGACGACGCCGTCGCGGACCACGTCGGCGAACCGGTAGGCGCCCGCGACGGGCAGGCCGGACTCGTCGACCACGAAGATCACGGTGTACGCCGTGCCGAGGTCCACGCCGACGCGCAGCGGCCCGGTGACGGTCACCGGCGCGTCCGTCGTCGCGCGGTCGGCCACCTCCAGCAGTCGGGCGAGGTTGGGGGACAGGGTGCTGGTCATGGCCGGTCCTCCGCGTCCGCGGCGTGGCGCAGCTCGAGGTAGTAGACGACGCTGGACAGCCGGTTGAGGCCGTGCACGATACTGGCGCCCGAGGGGTCGTGGGGGGAGGGAAAGGCGTCCAGCGCGACGAGCTCGACCTCCCGGACCTGGCTGCGAAGGAGGTTCAGCCGGAGCAGGAGCTCGGCGTCGCCGGCATCGGGCACGACGTGGTCGACCCCCACGGTGGCGCGCGGGTCGTGGGTGGCGGCGTGGATCTCCTCCTCGGAGAGCCCGGCCAGCCCCGGTGCCGCCGCGGGCCGCTCGTGGTACTCCGCCGACATCAGCTCCCGGCAGTACGCCGCGACGGTGCCGAGATGGTCGCGCAGCGGCTCGTCGCCGAGGGCCGCCGCCCGGGCGGCGAGGAGGAGCACGGTGGCCTGCAGGGTGTCGATCCGGCCCCGCAGCCGGATCCGCGGGTGGGTCTTGGGGGCGAAGTGGCAGGCGTCGAGCTGGGTCAGGCCGTCGGGCTTCTCGGTGACCGCGCCGCCGCACGTCAGGCACCGGGGGACGTCGCCCTCGCGGACCACCGGGAACGTGCCCGGCCGGTCCCACTCCCGGCGCTCGGGGGTCGCCGGCGTGGACGTCACCACCTCCAGTCGCCAGTGCGCGACGAAGTCCTGGGCGGAAGGGGAGAGGGTGGCGCCCGCCGGCACGGTCACCCGGGCGCCGGCCCGGGGCTGCCGGAGCTGCTCGCGGAGGGCGCCCTCGGTCACGATCACCGCGATCCCTCCCAGTCGGCCGGGTAGGTGACGTAGAGGATCCGCGCCCACGACGGGGTGCCGAACGTGATCGCGCTGCCCTTCGGGACGTAGAGCACGTCGCCGGGGTGGCCCACGATCGTCGTGCCGTCGATCCCGAGGTGCAGCTCGCCCTCGACGACGTACTCGATCTCGTCGTAGGTCAGGGTCCACGGGAAGCAGCCGCGGGTGAGGGTCAGGAAGCCCGCTGCCATGGGCGATCCGTGCCCGGCGTCGACCACGTCGCCGACCCGGACGTCCTGGCCGGGCTCGGGGCCGGGGTAGGGGAACGGATCGAGCGCGATCTCCCGGGCGTCGACGTGCCGGATCGCGGCCGCGCCTGCGGACGGTGGCGCCGGAGCCGGCTCGGGCGGCCGGGCCGGCACGAGCAGGACGCCCAGCTCGCGCGCGGTGTCCCGGGCGAGCGGCGTGACCCGCGCGTGCGGCGGCACCGCGAGCTCGCGGCGCCCGGCCGCGGCCGCGGCCCGCACGTCGGCCGCGGCCAGGGCGCGCGTGGTCGGCACGGGCATGGTCCGCCTCCGATCGACGATCTCGTGGTGGGTCGGTCGACGGGTGGGTCACGCCTCGTTCGTGTGCGGCAGGATGGTCTCGACGTCGCCGTGCGGGCGCGGGATCACGTGCACGGACACGAGCTCGCCGACGCGGTCCGCTGCGGCGGCGCCCGCGTCGGTCGCCGCCTTCACGGCGCCGACATCGCCACGGACCATGACGGTGACGTAGCCGCCACCGATCTGCTCCTTGCCGATCAGCTTGACGTTGGCCGCCTTGACCATGGCGTCGGCGGCCTCGATGGACCCGACCAGACCCTTGGTCTCGATCAGGCCCAGCGCGATCATCTGGACGTTGGGCATGGTGTCTCTCCTTCGTTGGGTGGGTTGTTCGCTCGAGGGCGCCGGGGCCGGCGGCTGCTCCGCCGGCCCGGGTACGGCGGGGGCCGCCGTGGCGGCGGGCGTGGTCTGCTTCGGGGTCGGCCGGGTCATCGGGACTCCTTCTCCTTCGGTCGGGTCTGGGCGAGGACCTCGCGGACGACGCGCGCGATCAGGTCCACGTCGGCGAGGGCGCCGTCGGCTCGCTCCTCGCGGGTGGTCGCGGCGGGTGCCGCGGGGCGTCCGCGCGCCTGCTCCGGCGGGCGCCGGGTCTCGTAGGCGAGCCGCTTGACGTTGAGCAGGTGCCGGACCGAGATGTTGTCGCTGACGACGGCTCCGCCGAGCCCGCCGGGGGAGAGCGTCATGGACGGCGCGAGCCCGGTGGTGGCGCCGATCGCGCCGAGCGTCCCCCAGGTGTTGACCAGGATCCGGAAGGCGGGCTTCTCGATCCCGAAGGCCAGGATGACCTCCTCGTCCGTGGCATGGACGACCAGCGAGTGGCCGTCGCCGCCGAAGCGGAGCAGCTCGATGCAGCGGTCGCACCCGGCGCGCCAGCCGTCCTCCTCGACGAACCCGAGCACGGTGGTCAGCTTCTCGCGGGAGAGCGGGTGGGCCGGCCCGACGCCGCCGAGGTCGGCGACGAGCACCCGCGCGTCCGCCGGGACCGGGATCCCCGCGATCTCGCCGATCCGCTGCGGCGAGCGGCCGACGAAGCGCGGGTCCAGCAGGCCGCTGGGCCGGAACATCAGCTCGCCGAGCCGGGCCGCGTGGTCGGGGGTGAGCCAGTGGGCGCCCTGCGCCCGCATCTCGGCGCGCAGCTGTGCGGCGATCGGCCGGTCCGCGACGACGGTCTGCTCGGTGGCGCAGATGGTGGAGGCGTCGAAGGCCTTGGAGTCGACGATGTCGGCGGCCGCACGCGGCACGTCGGCGCTGCGGTCGACGTACGCCGGGACGTTGCCGGGACCGACGCCGAGCGCGGGCTTGCCGACGCTGTGGGCGGCGCGGACCATCGGGGTGCCGCCGGTGGCCAGGACGAGCGAGGTCGCGTAGTGCTCCATCAGCTCGTGCGTGCCGGGCAGGCTCACCGTGCGCAGCGAGGAGACCAGCCCGGCCGGCATGCCCGCGGCCTCGCCGGCCTCGGCCATCACCCGGACCGTCTCGGCGGTGCACCCGACGGCCGTGGGGTGGGGCGCGACCACGATCGCGTTGCGCGCCTTGACGGCGATCAGCGTCTTGAAGATCGCCGTCGACGTCGGGTTGGTCGACGGGCACAGGGCGGCGACGACCCCGACCGGCCAGCCGATCTCGACGATGCGGTGCTCCTCGTCCCTGCGCAGCACCCCGCAGGTGGGCACGTCCCGGATCGAGGCCCACACGTCCCGGCTCGCGAACTCGTTCTTGATCCGCTTGTGCGCCGCGACGCCGTACCCGGTCTCCTCGCAGGCCAGGGCGCCGAGCCGCCCGGCCGCCGCGAAGGCGGCGTCGGCCATGGCCGCGCAGATCCGGTCGACGTCGGCCTGCTCGGCGTGCTGGAAGGCGCGCTGCGCCTCGCGCGCCGCCACGGCGCGGTCGCGGGCCTCCTGGATGGACCGGAGGTCGGGGTCGAGGTCGTCGGTCACGGTGCGCTCCGTGGTCAGAGGTGTCAGGGGTGGTCAGTAGGTCCGGGGGTCGCGGGCGACGGTGAGGACGGCGTCCTGGAAGGCGGCGCACGCCGCCCGGCACGCGCTCTGGCTGCCGGAGAGCAGCCCGCCGGAGAAGTTGGTCTCCGAGGGCGGCGCCCACCACAGCGCCATCTCCACGTCGGCCGCCTTCACCGCCGCGTCGAGGGCGAAGGTCGCCTCCAGGGGCGGCGCGATGAGGTACGCGAGCGGGGTGCCGACCGGTACGCCGGCCTCCTTGCTCAGGTAGGTCCCCGTGCGCGAGATGGTGTGCGGGAAGAAGTTCAGCTGGCCCGCCTCGTCCGCGCTGTAGAACCAGGCCTCCTCCTCGGCGTACTGGATGCAGGCGTTGAGGCCGGCCCGCGCCTCGGCCGGGTCCGGGGCGGCGAGGATCCCGATGATCTCGCCGGACAGCGGTCCGGACGGGTAGCCGGATCCGGCGTAGAAGCTGTGCGCGTAGACCACCTCGACGTCCGCCTTCTTGGTCGCCTCGTCGAGCGAGACGTACAGCGAGTCGTCGATGTCGCAGGTCACCAGCGCGAGGCTGCGGTGCTCGGGCTTCAGGTCCAGCTTCGCGGCGAAGCCGGGGTGCACGTTCGGGATCAGCCGGGCCGCGAGGATGGTCGGCTTGACCGGGTCGAGGACGCCCATGGGTGGTTCCTCCTTCTTCGATGGTGGCTAGGCGGTCGTCGCGGACCGTTGACGGAGCTCGACGCCGCTGGCGCCGTACTGGAGCGTCTTCTCGACGAGCTCCACGACGTAGGCGCCCGCCTCGAGCGGGTTGGTGCCGCCGTTGACGGTGATCATGCAGACCAGGTCGCGCTCGGCGTCGGTCTTGCCGGGCTCCGGGTGGAAGCCCATGTAGGCGCTCAGGGCGTCGGCGATGCCGAGGCCGGGGCGCTCGCCGATGAGGAGCAGCACGAGCCGGGCGTCGATGATGGTGTTGACCTCGTTCATCACGCCGACCCGGCAGTTCTCGATGAAGAACGGCGTGCCCACGCTCAGCCCGGCCGCGCGCAGCCCCTGCTCGATGACCGGGTAGATGTCGGGGAGGTTGTTCTCGATCGCGGCCGCCGAGAGGCCGTCACCCACACAGATCTGCACGTCCGGGTGCTTGGTGCACCGCTCCTCGATCGTCGCCCGCGCCTCCGGCGAGAGCCGCCGGCCGAGGTCGGGCCGCAGCAGGTACTCGCCGCGGTCGCTCACCTGGGTCCGGACCGTGAACAGGCCCATCCGCTCCTTGAGCTCCTCGGGCACCTCGCCGTAGATGGCGTCCTGGGTGACGCCGTGGTCGGCCTCGAAGAGGAGCAGGGACGCCGTCCGCGGTCGCGGCCCGGCGCGGCCGACGCCCAGCCGCGCGGTCGTCGCCGCGCACAGGTTGCGCAGTCCCTCGGGGTCCGCGGGATCCTCGACGCCGATCCTGCGGCGCGCGCTCTCTTCGGTGGGGTCCGGGAGGTCGATGACGAGCTCCTCGGGCCCGGTGGCCGCCGCGGCGGCCGGCCCGGCGGCCGGCGCCTCGGCGGCCAGGGGAGCGCCGCCGGCGTGGCCGAGCTCGCGGAGCACGGCGCGGACGAGGGCGTCGATGTCGGCAGTGGCCGATGGGTCGGTGCTGGTCATCGTGGTCTCACCTCGCCAGGAAGAAGGACGCGTCGCCGGCCTGGTCGGTCAGGCGGCCGTCGCGGATCAGCCCCAGGCCCTCCATCCAGGCCTCGAACTCGGGCAGGGGACGCAGGCCGAGGGTCTGGCGCAGGCTCGGCGCGTCGTGGTAGCTGGTGCACTGGTACGACAGCATCGCGTCGTCGCCCATCGGCACCCCCATGAAGTAGTTGCAGCCGGCCGCCGAGAGCAGCACGGCGAGGTTCTCGATGTCGTTCTGAGTGGCCTTCGCGTGGTTGGTGTAGCAGGCGTCGCAGCCCATGGAGATGCCGGTGAGCTTGCCCATGAAGTGGTCCTCGAGCCCGGCGCGGGTGATCTGCACCGCGTCGTAGAGGTACTCCGGCCCGATGAAGCCGACGACGGTGTTGACCTGGAACGGCTTCCAGCGCCGGGCCATGCCGTAGATCCGGGCCTCCATCACGAGCTGGTCGGCGCCGTAGTGGGCGTCGGCCGACAGCGCCGTGCCCTGACCGGTCTCGAAGTACAGGTAGTTGGGTCCCGCGGTCCAGCAGTGCTTCTGCGCCATCGCGTAGGCCTCGTCGATCATCGCGACGCCGACCCCGAACGCCTCCATCGCCTTCTGCGATCCGGCCAGGCTCTGGAAGACCAGGCCGACCGGTGCCCCCTGGCGCATCGCCTCCATCTGCGTGGTGACGTGGGCCAGCACGCAGTTCTGGGTGGGGATCTCCCACTTCTGGATGACGTCGTAGGTCATCTCCAGCAGCCGGGCCACGCTGCCGACGCTGTCGTCGGAGGGGTTGATGCCGATCACGCTGTCGCCGGAGCCGAACGACAGGCCCTCGTAGAGGGTGGCGCGGATGCCCTCGACCGAGTCGGTGGGGTGGTTGGGCTGGTTGCGGGAGGCCAGGGTGCCCCGCAGCCCGATCGTGTTGTTGCAGTGGGCGGTCACCTGGATCTTGCCCGCCGCGTGGATCAGGTCCAGGTTGGACATCAGCTTGGTCACCCCGGCGACCATCTCGCCGGTCAGCGCGTTGCTGACCCGGCGGATCATGTCGCCGGTGGTGTGGTCGTCCAGGAGCCACTCCCGGAAGTCGCCCATCGTCCAGCCCTTGACCTCGTCGTAGATGGCCTCGTTGATGCCGTCGTCGATGACCCGGGTCACCTCGTCCTCGTCGTACGGCACGGCCGGGTTCTCGCGGATCACCGAGAGCGGCACCTCCGCGAGGACGTAGCGGGCGGCGACCCGCTCGGCGGCGCTGCCGGCGGCGATGCCCGCCTGGCGGTCGCCGGACTTCTCCTCGTTGGCTTTGGCCAGCAGCTCCTTGACGTCGGCGAACTCGAAGGTCGTCCCGAACAGCTTGGTCCGCAGGATCATGGTCTCGCCCCTTCTCTCTCATCCGTCTGCACCTCTGCTCTCGTCGGGCTCACCGGTAGAACACGAGCGTCTTGACCGACACCGGGACCACCCGGCCGTCCAGGAGCGGCTCTCCGATGTCGATGAAGTCGCCCTCGCCCAGCCCGATCTGGTCGATGGCGACCAGCGGCAGCTCCGGGGCGGCCTGCTTGATGGTCTGGCCCAGCGCCTGCGCGTAGTCGCGCTCGGTGACCAGGACGACGGGGGCCGGGTCGGCGGAGCCGGTCGTCGCCGCGTAGCCGACCACCCCCGCGGCCAGCCGGGAGAGGGCGGCGTAGTCCAGCCGGGCGGGGAGGTCGAGCGCGAACGCCATGCTGCGGTGCTCGTCCGCGTCCCAGCGCTGCGCTGCGCCGCCCAGGGAGCCGGCGATCGCCTCGGCGGTGGGTACGCCGCCCGCCAGGTCGGGCTCGATCACCGGCAGGTTCCGCAGCGGCAGCAGGGCGGGGTCGGCCCAGATCGTGGATCCCGAGAGGGTGACGGTCTGGCCGGCCGCGCCGAGCACGGTCGCGCGCAGCGTCTCGGCCGGTCGCCGTACGGGCAGCCGGGAGAGCCGGACGTCCTCGCGCAGGGACCTCGCCAGCAGGGGGCCGCAGTCGCCGAAGGCGGCGATCTCGTCGAGATCCTCCGCGGGGTCCGTGTCGTAGTACGAGCGGCCGACGCCGCCGGAGAGGAAGACCGCCGTGAGCCCGTCGACGCGCGGCAGGGGCGCGGTCAGGGCGATCCGGTCGGCCAGCGGCCGGTGCTCCCCGAGCACGAGGTCGACGATCAGCTCGGCCATGGCGTCGGTGAGGTGCCGCAGCTCGCGCAGGTCCGCCGGCCTGCCCTCGACCAGGTCGAGGCCGAGCTCCTCGACGATGGCCCGGCCGGACGGGGCGAGACCGGTGACGATCCCGGACCGTCCGTCGAGGGTGAGTTGGCGCCCGCCGACCATGATCGCGGCGGAGGCGACGTGCCGGCCGGAGCGGAAGACCGCCGCGTTCGACGAGCCGCCGCCGACGTCGACGTTGGCGACCGTCGTGTAGTGCTCCGATGAGTACTGCGCGGCCCCCGAGCCGCGGCCGGCGATCTGGGCCTCGACGTTCGGGCCGGCGACGGTGACGACGAAGTCGCCCGCCAGCCCGGCGACGCCGCTGAGGATCGCGTCGGCGTTGCGGCGGCGGGCCGTCTCGCCGGTGATGATCACCGCGCCGGTCTCGACCTGCTCGGCGCTGACGCCGGCGGCGTCGTACTCCGCCCGGACCAGGGCGACCAGGGCGTCCACGTCCACCTCGTCGGGGGCCGGAGCGGCGTGGGGTACGCCGGGCTCTGGTGGAGCACCGCGCGGGTGTCCACCTCCAGCCGCGGGACCAGCCCCAGCCGCCGGCTGTTGCGGACGGTGAGCCGGGAGAAGACCACCTGCGTGGTCGTGGTGCCCACGTCGATCCCGACGCTGAGCATCTCCCGCCAGCTCGCTCTCGACATCGCCTGGTCCTCTCAGGACTTCCGGAAGCTGACCGCGCCGTCGACCTCGAGGGAGTCGAGGATCGCCATGATGATCGCGTCCACGGGCCGGTCGGCGGTCTCGGGCGTCTGCCGGGCCGCACTGCCGCGGGCGACGAGCACGAGCTCGCCCTCGCCGGCGCCCACGCCGTCGATCGCGACCAGGGGGGCGCCCACCAGCTCGTCGTCCGTCGTGGTCTCGCGCACGATGAGGAGCTTCAGGCCGCGCAGCTGCTCCGCCTTGATGGTGGACACCGCCGAGCCGACGACGCGCGCGATCAGCATGGCCGCGACCTCACGATGCCGTCTGCGGCGCGGTCGCCTCGGCGTCGCCCACTTCGGCGCCACTCGCTTCGGCGGCGGCCGTCTCGGCGGCGGCCGTCTCCGGCTGGTCCGGGGTCGACCCGCCCACCCACGCGGGGTAGGCGCGGCGGAAGAACAGGTAGGCGATGAGCACCGCGGTGATGCCGGCGACGAGCTTGCCGACGATCATCGGGAAGATCATCGAGCGCTCCACGCCCGCGGTGAAGCCGAGGTGGTCGCCGAAGGTGAAGGCCGCGCTGACCGCGAAGGCCGCGTTGAGCACCTTGCCCCGGTTGTCCATCTCCTTGAAGATCTGGAACATCGGGATGTTGTTGGCCAAGGTGGCGATCATGCCGCCGGCCGCCTTGTCGTTCATCCCGATCAGCCTGCCGACCTTCGACAGCGGCTTCTCGGCGAACTTGACGATCAGGTAGACGGCGGGGAAGGCGCCGAGCAGCATCATGCCGATCAGGCCGATGATCTCGAGGCCGTCCGTCGGCGGTGCCAGCTCCCAGCCGTCGGGCATGATCTGGGTGTCGGTCATGAACTCGAAGACGGCGACGACCAGCCCGACCGAGATGAGGGCGACCAGGCCCTTGCCGAACCAGAGGAAGCCGGTGGTCATCTTCTCCGGCGCCCGCCAGAGGCCGAACGCGATGAGCGCCGCCGCGATGACGATCGGGACGAGGTTCGCCAGCACCAGGGCGGGGTCGAAGCCCGCGACCAGGCCGCCGGCCAGCACGCCGAGCGGGATCGTGATGATGCCGGCGAGCACGCCCTTGGCCAGCAGCGGACGGTCCTCGACGTCGATGATGCCGAGCGCGACCGGGATCGTGAAGACGATCGTCGGCCCCATCATGGCGCCGAGGATCAGCCCGGCCAGCAGCCCGGCGTCGGAGTCCTCGGCGAGCTGCTGGGCGAGCGGATAGCCGCCCATGTCGTTGGCCAGGAGGGTGGTGGCGAACATCGACGGGTCCGCGCCCAGCGCGGTGTACACCGGCACCACCACCGGCTCGAGCAGCTTGGCCAGGACCGGTGCCAGCGACACCACGCCGACCATCGCCAGTGCCAGCGGCCCGAGGGCCATGAAGCCCTCTTCGAACTTCTCGCCGAGCCCGAACTTGCTGCCGATCGCCCGGTCCAGGCCCCCCAGCACCATGCAGATCATCAAGATCCAGACGATGACTTCGTTGATGTCCATGAGGGCCTCCGACCCGTCGCCCCGCTCCTCGGCTGCTGCCGAGGAGCGCCTGCTCGTACCCGTCGAGCGTGACGGGCGAGCGGGGGCGTACGGAGGAGGAAAAGGTCCCTCCGGCTCAGTCCTCTGCCCGGGAAGAACGTCCCCGGGCTCGCGACCTACAGCGCGGTGGTGCGGCCGAGCAGGTGGGGGGCACCGCTCTTCGGGTTCACCAGCGTGAAGTCGTAGCCGGTCGCGGTCCTCTCCGCGCCGAACTGCGCCCTGCCGGGCAGGAAGATCGGCTTCTTGAACGCCACCTCGACCTGCACAGCGTCCGGCAGCCGGTTCTCCAGCGCCGCGATGCAGCGCGCCTTGCTCCACATGCCGTGGGCGATGTGACGCGGGAAGCCCAGTGCCTTCGCCGTGAGCGGGTGCAGGTGGATCGGGTTGCGGTCGCCCGACACCGCGGCGTACCTGCGGCCGAGGTTGTCGGGCAGCGACCAGACCGGACCTTTTGCCACGACCTTCTCCAGATGCAGACCTGGGTCGCCGCCGGCTGTGTCATTCGGGTCGCCCTTGCCGACCCGCAGGTACGTCGACGTCGACTCCCACACCACCTCGTCGCCCACGGTGCCGGTGACGTTCATGTCCCAGGCGCGGCCCTTGGTGCTGGCCCGCAGGTTGTCCGCCCTCAGCGAGAGCGACACGGTCTCGCCGATCGCGACCGGGCGGTGCTGGACGATGGTGTTCTCCAGGTGCACCGAGCCGATGGCCGGGAACGGGAACTGCGCGTCGGTCATCAGCTGCAGGTGCAGCGGGAACGCCAGCATGTGCAGGTAGGGCACCGGCGCGACGTCGCGGTTGGGGAAGCCGCACACCGCGGCGTACCGCTCGACCTCGGCGCGCTCCACCACGACGGCGTCGCGGGTGAGGGTGAGGTCGGGGAGCGCGCCGCCGGTCTTCTTGATGCCGGGGAGCCGGTTCACGCCGGGGACGGCGGGCAGCGCGGCCTTGAGCATCACGGGGAGCGCCATGTCAGGCACCCAGCATCATCTGGCCGCAGACCCGGACCACGTTGCCGTTGACGGCCGACGAGGCGGGGTTGGCGTACCAGGCGATGGTCTCGGCGACGTCGACCGGCAGGCCGCCCTGCGCCATGGCGTTGAGCCGCTGCCCGACCTCGCGGGTCGCGAACGGCACGGCGGCCGTCATCTGGGTGATGATGAAGCCCGGCGCGACGGCGTTGACGGTGATGCCGTCCTTCAGCTCGTCGGCGAGGCTGTCGACGAAGCCGATCACGCCGGCCTTGGAGGCGGCGTAGTTGGTCTGGCCCACGTTGCCCGCGATGCCGGCGATCGAGGCGACCCCGACGATCGAGCCGCCCTCGTTGACGACGCCCTGCTCGAGGAGCTCGCGGGTGATCAGCTCGGGCGCGGTGAGGTTGACCGCGATGACCGAGGTCCAGCGGTCGCCCTTGTCGGTGGGGGCCATGTTGGCGAGCTTGCGGTCGCGGGTGATGCCGGCGTTGTGGACCACGACGTCGACGCCGCCGTGCTTCTCCTTGAGGTGGTGCGCGATCCGCTGCGGCGCGCCCTTGCCGGTGATGTCGAGGGTCAGCCAGTCGCCGTCGAGCTCGTTCATCAGGGCCTGGAGCTCGCTGGCCGCCTGGGGCACGTCGACGCCGACCACCGTCGCGCCGTCGCGGTGCAGCACGCGGGCGATGGCCTCGCCGATGCCGCGGCTGGCGCCGGTGACGAGCGCGATCCTGCCGTCCAGCGGCTTGGTCCAGTCCTCGACGCTCGTGGTGGTCGCCTTGCCGTGGGCGCCGATGCGGACGACCTGGCCGGAGACGTAGGCGGACTTGGGGGAGAGCAGGAAGGCCAGCGTGCTGGTCACCGCGGCCTCCTGGCCGTCGGTGACGTACACGAGCTGGACGGTGCCGCCGCGGCCGATCTCCTTGCCGAGGCTGCGGGTGAAGCCCTCGAGCGCCCGCTGCGCGACCCGCTCCGGGCCCTTGGCCTGCTCGGGCGGCGTGCCGATGACGACGACGCGGGCGCAGGACTCGAGGCTGCGCAGGACCGGGGTGAAGAAGTCGCGCAGCGCGACCAGCTCGGAGGCGTCCTTCAGGCCGGTGGCGTCGAAGACGATGCCCTTCGCCCTCTGGCCGTCCTCGAGCGCGGTGGTCGAGGCGATGCCGAGCAGGTCGAGGAGGCCGGTCAGCGACTCGGCCAGGCGGCCGGTGCCGCCGACCAGCACGGTGCCCTGCACCAGCGGGTCGCCCTCGGTGTAGCGCTCGAGTGCGGTCGGGTTGGGGAGCCCGAGGTTCTTGACGAGGAGCTTGCCGATGGGGGAGCTCACGAAGCCCTGGTACTTGTCGCTCATGCGGCCGTCGCAATCTGTGAGGAAACTACGGAAGGTCTGTCCACGGGCCGGGCCCGCTCGGCATCTATGTAACTAGATGTGTAACTCTGAGTCCACATTTCGTGATCTCGCCCTCAAACAGTTCTCCTGAGGGCTCCTGCGCGTGAGGATAGGACCATGGCCAACACTGTTCGTCGGGCCGCCGTACTCGGTGGCAACCGCATCCCCTTCGCCCGCTCCAACGGGGCCTACGCCACCGCCTCCAACCAGGAGATGCTGACCGCCGCGCTCGACGGCCTCGTGGCCCGCTTCGGGCTGGAGGGTGAACGTCTGGGAGAGGTCGCCGGCGGTGCGGTGCTCAAGCACAGCCGCGACTTCAACCTGGTCCGCGAGTCGGTGCTCAGCACCCGCCTCGCCCCGGAGACGCCGGCCGTCGACCTGCAGCAGGCCTGCGGCACCGGCCTCCAGGCGATCAACTACATCGCCAACAAGATCAAGCTCGGCCAGATCGACTCGGGTGTCGGCGGCGGCGTCGACACCACCTCCGACGCCCCCGTCGCGATCTCCGAGAAGCTGCGCAAGAAGCTGATCCAGCTCAACAACGCCCGCTCCACCAAGGACCGCCTCGCCGTCCTGGCCACCATCCGGCCCGGCGACATCGGCCTGGCGATCCCGTCCAACGGCGAGCCGCGGACCAGGCTGTCCATGGGCGAGCACCAGGCGCTGACCGCGCTCGAGTGGCAGATCACCCGGGAGGCCCAGGACGAGCTGGCGGTCGCCTCGCACCACAACCTCGCGGCGTCGTACGACGAGGGCTGGCAGGACGACCTGGTCACCCCGTTCCGCGGCCTGGAGCGCGACAACAACCTGCGCGCCGACTCCTCGCTGGAGAAGCTCGCCAAGCTCAAGCCGGTCTTCGGCAAGGGCGAGGCGGCGACGATGACCGCCGCGAACTCCACCCCGCTGACCGACGGCGCGTCCGCCGTGCTGCTCGGCTCCGACGAGTGGGCCGAGGCGCACGGCCTCGAGGCGCTGGCCTACTTCGTCGACTCCGAGGTCGCGGCGGTCGACTTCGTCAACGGCGCCGAGGGCCTGCTGATGGCGCCGGCGTACGCCGTCCCGCGGATGCTCGAGCGCAACGGCCTGGCCCTGCAGGACTTCGACTTCTACGAGATCCACGAGGCCTTCGCCTCGCAGGTGCTCTCGACGCTCGCCGCGTGGGAGAGCCCGGTGTTCTGCAAGGAGCGCCTCGGCCTCGACGCCCCGCTCGGCTCGATCGACCGCAGCAAGCTCAACGTCAAGGGCTCCTCGCTCGCCGCGGGCCACCCGTTCGCCGCCACCGGCGGCCGGATCGTGGCCAACACCGCCAAGCTGCTCCAGGCCAACGGCGGCGGCCGGGCGCTGATCTCGGTCTGCGCGGCCGGCGGCCAGGGCGTCGTCGCGATCCTGGAGCGCTGAGCGCTTCCCGGACCGGTTGCCTCAGCGCTGGCGCGAGGAGACCAGTGCCAGCGCTGAGGTCACCAGGTACGCCCGTACCTGGTCCGGCGAGATCTCGCCGACGGTCGGGATGCCCGGCGCGGCCTCGCTGACCAGGATCCCCAGCCGGGCCAGCTGGAGCGCGCCCAGGCCACTGGCGTAGAGCGCGTTGGCGAGCAGCACCGGGTCCTCGGTCAGCACGAAGGCGCCCTTCTCCACGCCGCGCGCCAGCGCGTCGGACAGCACCGTCAGGCAGGACGTGATGCCCCGCCCGAGCCGGAACAGCGGCCCCTCCGCGATCTCGTCGAGCAGCTCGTCGCCCGGCCGCACCATGAGCGCCTGGGCGCAGTCGACGAACGCCGGGTGCGCCACGCCGTAGTCGACGAAGGCGCCCACGATGGCCGCCAGCTGCTCGTTCGGGTCCTCCGACGCCGCGGCGGCCGCCGCCATCGCGTCGTGCAGCTCCTCGAGGTAGCCGACCAGGGTCAGCGCGAACAGCTCCTCCTTGCCGGTGAAGTGCCGGTAGACGATCGCCCGGTTGATCCCCACCGCACTGGCGATCTCCTCGATCTGGACGTCCCGCACGCCCTTGGAGTCGAAGATCTGGCGGGTCGCCGCGATGATCTCCGCCTGCCGCGCCTTCCGGCGCGCGGCCGCCGCCCTGCGACGGCCGTCGGTGGCCGGTGCGTTGGTCGCCATGGGGGAAGTGTACGAGACGTGCAACTCGGTGTTGCAACATCTCCGGCGCGTTCGAGGCCGATGCCTCAGGGGCCCGCCAGCGCCCGCACCGTCGCGATCGTGTCCGCCTCGTCGGCGGACTTGTCGTCCCGGTACCGCACCACTCGGGCGAAGCGGAGCGCCAGCCCGCCGGCGTACCGTGTCGAACGCTGGAGGCCGTCGAAGGCGATCTCGACGACCTGCTCGGGGCGGACGGTGACGACCCAGCCGTCGTCGGAGACCTCGAGCTCCCGGAAGCGCTCGGTCTGCCAGGCGAGCATCTCGTCGGTCATGCCCTTGAACGTCTTGCCGAGCATCGTGAACCCCGTGGGGGAGGACGGGTCGCGGGCGCCGAGGTGGATGTTGGAGAGCCAGCCGCGGCGGCGGCCGGAGCCGTGCTCGACGGCGAGCACGACGAGGTCGAGGGTGTGGACGGGCTTGACCTTGACCCAGGCGGAGCCGCGGCGGCCGGCGTCGTACGGCGCGTCGACGGACTTCACCACGACGCCCTCGTGGCCGGAGGCGAGGACCGAGGACGCGAAGGCCGTGGCGTCGGCGGGGTCGGAGCCGACCCAGCGCTGGACCCGGTGGACGGGTGGGACGAGCTCCTCGAGGACCTGCCAGCGCTCGTGGGCGGGGCGGTCGATGAGGTCGGTGCCGTCGAGGTGCAGCACGTCGAAGAAGTACGGCGTGACGACCGACCCGCCGGGGACGACCTCGGTGGCGGTGCGGGAGGCCGTCTCCTGGAACGGCCGCGGTCGGCCGTCGGCGGCGAGGGACAGCGCCTCGCCGTCCAGCACCAGCCGGGTGGCGGGCAGGGAGCGGGCGATCGCGACGACCTCGGGCAGGCGGTGGGTGATGTCGTCGAGGCTGCGGGTGGCGATCACGACGTCGTCGCCGGAGCGGTGCACCTGGATCCGGATGCCGTCGAGCTTGGCGTCGACGCCGACGGTCCCCGAGCTGCCGGCGGCCTTGGCGAGCGCGGCGGCCACGTCCGGCGCGGAGGAGGCGAGCATCGGCAGGACCGGGCGGCCGACGGTCAGGCCGACCGCCTCCAGCGCCGTCACGCCGGAGAAGGCCGCGTCGACGACGTACGTCGCCCCGCCGGCCAGCATCGCCGCGCGCCGGACCGCGACGAGCGGGACCTCGGCGGCCAGCGCCAGCGCCTCGGTGACGATCGCCTCGAGCGCGCCCTGGCGCACCTCGCCGACGGTGACGGCGCGCAGCCACTCCTGCTCGGCCGCGGTCGCCCGCCCGAACAGGTCCGCGACGGCGGCGGCGCGCAGGCCGGCCGAGCCGGCGCCGGCGAGCAGCGAGATCGCCGCGAAGGCGGTGTCGACCTCGACCACCTCGAGCGTCGGAGCGGTCGCGGGGGAGGGCAGGTCCTGGAGGCTGCGCCACCCGATTCCGGTACGACGCTGGCGGAGCCGCCCGCTGAGGTAGTGGGCCACCAGCGCCCGCTCCCCGGGGTCGGCCGCGAGCAGCAGTGCGCTGATCAGCCGGGTCTTCTCCTTGCGCGACCGCGTCGCGGCGACCTGCCGGGAGACGTCGACGAGGTCGCGGAGCAGCATCGGATCAGCGGCTGGCTTCCAGCGAGGCCGCGACGGCGCCGTCGATGACCTGCTCGTAGACGAGGTCGAGGTCGAGGGCCTCGGCGCTGGTGCCGGACAGGTCGCCGAAGTAGCCGGCGACCTCCAGGGACACGAACCCGTGCAGCGAGGCGAACAGCGCCATCGCGCTCTGCAGCAGCCGGTCGTCGGGGAGCCCGGCGGAGCGGACCATCACGGCCAGCGCCTCGATCGCGTCGAGGGCGGCCGCGTAGAACGCCTCGCGGTCGATCGGCGGCCGGGTGAGCGCGGCGTAGCGCTGGGGGTGGGTCCGGGCGAAGGCGCGCAGGGCGTGGCTGAGCGCCCGCAGGCCGGCGATCCCGGCGTGCCCCATGGCGGCGGCGCGGACGTGCTCGCCGAGCAGGCGCATCGCGCGGACCTGGATGAGGGCGCGCAGGTCCTCGAGGTTCGCGACGTGGTTGTAGAGCGAGGACACCCGCGCCTCGAGCTCGGCCGCGAGGGACGTCATGGTGAGCGCGTCGTACCCGTCGCGGTCGACGAGCGCCTCGGCCGCCTGGAGCACGGCCTCCTGGTCGAGGCGCGTCCGGCGGCTGCGGGTCGTGTCGATGCTCAACTGCCCTCCGGAGCCTGAAGGAAGAATGACGGTACGTACGAAAGGGATTCGTCGCGGTACGAGAGAGCCTAGTCCACCCGGCGCCGTACAGTGCTCCGGTGACCTCCCCGGACGCGGTGCGCGTGTGGCTGCCCGGGCGCCCGGTCCCGGTGGCGGCGCTCCTGCGCCAGCAGCGTCGCGGCGTCGGCGACCCGACCCACCGGCTGGGGGTCGCCGGCCGGCACTGGCGCGCCAGTCGGACGCCGGAGGGGCCGGCCGCGGTCGCCGTGACCGAGCAGGACGACGCGGGAGCGGTCACCGCCCACGCGTGGGGTCCCGGCGCGCACTGGGCGCTCGCCCAGCTGCCCGCGCTGCTGGGCGATCTCGACGACTGGACCGGCTTCGCGCCGCGCCACCCGGTGCTCGAGGAGGTACGCCGCCGCCACCCGCACCTGCGCCTGGGCCGGACCGGGCTGGTGCTGGAGGCAGTCGTGCCCGCGATCATCGAGCAGAAGGTCACCGGCCAGGAGGCCTTCGCCGGCTTCCGCGCCCTCGTCCGGCGCCACGGCACGCCGGCTCCCGGCCCGGGCGCCGCGCACGGCCTGATGGTCCAGCCGGACGCGGAGACGCTGCGCGGGATCCCGTCCTGGGAGTGGCTGCGCCTGCACGTCGATCCCGCGCGCAGCCGGGCGGTGGTCACCGCGGCCCGGCACGCGGCGGCACTGGAGCGCACGGCCGCCGAGCCGGGGGAGGACGCCGAGCGCCGGCTGCGCGCCCTGCCGGGGGTCGGCGTGTGGACCGCCGCGGAGGTACGTCAGCGCGCGCTCGGCGACCCGGACGCGGTCTCCTTCGGCGACTACCACGTGGCCAAGGACGTCGGCTGGGCCCTGGAGGGCCGGCTGTTCGACGACGCCGAGCTGGCCCGCTACCTGCGTCCGTGGGAGGGCCAGCGCGGCCGGGTGCCGTTCCTCGTGGCGGCCGCCGGGCTGCGCCGGCCGAGGCGCGGTCCACGGATGGCGCCACGCGATCACCTCGGGACCCGTGACCAATTCGCGTGATAAGTGTTACACCGTGCGACAGGCAGTATCCGGGGGCTGGATCGGTCCGGGGCTCCCGGTGTGGCAGGCAGGGGTGGAGATGGACGAGAGGCGGTTGCCCGGATGAGCGCCGTGGTCGCCGGGGGACGCTCCCTCCTCGACAGCATGACCGGCCGCTTCAAGGCCGGGGTCGTCACCACCGGTGAGCTCGTGAAGCTCGCCGTGGAGTCCATCCAGTGGGGCTTCTCCGACATCGTCGCGCGGCGGTTCTCGTGGACCGAGTTCCTCCTGCAGTGCTGGTTCATGACCCGCGTCTCGCTGCTCCCGACCATCCTGGTCGCCATCCCGTTCGGCGTGATCACCTCGGTGCAGATCGGCGCCGCGGCCAACCAGATCGGCGCGCAGTCGTTCATCGGCGCGGTCAACGGCATCGGTGTGCTCCGGCAGGGCGCGCCGCTGGTGACGTCGCTGATGATCGCGGGCGCGGTCGGCTCCGCCGTGTGCGCCGACCTCGGCGCCCGCACCGTGCGCGAGGAGATCGACGCGCTCAAGGTGATGGGCATCTCGCCGATCCAGCGCCTGGTCGCCCCACGGATCCTCGCCGCGCTCCTCGTCTCGCTGCTGCTGACCGTGATCGTCGCGATGACCGCCATGACGACCGCGTTCGTCATCGTGGTCGGCGGCGGGCAGATCTCCTCCGGCACCTACCTCGACTCGTTCGTCGGCCTCGCGCAGCCGGGCGACCTGGTCCTCGCCGAGCTCAAGGGCCTCATCTTCGGGTTCGTGGCCATCATCGTCTGCGCCCACAAGGGGCTGAGCGCGCACGGCGGTCCGAAGGCCGTCGCCGACGCCGTCAACCAGGCCGTCGTGCTCAGCGTCATCCTGCTCGCCGTGATCAACGTCGGCCTGACCCAGGCCTACGTGATGCTCTTCCCCGGAGGTGCCTGATGTCCGAGGTCCAGCTCGGTCGCGGGCTCGGGGCGCGCCTCTCCGACGCCCTCGTCGGCGCCGCCGACGCACTGATGAGCACGCTCGCCATGTTCGGCTCGTTCGTGAGCTTCTCCGGCAAGGTGTTCCGCGAGATCCCGGCGACCGTCGCCCTCTACCCGAAGGAGGTGCTGCGCCAGATCAAGGACATCGCCTGGGGCAGCGGCGCCCTCCTCGTCGGCGGCGGCACCGTGGGCGTGATGATCCTGCTGTCCGTCGCCGCAGGCACGTCGATCGGCATCGAGGGCTTCAACGGCCTCGAGATCGTCGGCCTCGCGCCGCTGACGGGCTTCATCTCCGCGAGCGTCAACACCCGTGAGCTGGCCCCGCTGATCGCGGCCCTCGCGCTCGGAGCCCAGGTCGGCTGCCGGTTCACCGCGCAGATCGGCTCGATGAAGATCCACGAGGAGATCGACGCGCTCGAGGTGATGGCGGTCAGTGCGGTGCGCTACGTCTGCACCACCCGCGTCATCGCCTGCATGGTCGCGATCCTGCCGCTCTACCTGATCGGCCTGATCGGCAGCTACGTCGCCTCGCAGGTCTCGGTCGTCGTCCTGTTCGGGCAGTCACCCGGTCAGTACGACCATTACTTCTCCACGTTCATCCAGGGCAGGGACATCGTGTTCTCGATCGTGAAGATCCTGATCTTCGCCCTGACCGTGGCCCTGATCCACTGCTGGTACGGCATGCGGGTCGGGGGCGGGCCCCAGGCGGTCGGCGAGGCGACCGGCACCGGCATCCGCGCCAGCATCGTGTCCATCGTCGTGCTCGACATGGTCCTCACCCTGGTGTTCTGGGGCGGCGACCCGGGCTTCCGGATCTCGGGGTGAGGTGACGAGATGGCACGAGAGGTCTCCCGCAACCAGCTGGCCCGCCGCGGCCTGATCGCGCTCGTCGCGCTCGCGGTCGTCGGCGCCTTCATCACGCTGCGCAGCAACGGCACGTTCGGCTCCCGGCCGCACGTCACCGCCGAGGTCGCGAACGCCGGCGGCGCGCTGCGTACCGGCTCCGACGTCAAGATGAACGGCGTCATCGTCGGCAAGGTGTCCCGGATCAGCCGGGCCGCGTCCGGCGGCGTCACCGTCGACATGGAGATGTCGAAGTCCGACATGGACGTCATCCCCGGCAACGTGGTGGCGCGGATCCTG
Organism: Nocardioides humi; assembly: GCF_006494775.1. Lineage (NCBI taxonomy): Bacteria > Bacillati > Actinomycetota > Actinomycetes > Propionibacteriales > Nocardioidaceae > Nocardioides > Nocardioides humi. Next base: position 70,379 of record NZ_CP041146.1, on the reverse strand, counting down.
CCCGCGACCGTGTTCGGCACGACCTTCGTCGACCTGGTCGTCCACGGCAGCCCGTCGGGCGAGCTGAAGGCGGGCGCGAAGGTGCAGGCCGACGGCACCCAGGAGACGCTCGAGCTCCAGCAGGCCCTCGACGACATCGACCGCCTGGTCAAGGCGCTCGGTCCCGCCGAGCTCGCCTCGGCGATCGGCTCGGCGGCCGAGGCGCTCGACGGCCGCGGCGGCCAGATCGGCGCCACGGTCCGCACCCTCAACGGCTATCTCGACCGGATCAACCCGCGGATGCCGCAGGTCCGGGCGGACCTGGAGGCGCTGGCCGCCACGACCCGGCTCGTCGACCAGATCGCCCCCGACCTGCTCGACGCCACCGACGACGTCCTGGTCACGCTCCACACCATCGTCACCCAGGAGGCCTCCCTCACCGCCCTGATCAGCGGCGGGACCAACCTGGCGCGGACCTCGAGTGCGTTCCTGAAGAAGAACGAGAAGAACCTGGTGGACTTCATCAACGGATCCGCGGTCCTGCTCGACGCGGTCCACGACAACCGCAAGGCCGGCATCACCGATGCGCTCGCGGTCAACATCCTGCTCGGCACGAACCTGCCGCAGGCGGTGCGCGGCGGCTTCGTGCGGACCGACGGCACGCTGCGGCTCTCGCCGCCGCCGTACTACACCAGCGCCCAGCGGCCGGCGTACCGCACCGGCAGCACCGACCCGGCCGGCGTCGGGCGACTGTGGGGGGAGGGCCGATGACCGGGCTGCGCTCGATCGCGATCAAGTTCGTCGCCTTCGCGGTGGCCAGCGGCCTGATGCTGCTCCTGCTGGTCAACACCATGCAGAACGGCGTCAGCGGGGGCACCCGCGAGTTCACGGCCGAGTTCGCCGACGTCAACGGGCTGCGCGTCGGCGACGACGTCAAGGCCGCCGGCGTCCGGGTCGGCCAGGTCAAGGGCATCAAGGCGACCGACGACGGCGCCGAGATCGAGCTCGAGCTGGTGAAGGACCAGCCGCTGCTCGACTCGACCAAGCTGGTCATGCGCTACCAGAACCTGCTCGGGCAGCGGTACATCTCGCTGGTCCAGGGCGCCCAGCGCGGCGCCGCGCTCCCGGACGGCGCCGCGGTCCCCGTCACCCACACCGACCCGGGCTTCGACCTGACCGGCCTGCTCAACGGCTTCCGGCCGTTGTTCAAGGTGCTCCAGCCCGGCGACGTCAACCAGCTGGCGACGTCCCTGGTCAAGGTGCTCCAGGGCGAGGGCGGCACCGTCGAGCAGCTCCTCGCCCAGACCAGCGAGCTCAGCAACTTCCTCGCCGACCGCGACGCCGTGATCGGCGAGGTGATGACCAACCTCAAGCCGGTGCTCGACAACATCGCGGGCCAGGGCGACGAGCTCTCCAAGACGGTCGCCGAGCTGCGCAAGCTGATGACCGGGCTGGCCGAGGACCGCAAGTCCATCGGTGCCTCGATCGACGGCGTGAGCCGCCTCGTCGGCGCGACCAGCTCTCTCCTCAAGGAGGTCAAGGTGCCCCTGACGAGGACGACGGACCGGCTGGTCACCGTCGCGGACATGTTCGAGCGGTCCCGGGCGAGCCTGGTGGACGCGATCCCGGCGTTCACGACCGTCTTCGAGTCGCTCGGCCGCGCGACGTCGTACGAGAACGCGCTGAACGTCTACGTCTGCTCGTTGTCCATCGCACTGACGGCCAATGGCACCGGCATCAACCCGGTCGGCAACAACGGTCCCTGGTCGGCGGCGTGCCGATGAAGCCCATGAACGAGCGCAACCCGATGCGCGTCGGCATCGTGACCCTGGTGATCCTCGGCCTGGTCGGCGCGGCCGTGATCGTGCTCAGCGTCAGCAACTTCGGCACGAAGAAGTACACCGCCGTCCTCGAGCACACCGCCGGCCTGCGCACCGGCGAGGACGTCCAGGTGCACGGCGTGATCTCCGGCAAGGTCACCGGCATCGAGATCGAGCAGGACCACGTCCTGGTCACCTTCGCCCTCGACTCCGGCATCACGCTGGGCGAGCGGTCCTCGGCGACCGTGAAGGTCGCCACCCTGCTCGGCACCCACTACCTCGAGGTCGACCCGAACGGCTCCGGGAGCCTCGCCGGCGGGCAGATCCCGCTCGAGCGGACGTCGGTGCCCTACAACCTGCAGGACGTCATCGAGAAGGGCTCCGAGGCGCTCGACGAGCTCGACCCGGAGCTCCTCGCCCAGGCGCTGACCGCCATGGCCGGGACGCTCGGCGCGAGCAAGGAGGAGATCGGTCCCGCGCTGGAGGGCGTCGCCCGGCTCTCGGAGGTCGTCTCGAAACGCTCCGACCAGGTCGGCGACCTGCTCGAGTCCACCCGGAAGGTCACCGACCAGCTCTCGGCGAGCAGCCAGGACATCGTCGGGCTGATGAAGCAGACCAACCTGGTCGTCGGCGAGATCACCGCCCGCCGGGAGGCGATCCACCGGCTGCTCGTGGAGACGACGGACCTGTCGAAGGCGCTGACCGCGATCGTGAAGTCCACCAACGGCAAGCTCAAGCCCGCGCTGAAGGACGTCAACGCCGTCCTCGACACGCTCAACAGCCAGGACAAGCAGCTGACCAAGCTGCTGGAGCAGATGGCTCCGGCGATCCGGTACGTCGCCAACGCGACCGGCAGCGGCCCGTACCTCCCGCTCTACGTCAAGCCGCCGGCGATCCCGGCCGACGACACCACCTGCAAGCTGGAAGGGACGTGCCAGCGATGACCGGGCCCCTCGACTCCAGGCGAGGCCGCGGCCGCGTGGCGCGCGCCGCGGGCGCGACGGTCGCCGCCCTCGCCGTCCTGCTCACCTCCGGGTGCGGCCTCGTGGGCGGCTCCGACACGATGACCGTGAAGGCCTACTTCGCCGACTCCGCGGGCCTGTTCGTCGGCAACGACGTGGGCGTGCTCGGCGTCACCGTCGGCTCCGTCACCTCCATCGAGCCGGACGGCGACAAGGTCCTGGTCACCATGGAGGTCGACGCCGACCAGCCCGTGCCCGCCGACGCCGGCGCGGTGGTCGTCGCCCGGTCCGTCGCGACCGACCGGTACGTCGAGCTGACGCCGGTCTACCGGGAGGGCGCGAAGATGCAGGACGACGCGACCATCGCGCTGGACCGCACCCAGACCCCGGTCGACTTCGACCAGGTGCTGGAGTCGCTCAACGACTTCGCCACGGGCATCGGCGGCAACGCCGAGACGACCGAGGCGGTCCAGAAGTTCATCGACGCCGGCACCGAGGCCCTGCAGGGCCGGGGCCCGCTGCTCAACCAGACCATCCACTCGCTCGCGAACGGCGTCGACGGGATCGCCAACCACCGCGAGGACATCGCGGCCACGCTGCGCTCGCTCGACGTCCTGCTGACCACGGTCGCGGCCAACGAGGACACCGCGCGCACCTTCATCCAGCAGGTCTCGCGGGCCTCCCAGCTGCTCGCCGACGAGCGGGGCAACTTCCAGAAGGCGCTCCGCTCCCTCGACGAGGCGGTCACCACGGTCGCCAAGTTCGCCGTCGACAACCGGCAGTCGATCGTGGACAGCCTCGACGGCTCGACCACGCTGATGAAGACCCTGCTCACCAAGCAGGACCAGCTCGCCGAGATCCTCCGGGTGATGCCGCTGGCCCTGCAGAACCTGCAGATGGTCCAGGGCGACCGGCTCCCGGTCCGGATCGACCCGCTGATCCTGGACCCGCTGGGCGGCATCCTCCAGCAGGTGTGCCAGGGCCTGCTCGGGCCGCTGTGCAACATCATCAACGGCACGCAGCCGGGATCGTGAGGGGAGCCATGACTGCGATGAAGACGGCGCTGGTCGCCCTGCTCGCCCTCGTCCTGGGCGTGCTCTCGGCCTGCAGCACCACCATGCGCGACCTCCCGATCCCGGGCACCGGCGTCTCGGGCGACACGATCGAGATCCAGGCCCAGTTCGACGACGCGCTCAACCTGGCGGTCGGCGCGCCGGTCAAGGTCAACGGCGTCGACATGGGCAAGGTCAAGGCGATCGAGCCCGACGACTTCACCGCCCTCGCGACGCTGACGGTGAAGAAGGACGCCGGCGTGCGCGAGGGGGCGCAGGCGCGGCTGCGCTACACGACCCCGCTCGGCGAGCTGTTCGTCGACGTCACGAACCCGGCGACGGGCGCCGTGCTGGCCGACAAGGCCGTCCTGGCCCGGGAGAGCACCCGGACGGCGCCCTCGGTCGAGGACGCGCTGGCCCAGGCGTCCCTGCTGATCAACGGCGGTGGCCTCGACCAGCTCCAGACCGTCACCGAGGAGCTGAACACCGCGCTCAACGGCAACGAGGCGGACTACCGCGCGCTGCTCGACAAGGCGTCGGTGTTCCTGACCCAGGCCAACTCGACCACCCAGGCGATCGACGGCGTCCTCACCTCGATGAACTCGCTCTCGAAGACCCTGAACGGACGCAAGAAGACCATCAACCGCGCGCTCCGCGAGATCCGGCCCGCGGCCAAGGTGCTGCGGGAGAAGACCCCCGAGTTCACCGAGCTGCTCGCCGAGGTCGAGAAGTTCAGCGGCGCCGCCAACGACACCGTGACCAAGACCCGGGCCCAGCTGCTCACCGTGCTCGGCGAGCTGGAGCCGGTGCTGGCGGAGTTCGCCGCCAACAACGGGACCTTCGAGCGGTCGCTGAAGGCCGTGATCCAGGCGTCCAGCTCGGCGGACGCGGTGATCGGGACCGACTACCTCAACATCGCCCTCGAGCTGCACGTCGACAACCTCAACGTCGACGGCCTCCTCACCGGGGCGGTCAACGGCCTGGTCACCGACCTGCTCGGCCTGATCGGGCTCGGCAACCTGCTCCCCGGACTGGGGCTGGGCGGCAACAACAAGGCGGGCGCCCAGAGCAAGGGCACGGGCGCCGGCGGGGCGGCGACCCCGCAGGGCGGGACCGGTACGACGTCCGACCCGCTGGGACTCAACGGCCTCCTCGGCGGCCTGTTCGGACGGGGGGCCTGAGATGCTGAAGATCCTCGGCAACCGGCTCTACCTGAGCCTCGCGGGCATCATCGTGGTGCTGATCGTGACGACCGCCTACATCTTCGCGGCCGTCCTCGACCAGCCGCTGACGTCGCGGCCGGTGCAGGTGAAGGTCCAGCTCGCGCAGACCGGCGGCCTCTTCGAGGGCTCGGTGGTCACCTACCGCGGCATCAAGGTCGGCAAGGTCCGCCGGATCGTGCCGTCGGCCGACGGCGTCGAGGCCACCATCGCGATCACCACCGGCACCGAGATCCCGAAGGACTCGCTGGCCCGGGTGCGCAGCCTGTCGCCGGTGGGCGAGCAGTACCTCGACTTCCAGCCGAAGGCGGTCGAGGGCCCCTACCTCGCCGACGGGGACGTCGTGCCCGCGGAGTCGACGGACCTGCCGAAGAGCCTCAGCTCGACGGTCGTCGCGGTCAACAACGTGCTGCGCCAGATCGACGACAAGAAGCTGCGGATCGTGCTCGGCGAGCTGAGCACCGGCCTCAAGGGCACGGGCACCGACCTCGGCCACATCCTCGACCAGGGCACCGCGATCCTGCAGACCCTCGACGAGGTGTGGCCCGAGACGGACCGGGTGATCAGCAACTCCGGCAGCGTGCTGTCCATCGCGACCGACAACGCCGACTCGCTGCGCCGGCTCGCCACCTCCGCCAAGCAGTTCGCGACGTTCCTGCGCAACTACGACCCCGAGCTGCGCGACCTGCTCGCGCGGGGCCCCGGCCAGGTCGACGAGCTGATCAAGCTGGTCGAGGACGCCAACCAGGTGCTGCCGGGCTTCCTGTCGACCGGCGTGAGCTTCACCGACGTGTTCCGCTCCTACGAGCCCCACCTGCGCTCGCTGCTGCAGAACTACTCGCCGGGACTCCGCTCGCTGCTGTCCAAGGTGCGCGACGGTGAGCTGCGGATCGAGCTGATCCCCGACATGGACCCGCGCTGCAGCTACGGCACCCCCCGCCTCGACCCGAAGCGGACCGAGCGCCGGGCGCTGCAGAAGGACGGTCGCTGCGCAGCGTCGTTCGCCACGCTCCAGCGCGGTGCCGCCCACGCCCCGGGGCCGGTCCGGTGAACCACCCCACGAAGTTCTACGCTTCCCCCGCTTCGCTCCTCCAGCGCACAACTTCGCGGGGACCCCGGTGAGCAGGGACGTCAAGCCCGGGACCCTCGTCGTCGCGCTGGCCGCCGCCCTGGTCGCGAGCCTGGCGGCCGTGGCCTGGCTGGTCGTCCAGGAGCGCGGCGCCAGCGGCGACCTCGAGGACGCCCAATCCCGGGCCCAGGCGCTCACCGCCCGGGACGACGCCGAGAAGGCGGCGCTGGAGGCGGCCAAGGAGGTGCTGGTCGAGATCACGTCGTACTCGTGGAAGGACGGCGAGCACGACTTCGCGTGGGTCGACAAGATCGCGAACGCCGAGCTGCGGGAGAAGCTGGCGCCCAACGTCGGCGACCTCCAGAAGGCCATCGTCGAGGGCAAGGTGACCGCGCAGGGCCAGGTCGTCGACGCCGCCGCGCGGGCCGTCGACGACCACCAGGTCGAGGTGCTCGCGTTCGTCGACCAGGCGATCACCGACGAGGAGAACACCGACGTCAAGATCGAGGAGCAGCGCGTCAGCATGACCCTGCGGCTCGAGGGCGGCGCCTGGCTGGTCGACCGGCTGGAGCTCCTCAGCGGCGCCAACAGCGGCGAGGGTGCGCAGTAGCGCGGGGGTCCGACCGCTAGATTGACGCGCGTGGCGCACGACGACAGGGACTCGCTGGCCGGCCTGCGGACCGTGCTGCGGCGGGTCCTGCTGACCCTGGTCGGCGTGCCCTTCGCGGTCGCCATCGCGATGTCGCTGGTCGACTCCTACCGGCGTCGCGGCAAGCGGCCCAAGGCGTTCCCCACCACGCCGCCGCGCACGGTCACGGTCGGCGACGGAGAGGTGACGACGTACACCTTCGGGCGGGACCTGTACGACGACATGCTGGCGGCCATCGAGGGCGCCGAGCGGCAGATCCTCTTCGAGACCTACATCTGGAAGGGCGACGCCACGGGGGAGCGGTTCAAGCAGGCCCTCATCGCCGCCGCCGAGCGCGGGGTCGACGTCTACTGCATCTACGACGGGTTCGCGAACCTCGTGGTCTCACCGGCCTTCCAGCGGTTCCCCCCGAGCGTGAAGGTGCTGCGCTACCCGGTCTACGCGGCCGGCTGGCGGTTCTTCGACCTGCGCCGCTACGGGCGCGACCACCGCAAGATCCTCGTGGTCGACGAGAGCGTGGGGTTCGTGGGCGGCTACAACATCGGCTCGGCGTACGAGTCGGAGTGGCGCGACACCCACGTCCGGATCACCGGCCCGGCCGTGTGGGACCTCAAGCGGGCGTTCGCGGACTTCTGGAACCTCAACCGCCGGCGCCGGCTGCGCAGCTCCGAGCGGCCGCTGCTGCTGGAGACCGCGTCGACGTGGGAGCCGCGGGTGCGGCTGCAGCGCAACGTCCCGCGGCTGTGGATGTTCCCGATCCGGGCGATGTACATCGAGGCGATCAACCGTGCCAGCCGCAACGTGTGGATGACCCAGGCCTACTTCCTGCCCGACGAGGACTTCATCGACGCGGTCAAGGCGGCCGCGCGCCGCGGCGTCGACGTACGCCTCCTGCTGCCGCTGAAGTCCAACCACATCGTGGCCGACTGGATCTCGCGCGGCCACTTCACCCAGCTGCTCGACGCCGGGGTGCGGATCCTGCGCTACCGCGACGCGATGGTGCACGCGAAGACGGCGACCGTCGACGGCACCTGGGCGACCGTCGGCACCGCCAACATCGACCGGCTCAGCCTCTCGGGCAACTTCGAGATCAACGTCGAGATCATCGACGAGGGCTTCGCGGCCGAGCTCGAGGCGATCTTCGAGGTCGACCAGTCCCACTGCCTGGAGCTGACCAGCGGCGAGTGGGAGGCGCGCGACGTGCACCGCAAGTTCACCGAGCTGGTGCTCGCCCCGCTGCGCCCGCTGCTCTGACCTGCAGGCCCGCCGCCGATTGACGAACAACACTGTTCGTGGAACGCTCACGGTCATGACGACCCTGCCCCGCGGACGGCACGGCCTGAGCCGCGCCGAGGTGGCGGCGGTCCAGCGGGAGCGGATGTTCCACGCGATGGCCGAGGCGATGGCGGAGCGGGGGTACGCCGCGACGCCGGTGGCCGAGATCGTCCGGCGCGCCGGCGTCTCCCGGGAGACCTTCTACCAGCACTTCGGCTCCAAGCAGGAGTGCTTCATCGCGGCGTACGCGTGGGCGACGGACGCGCTGCGCGCCGGCTTCGCCGAGGGGCTGGGCGCGGCCGGGCCGCCGCTGGAGCGGCTCGCCGACCTGCTCGACCGCTATCTCGCGGCCCTCGCCGAGGACCCCGACCGCTCCCGGCTGTTCCTGGTCGAGGTCTACGCCGCCGGCCCCGAGGTCATGCGGCGGAGGCTGGAGGTCCAGCAGGAGGCGGCGACCGAGCTCGCCCGGACCCTCGGCGCCCGCGACGCGCGGGAGCGCTTCGCGTGCGAGGCCCTGCTGGCCGCCACGGTCCAGATGGCGACCGCGCACATCATGGTCGGCGAGCCGGAGCGGCTGGCCGGCCTCCGACCGCCGCTCGTCGCCCTCGCGGCGTCGCTGTTCCCGAGCTGAGGAGAAGTCCCATGTGGTTCCGTGCCCCCGTCCGCGACCTGGCCGGCAAGCAGGTCCTGGTCACCGGCGCCGCGAGCGGCATCGGTCGCGCGGTCGCCGAGCAGGCCGCCGAGCGCGGCGCCGTGCTGCACCTGACCGACATCCGGGCCGACCGGCTGGCCGAGGTCGCCGCCGCGATCCGGGCCCGGGGCGGCCGGGTCGGCAGCGCGGAGGCCGCCGACGTCTCCGACCACGCCGACGTACGCCGCCTCGCCGCCCTCGTCACCGAGCGCCACGGCGCCATGGACGTGATCCTCAACGTCGCGGGGATCGCGATCTGGGGCACCGTCCGCAGCCTGGAGCCCGAGCACTGGCAGCGGCTGGTCGACGTCAACCTGATGGGTCCGATCCACGTGATCGAGGAGTTCGTGCCGCCGATGATCGACGCCGGCCGCGGCGGCCAGCTGGTCAACGTCTCCTCGGCCGCCGGCATCATCGCGATGCCCTGGCACGCGGCCTACAGCGCGACCAAGTTCGGCCTGCGCGGCGTCTCGGAGGTCCTGCGCTACGACCTGCGCAAGCACCGGATCGGCGTCAGCCTGGTCTGCCCCGGCGGCGTCGACACCGGCCTGGTCGAGACGATCCGGATCGCCGGCATCGACCAGCAGAGCAAGGCGTTCGTCCGCGCTCGCCGGCACTTCCAGAAGCGCGCGGTCTCACCCGAGCAGGCCGCGGCGGCGATCTGGAGGGGTGCGCTGCGCAACCGGTACTGGGTCTACACCTCGCCCGACATCCGCCTCGCCCACTGGCTGCAGCGCTACTTCCCGCCCGGGTACGCCGTCGCGATGCGGATCTTCAACTACGGCGCCAACCGGGTGCTGCCCGCCGTCGAGCAGGCCCGGCGGGCGGCATGAGCGAGCCCACGGCCCCCCGGATCGCACCGGGCGGCTGGCGCGAGGTCGGCCCGCTCGTCGCGCTCTTCGCCCGCATCGCCGGCCGGGTCCAGGGCACCGAGCCGCCTGCCGTCTTCCTGACCCTGGGCCGGCACCGCCGGCTGTTCTGGGGCTGGCTGCACTTCGCCGGCCGGCTGATGCCGGGCGGGCGCCTCTCGCGCCGCGAGTCGGAGCTGGTCATCGTCCGGGTCGCGGCACGCCGCGGGTCGTCGTACGAGCTGACCCAGCACCGGCGCCTGGCCCGGCGCGCCGGCCTGACCCGTGCGGAGCTCGCCGCGATCGAGGCGGGGGACGCCGAGGGCACCTTCAGCCCCCGCGAGCGGCTGCTGCTGCGCGCCACCGACGAGCTGCTCGCCGACCAGGACCTCTCCGACGGCCTGTGGGCGGAGCTGGGGGAGCAGTTCGAGGACCGGGAGCGGATCGAGATCCTGATGCTGATCGGCCACTACGCCATGCTCGCCACCGCGCTCCACGCGCTGCGGGTGCAGCCGGACCGGCCGCGCTGACGCCGAATCGGGCGCTGTCGGCGCTCCCTCGTACGCTGGAACCATGCGTCCGGTCACCGATCTCGAGCGTCGCGTCGCGCCCTTCCACGTGCAGTCCGACTACCAGCCCTCGGGCGACCAGCCGGCCGCCATCGCGGAGATCACCAAGCGCCTCAACGACGACGTGCCGGACGTCGTCCTGCTCGGCGCGACCGGCACCGGCAAGACCGCGACCGTCGCCTGGGTCGCGGAGCAGGTGCAGCGACCGATGCTGGTGCTGCAGCCCAACAAGACGCTGGCCGCGCAGTTCGCCAACGAGCTGCGCCAGCTCTTCCCCGACAACGCGGTCGAGTACTTCGTCTCCTACTACGACTACTACCAGCCCGAGGCCTACGTCCCGCAGACCGACACCTACATCGAGAAGGACTCCTCGATCAACGAGGAGGTGGAGCGGCTGCGCCACTCGGCGACCAACAGCCTGCTCACCCGCCGCGACGTGATCGTGGTCTCGACGGTGTCGTGCATCTACGGCCTCGGCACCCCGCAGGAGTACGTCGACCGGATGGTCCGGCTGCGCGTGGGGGAGGAGCACGACCGCGACTCGGTGCTGCGCCGCCTGGTCGAGATCCAGTACACCCGCAACGACCTCGCCTTCACCCGCGGCACCTTCCGGGTCCGTGGCGACACCCTCGAGATCTTCCCGGTCTACGAGGAGATGGCGGTCCGGATCGAGTTCTTCGGCGACGAGATCGAGCGGCTGATGACGCTGCACCCGGTCACCGGCGAGGTGCTCACCGAGGACACCGAGCTCTACGTCTTCCCTGCCAGCCACTACATCGCCGGCCCCGAGCGGATGGAGCGGGCGATCAACGGCATCGAGGCCGAGCTCGCCGAGCAGCTGGCGACCTTCGAGCGGCAGGGCAAGATGCTCGAGGCGCAGCGGCTGCGGATGCGCACGACGTACGACATCGAGATGATGCGGCAGGTCGGGTCCTGCTCGGGCATCGAGAACTACTCGATGCACATGGACGGCCGGTCGCGGGGGAGTGCGCCCAACACGCTGCTCGACTACTTCCCCGAGGACTTCGTCCTCGTCGTCGACGAGTCCCATGTCGCGGTCCCGCAGATCGGCGGCATGTACGAGGGCGACATGTCCCGCAAGCGCAACCTGGTGGAGCACGGCTTCCGCCTCCCGAGCGCGATGGACAACCGCCCGCTGCGCTGGGAGGAGTTCCTCGAGCGGATCGGGCAGACCGTCTACCTCTCGGCCACGCCGGGCGACTACGAGCTCGACAAGGTGCAGGGCGACGTGGTCGAGCAGATCATCCGCCCGACCGGGCTGGTCGACCCCGAGGTCGTGGTCAAGCCGACCAAGGGCCAGATCGACGACCTGATCCACGAGATCCGCCAGCGCGCCGAGAAGGACGAGCGGGTCCTGGTCACCACGCTGACCAAGAAGATGTCCGAGGACCTCACCGACTACCTGCTCGACGCCGGGGTCCGCACCCGCTACCTCCACTCCGAGGTCGACACCCTCAAGCGGATCGAGCTGCTGCGCGACCTGCGGCTGGGCCTCTACGACGTGCTCGTCGGCATCAACCTGCTCCGCGAGGGCCTCGACCTGCCCGAGGTCTCGCTGGTCTCGATCCTGGACGCCGACAAGGAGGGCTTCCTGCGCTCCGACAAGTCGCTGATCCAGACCATCGGCCGCGCCGCTCGCAATGTGTCCGGCCAGGTGCACATGTACGCCGACAAGATCACCCCCTCGATGGAGTCGGCCATCGAGGAGACCAACCGCCGCCGGGCCAAGCAGGTCGCCTACAACGAGGCCCACGGCATCGACCCGCAGCCGCTGCGCAAGAAGATCGCCGACATCACCGAGATGCTGGCCCGCGAGGACGAGACGACCCAGGAGCTGCTCCAGACCTGGGCCGACGTCGGCCAGAAGGGCCGCGCCGGCGGCGTGAAGCCGCAGAAGTCGCCGACCCCGCAGCTGCGCTCCACCGACGTCGGCGGGCACGCCGCCGAGCTGGCGGGCCTGCCGAGCTCCGACCTGGCCCAGCTGATCCAGGACCTCACCGACCAGATGAAGGCGGCGGCCGCCGAGCTGCAGTTCGAGCTGGCCGCCCGGCTGCGCGACGAGATCGGCGAGCTGAAGAAGGAGCTGCGGCAGATGATGGAGGCGACCAAGTGAGGAGGGAGCGCCGGCCGAGGAACGAGACCGAAGTGCTCCCGACGAGCGCGGGAGCGCGCGAGCGCAGGCGAGCGCAGGCGACGAAGTGAGCGTGCGGAGCTGAGTACCCACCGTCGCTACGTCGTCTGGATCGTCGGCCTCCTCGTCTACGCCCTCGCGGTCTTCCATCGCAGCAGCCTCGCCGTGGCCGGCCTCGCCGCCACCGAGCGCTTCGACATCTCGGCGAGCCAGCTCGCGTCGTTCACCGTGCTGCAGCTCCTCGTGTACGCCTCGATGCAGATCCCGGTCGGGCTGATGGTCGACCGGCTCGGCTCCCGGACGGTGCTCACCGTCGCGGTGGCCGTGGTCAGCATCGGGCAGGCGGGATTCGCGTTCGCCGACCAGTACGCCCTCGCCCTCGGGGCGCGGGTGCTGGTCGGGGCGGGCGACGCGATGACCTTCATCTGCGTGCTGCGACTGGTCACGTCCTGGTTCCCGAGCCGCCAGGTGCCGCTGATCAGCCAGCTGACCGGCAATCTCGGACAGCTCGGCGCGCTGGCCGCGGCGGCCCCGATGACGTGGGCGCTCGGGCACCTCGGCTGGACCCGCGCCTATCTCGCCGGTGCGCTCGCCGGCGTGGCCGCCCTCGTCGCCCTGCGGCTGCTGCTCCACGACTCGCCGGCGCGGGCCCACCTGCGCGGTGTGCCCATGACGGCGCGGGCGCTCGCCGCCAGCCTGGCCGCGTCCTGGGCGCAGCCCGGCACCCGGCTCGGCCTGTGGATGCACTTCTCGACGCCGTTCAGCACCTCGCTGATGGCGCTGCTGTGGGGCTACCCGTTCCTGGTCACCGCCGAGCATCTCTCCCCGGGTACGGCGAGCGCCCTGCTCTCCCTGCTCGTCGCGACCTCGGTGGCCTACGGCCCGCTCCTGGGCTGGCTGGTCGGCCGGCATCCGTGGCACCGCTCGACGACCTCGCTGCTCATCCTGACCGCGCTCGCCACCGTCTGGGCGCTGGTGCTGCTCTGGCCCGGCGACGCCCCGCTGCCGCTGCTCGTGCTGCTGATCGTGGTCGTCGGTGCCGGCGGGCCGGGCTCGATGATCGGCTTCGACGTGGCCCGCACCAGCAACCCGGACCTCCGCACCGCGAGCGCCAGCGGGATCGTCAACGTCGGCGGCTTCACCTCGGCGCTGCTGGCCGTCCTCCTGGTCGGCGCGGTCCTCGACCTGCTGACGCCGGGCTCGGGGGAGTACACCCCCGAGGCGTTCCGCTGGGCGATGGCCACCCAGTACCTCCTGTGGACGCTGGGCGTCGTCCAGATCGTGCGCTACCGCCGCCGGATCCGGTCCCTCACCACGCGCGAGCAGGTGGCGGCCGGCTCCTCCATGGTCGGCGACGGCGACCTGCTCGGCCGGGCGTGACCCCGGCCACACGCACCCCGTTGAACACGGCACGAGGGTGAAAACAGTCCGAGGCGCGTCATGTCGCCTTGGTCACAACGAGAACGTGTTCTAGTATCGCCGGGTCCCGGTGAGCGGGACCGGGGACGGGCAAGGTCGGGAGAGGAGTCGGGGCGTGGCGTTCAATGCCATGGCGGTCGTGCGCGGCCCCGGCGAGATCGCGCTGATGGTGATCGAGGTGACCAAGCGGATCCTCACCCGCCCCTTCCAGGTCCGCGAGTTCCTCGAGCAGGCCTGGTTCGTCACCAGCGTGACGCTGGTGCCGACGATCATGGTCTCGATCCCGTTCGGCGCGGTCATCTCGCTGCAGGTCGGCAATCTCACCGGCCAGCTCGGTGCCCAGTCGTTCGCGGGCGCGACGGCGGTGCTCGCGACCGTGCGCGAGGCGGCCCCGATGGCGGCGGCGATGATCATCGCCGGCGCGGCCGGCTCCGCGATCTGCTCCGACCTCGGGGCCCGCAAGATCCGCGAGGAGATCGATGCCATGGAGGTCCTCGGCATCGACCCGCTCGAGCGCCTCGTCGCGCCCCGCGTCGTCGCGACCATGTTCGTGGCATTCATGATCAACGGCATCGTGATCGGCACCGGCATCGGCGGCGGCTACTTCTTCACCGTCATCGTCCAGGGCGGCTCGGCCGGCGCCTTCCTGTCGTCCTTCACCGCCCTCGCCTCGCTGCCCGACCTCTACATCGCGATGATCAAGGCGATCATCTTCGGCTGGCTCGCGGCCATCATCGGCGCCTACAAGGGCCTCAACGCGGGCGGCGGCCCGAGCGGGGTGGGCCGGGCGGTCAACGAGTCGGTGATCATCGCCTTCATGGCGCTGTTCTTCCTCAACGCCGTGATCACCGCCATCTACTTCCAGGTCGCGCCACCGGTGGGGCTGTGATGGCCGTCGTCAACGAGATGGTCCGCGACAGCGTCCGGTCCGGCCGCAGCACCCTCGAGGGGTACGGCGACCAGCTGCTGTTCTACGTCAAGGCGCTCACCTGGGTGCCGCGCGCGATCCGCCGCTACCCGCGCGAGATCAGCAACACCCTGGCCGAGGTGGCCTTCGGCGCCGGCGGGCTGAGCCTGATCGCCGGCTCGGTGGGCGTGATCGCGTTCATGGCGTTCTTCGCCGGCACTGAGGTCGGCATCCAGGGCTACGCCTCGCTGAGCCAGATCGGCGTGGCCAAGTTCAGCGCCTTCATCTCCGCCTACTTCAACACCCGCGAGGTCGCCCCGCTGGTGTCGTCGATCGCGCTGGCCGCGACCGTGGGCTGCGGCTACACCGCGCGCCTGGGCGCGATGCGGATCTCGGAGGAGATCGACGCGCTCGAGGTGATGGGCATCCCGTCGCTGCCGTTCCTGGTCACGACCCGGATGGTGGCGGCGTTCGTCGCGGTGATCCCGCTCTACATCGTGGCCCTGTGCGCGTCGTACCTCTCGCCGCGGCTGATCGTGGTCTACATCTACGGCCAGTCCGGTGGCACCTACGACCACTACTTCCTGCAGTTCCTGCCGCCGATCGACATGGTGTGGTCGTTCTTCAAGCTGCTCTTCCTCGCCGTCGCGGTGATCCTCATCCACTGCTACTACGGCTACACCGCGTCGGGCGGGCCCGCGGGCGTGGGCCGGGCGGTCGGCAAGGCGATCCGGACCAGCATCGTGACCATCGTGGTCGCCGACTTCTTCCTCAGCTTCGCGATCTGGGGCTCGACGACCACCGTCAGGATCACGGGGTGAGCCGCCGATGCTGGTGAACATCCATCACGACAGCGCCAGGGAGCACAACCGGCTCCTCGTCGCCGGCGTCGGCTTCCTGACCGCGATCGCCCTGCTGATCTGGCTGTCGATCGCGATCTACAACAAGACCTTCGAGAGCACCACGACGGTCACCGTCAAGGCCGACCGCGCCGGCCTCCAGCTCGCGAAGTTCGGCGACGTCCGGATCCACGGCGCGCTGGTGGGCCGCGTCGACAAGATCGACCAGGACGGCGAGGAGGCCGAGATCACGCTCGCCCTCGACCCCGAGCAGGCCAAGCGGATCCCCGCCAATGTCGGCGTCCGGATCCTGCCGACCACGCTGTTCGGCCAGAAGTTCGTCGCCCTGGTCCGCCCGGAGGACGCCACCGGGCAGCTCCGCGACGGCGACGTGATCCCGTCCGACCGCGTGGAGACCAATGTCGAGCTGAGCCAGGTGCTCGCCGACCTCTTCCCGCTGCTGCGGGCGGTGCGTCCCGCCGACCTCAACGCGACCCTGCACGCCCTCGCCACGGCGCTGGAGGGGCGCGGGAGCCAGCTCGGCGAGACGATGGACCAGCTCGGCGACTACATCGGCGCGATCAGCGACCACCTGCCGACCCTGCGCAAGGACCTGGTCGCGCTCGCCGAGGTCGCCGACGCCTACGATCTCGCCGCGCCCGACCTGCTCGACGTGCTCGACAACGTGACGGTCACCAGCAAGACCGTCACGGAGAAGGCCGAGGAGCTCGACGTCTTCTTCTCCGACCTCACCGGTCTCGCCGACACCGCCACCCGGTTCCTGGGCGACAACGAGCAGAACCTGATCCGGATGGGCCAGGTCACCGCGCCGGTGCTCGACCTGCTCGCCGAGTACTCCCCGGAGTTCCCCTGCCTGATCCGCGGCGCGGCCAACTACGAGCCGATCCTGTCCAAGACCTTCGAGGGCAACGTGGTCAAGCAGTACATCGAGTTCTTCCAGCCGCAGTTCCGCCCGTTCGACGAGCGCGACCTGCCGACGTACGGCGAGGTCGGCCACGGCCCCTGGTGCGCCGGCCTGCCGAACTTCACCGTCCCCGGCAAGAAGAACCCTCTCAACCAGGGCTCGGACATCGACGAGAAGGGCGGCTTCTCGCCCCTGCCGCTGCAGGGCATCATCGGCCGTCCCTCCGCCATCGACAGCGGGTACGCCGGCAGCACCGCCGAGCAGCGCGTCGTCAACGCGATGCTGGCCGGCGAGACCGGTCAGGACCCCGCGTCGTACGGCGCCCTCGGCTCCCTGCTGTACGGGCCGGTGGTCCGGGAGGGGAAGGCGGCCGGATGAGCATGCGGAACCAGCGCAACGCCACCACGGCCGCCGCGGCGATCAAGCTCGGCGTGTTCACGATCGTCTCCGTGTTCGTGACCGGCCTGCTCGCCGTCATCATGGGCAATGTCGGCTTCGGGGACCGCAACGAGTTCCAGGCGGTCTTCACCAACGCGACGATGCTGGAGAAGGGCGACGACGTCCGGGTCGCCGGCGTCAACGTGGGCGAGGTGAAGAAGGTCGAGCACTACCGGCGCTCGATGGCCCGGGTGACCTTCAAGGTCGACGCCGGCGTGCGGCTGACGACCGCCTCGCGGGCCGAGATCCGCTTCCTCAACCTGGTCGGCGACCGCTACCTGGCCCTGCTCGAGGGCGCCGGTGCCGAGGAGTCGGAGCCGCTCGCCGACGGCGCCACGATCCCCGTCGACCGCACCAAGCCGGCGCTGGACCTGACCGTCCTCTTCGACGGCTTCAAGCCGCTGTTCGCGGCGCTCACGCCCGACCAGGTCAACGAGCTGAGCATGAACCTGGTCCAGGTGCTGCAGGGCGAGGGCGGGACCGTCCGCAGCCTGCTCGACCACACCGCCTCGCTCACCACCGCGCTCGCCGACCGCGACCAGCTGATCGGCGACGTCGTCACCAACCTGACCCAGACGCTCAAGACGGTCGACGACCGGCACGAGCAGCTCAGCACGCTGATCGTGGAGTTGAAGGACTGGATGACCGACCTCGCGAAGGACCGCGACACGATCGGCTCCTCGCTCGACAACATCTCCGAGCTGACCGTGGCCGTGGCCGACCTGCTCCGCAGCGGCCGGCCGCTGCTCAAGGAGGACATCGCCGCGCTGCGCGAGCTCTCCAAGCTGCTCAACAAGAAGGAGAACCGGGCCAACCTCGCTGAGCTCCTCGACCGGATGCCCGAGACGATGACCGACCAGACCCGCACCGGCACCTACGGCTCCTGGTACCAGTACTACGTCTGCGGCGTCGCCGCCAGCATCCGGCTGCCACTGATCGCGGACCTGCCGATCATCAAGGAGATCCAGAGCTACATCACCGACTTCTCCTTCAAGTCCACCGCGCCGAGGTGCCAGGACCGATGACCCATCCCGCGACCCGCCGCCGCGACGCCCGTGTCCTCCGCCTCGGCGTCATCACCCTCGTGCTGATGGCGGTCGTCTCCGCCGCCACCTTCAACCTCGGCAAGTTCCCCGGCTTCCGCGGGACCACCTACTACGCCGAGTTCAGCGACGCCAGCGGCATCCACAAGGGCAATATCGTCCAGGTCGGCGGCATCCGGGTCGGCCGGGTCACCGCCGTCACCCTCGCCGACGACCGGGTGAAGGTGACGTTCGAGATCAAGGGCGACGTCGACTTCGGCAAGGAGAGCAGCGCGTCGATCGAGGTGCTCAACCTGCTGGGGGAGAAGTACCTCGACCTCCAGCCCGCCGGGAAGGGCCAGCTCGCGAAGGGCGGCACCATCCCGGTCGAGCGGACCCAGGCGGCGTACGACATCGTCGGCGTCTTCGGCGACCTCACCACCACGACCGAGGAGATCGACACCGACCAGCTCGCCCAGGCGCTGAACACCGTGGCCGAGACCCTCGACGCGTCGGCGCCGGAGATCCAGGCGTCCTTCGACGGCATCTCCCGGCTCTCGCAGAGCATCGCCTCGCGCGACGCCGAGATCCAGACCCTCTTCGAGAGCTCGAAGGAGGTCAGCAAGGTCCTCGCCGACCGCAGCGACGACATCGTGGAGCTGATGAAGAACAGCGACCTGGTCTTCACCGAGCTCACGAAGCGCAAGGACGCGGTCCACGCGTTGCTCGTCAACGCGCGCTCGCTCGCCAAGGAGCTGCGTGGCGTGGTCAAGGACAACGAGAAGCAGATCGGCCCCGCCCTGAAGGAGGTCGACGGCCTGGTCTCCTTCCTCGTCTCCAAGAAGCAGCGGCTCAAGGAGACCCTGGCCGCGCTCGGCCCCTATGTGTCCATCCTCAGCAACATCATCGGTACCGGCCCCTGGTTCGACGCGTACGCCGCGAACCTGCTGGCCCTGCCCACCGGTGAGTTCGTTCCCGGGTTCGACGGGTGATCGCGATGGTGTCCGCCGTCCTCAAGCGCATCGACCGCCGGGTGCTCGCCCTCCTCGGGGCGGTGCTCCTGGTCGCCGTGGCGGTCAACCTGGTCCGCTCGCCGGCGGAGATGAAGACCGTCACCGCGCACTTCCCGCGCGCCGTCAGCGTCTACAAGGGCACCGACGTGCGGATCCTCGGGGTCAACGTCGGCCGCGTCACCGCGGTGATCCCCGAGGGCAACTCGGTGCGGGTCGAGATGGAGTACGACGCGTCGTACCGGGTCCCGGCGAAGGCGCAGGCCGTCATCGTGACCCCGACCCTGGTCGCCGACCGCTTCGTCCAGCTGACCCCCGTCTACCAGGGCGGCGACGTGATGGCGAGCGGTGCGGACATCGCGCTGCCCGAGACCGCCGTGCCGGTCGAGCTGGACCGCATCTACAGCAGCCTCCAGTCGCTCACCCGGGCGCTCGGCCCCAACGGCGTCAACGCCGACGGCACTCTCGACCATCTGCTCGAGGCCGGCAACAAGGCGTTCGCGGGCCAGGGCGCCCGGGGCAACCAGATGATCCGCGACCTCGCCGAGGCGGCGCAGACCTTCGGCGACGGCGCCGGCCCGCTGTTCGAGACCGTCACCCAGCTCGCGAAGTTCACCACGACCCTCGCCGAGAACGACACCCTGGTGCGCGCCTTCATGGAGGACCTCACCGGCGTGTCCGCGATGCTCGCCGAGGAGAGCGACGAGCTGCAGCAGGCGGTCGCGGCGGTCGCCAAGGCGGTCGGCAGCGTGAAGGGCTTCGTGCGCGACAACCGCGAGGCGCTGGTCGCCGACGTCCGCAAGCTCACCGACGTGATGAGCACGATCGCCTCCGAGAAGGACAACATCGAGACCGCCGTGCGGATCGCGCCGGTCGCGATGGGCAACCTGCACATGGGCTTCGACCACGTCAGCGGCAGCCAGAACTCCCGGATGGCCATCGGCGGACTGGTCTGGGACGTCGACGGGCTGATCTGCGCCTTCATCCAGCAGCACCCGTCGATGCCGGCGGCGCTCAAGGACACCGCCTGCGACCTGATCGAGAAGCTGATCGAGCCGATCGTCACCAAGCTGCCCTGGCTGCCGCCCGAGTACAAGACGTACCTGCCGAAGCAGGCGGCCACGAAGAAGGGCATCCAGGTGCCGGAGATCACCGACGTCTCCTACTCCACCGGCGAGGACGCCTCGGTCCGGACCCTGCTGGGAGGTGGCTCGTGAGCGCACTCCGGACCGTCGGCCGCCGCTGGCGCGGCCTCGTGGCGCTGCTCCTCGGCACCGCGCTGCTCACCGGCTGCAGCGACTTCGACGGCGCCTACGACCTGCCCCTGCCCGGTCACCCGGTCGACGCCGACCGGGCGTTCGAGGTGACGGCGTACTTCAAGGACGTCCTCAACGTCGTCCCGCGCTCGCCGGTGATGGTCGACGACGTCGTCGTCGGCGAGGTCACCGAGGTCGAGCGGTCCGGGTGGAACGCCAAGGTCACCCTGCGGCTGCGCGACGACGTCAAGCTGCCCGACAACGCGATCGCCGACATCCGGCAGGTCTCCCTCCTCGGCGAGAAGTACGTCGCCCTCGAGGCGCCGAAGCAGGAGGCGCCCACCGGCCGGCTGGGTGCGGGCGACGAGATCGCGCTCGCGAAGACCGGCCGCAACCCGGAGGTCGAGGAGGTGCTCGGTGCGCTCTCCTTCCTCCTCAGCGGCGGCGGCGTCGCCCAGCTCGGCACCATCACCCGCGAGGCCAACCTGGTGATGTCGGGACGCGAGGACCGGCTGCGCAGCCTGCTGTCCTCGCTGGACTCGGTCGTCGGCACGATCGACCAGCAGAAGGTCGACATCATCCAGGCGCTGGAGTCGCTCAACAACCTCACCGCGACGCTCAACGCGGAGAAGAAGACGATCGGCGACGCCCTCGACGCCGTCGGCCCGGCGGTCGAGGTCCTCGCCGCCCAGCACGACGAGCTGATCGAGATGCTCCGCTCCCTCGACCGGCTCGGCCAGGTCGGCACCCGGGTGATCAACGCCAGCAAGAAGGACGTGCTCGAGATCCTCGAGGACCTCAGCCCGATCCTGCGCAAGCTGACCGAGGCCGACGAGCAGCTCGCGCCCGGGCTCAACCTGCTGGTCAGCTTCCCGTTCCCGCAGGCGGCCAACAACATCGTCCAGGGCGACTACGCCGACACGATCATCCGGGCCGACCTCAACTTCGAGAACCTCTACAAGACGCTCGGGCTCCCCGAGATCCAGCTGCCGGACCTCGGCCAGGTCCTCGACCAGGTGAGCAAGTGCCTCAAGAGCGGCAGCCTCACCAGCGCCGCCTGCCTGAAGGTGCTCGCCGACGTCAACCTGCTCCAGGACCTGCAGACCAAGTGCCAGGACCCGACGATCAAGGACAGCCCGGTGTGCAAGCTGCTCACCTCGCTGCCCAATATCGACCTCGGCGGCCTGCTCGGCGGCGGCAACGGCCTGCTCGGCCCCAACGGACCGCTCGGCGGCCTCCTCAAGGGGCTGACCGGCGCGCAGCCGTCGGCCCACCGGACCTCCACCGCGGACCTCCTGGGCGGAGGCACGGCATGAGCAGGGGCGTGCGGATCCGGCTGATGGCGTTCGTGGTGCTCAGCGCCGTCGGCGTCACCTACATCGCCGCGAGCTATCTCGGCCTGGTCGACCGGGCCACCGGGCGCGGCATCACCGTCACCGCGAGCCTCCCGGGCTCCGGCGGCCTGTTCGAGGGCAGCGAGGTCACCTACCGCGGCGTGAAGATCGGCCGCGTCTCGCGGATGGACGCCACCGAGGAGGGCGTCGACCTCACCCTCGACCTCGAGCACGACACCCGGCTCCCGCTGGACGCGCAGATGTTCGTCCACAACCTCTCCGCCGTCGGCGAGCAGTACCTCGACTTCCAGCCGGCCGACGAGTCGGGGCCCTACGCCCGCGACGGCTCGAGCTTCTCCGGCGACGAGCGCTCCCTGCCCGTCGACGAGGGCGACCTGCTGATCGACCTCAGCCGGTTCGTCGACTCGGTCGACAAGGAGAGCCTGGAGAAGGTCGTCGAGGAGCTCGGGCTGATGTTCACCGACACCGGCGCCGACCTGCAGCGGCTGCTCGACGGCGGCTCGGCCTTCATCGCCGAGGCCAGCGCCCACACCGAGGAGACCATCGCCCTGCTCGACAGCGGCCTGGCCGTGCTGCGGACCCAGAAGGGCCAGAAGGAGAACATCCGCCGGTTCGCCGCGGACCTCAACACGCTCACCACCGCGCTGCGCGGGAGCGACGGCGACCTGCGCACCGTGCTCAGCGCCACGCCGGGCGCCGCCAGGGCCCTCACCAAGCTCCTCGAGCAGCTGGAGCCGACGATGCCCGTGCTCCTCGGCGACCTGATCACCGTGGACCAGGTGCTCGTCAGCGAGCTCGACGGCATCGAGCAGCTGCTCGTGACCTACCCGGCCCTGATCGCCGGCGGTCCCACCGGCAGCACCGCCGACGGCTGGGGCCACGTCAACCTCCAGTTCGACTACAGCGTGCCACCGTGCACGCAGGGCTACGTGCCCCCCTCGCAGTGGCGCTCGACGCAGGACCTGACCGACGCCGTGCCGGCCGACGTCAGCTGCACGGCGGGGCCGCCGTACGTGATGCGGGGGAGCAAGTACGCGCCGGGCAACCGGAAGAACCGGGCCTCGCCCGGACGCGTCTACAGTGGCACCTACGATCCGTCCACCGGCCAGGTGCCCGGGCTGGTCGACACCGAGGGGAGCCCGGTCACGCTGCGGCAGCCGGAGAACCTGTCCGTCCTGGGAGGGGATGCGTGGAAGTGGCTGTTGGTCGGTCCGGTGGCGAGCAAGTGACGGACGGGACGAGCCGGGTCCGCCTCAACATCGCCCTCTACGCGGCCACGGTGCTGTGCGGCTGCGTGGCCCTCCTGCTGCTGTACCTCCACGTCAGCACCTCGGACAACGAGGTCAACGGCACCGACGTCGTGCCCGGCGTCGGCCAGGACGTCGGCCGCGGGCTGGTCGAGGCGGTGCCGCTGGCCGGCGACGCCGAGCAGGAGCGCACCGCCGCCCAGCTCGAGGCCGCGAGCAAGATGGTCACCGCGTTCGTGAACTTCAGCTACCAGGAGCCGCAGCGCACCATCGAGGCCGTGAAGTCGATGGCGACCGGCGAGTTCCTCTCGCAGTACACCGAGGGCGCGAAGGACCTCGAGAAGCTCGCCACCGAGGCGCAGTCCGACATGGTCGCCAAGGTCGTCTGGGCCGGCCTGGTCGCCGGGGACGACGACACCGCGACGGCCATCGTCGCCACCAGCGGCACGGTCAAGAACAAGACGACCGACTTCCAGCCGGAGGCCCGCAACTACCGGATCCAGCTCGAGCTGGTGCTGGAGGACGGTCGCTGGCTGACCAAGGACCTCCAGTACGTCGCGCTGGGCTGAGCGTGCAGGACCGAAGCAGGACGAGGAAGAGATGAGCCGCCCCACCCCCCGCAAGCCCGCCAGCTCCCGCGGACAGACGCCCCGGCCGCGCCGGATCGCCGGCCAGGCCGGCACCGGGCGCCCGCCGTCCGCCGAGGAGGGCCTCGAGGAGACCCCTCAGGAGACTCCCGGCGAGGCTTCCGGCGAGCCGACGGAGGAGACCGTCGATGCGCCGGCCGAGTCGGAGCTCGGACCGTCCTCGGAGCGTGTCCCCGGCATCCTCGCCCGGCCGCGCACGACCCGGGTGCTGATCGCCGTCCTCGCGCTGGTGACGATCGCGCTGGTCGCCGAGTTCGCGATCCTCGTCGTCGACCACGTCCGCGACGACGACGAGCCGCCCGCCCGGGCGACCGACGGGTCCGGGGCCCTCGTCGTCCCGAAGGGCCGGCCGGTGGTCGCCGCCCAGCTGCAGGTCCGCGACGGTGTCGAGGCGGCGGCGAAGGCCGCCCAGGAGATCGTCTCCGTCGACTACGCCAAGTACGACGAGGAGGTCGACAAGGCGGCCGACCTGATGACGGACCGGTTCGAGGAGCAGTTCCGCACGACGATCGGCGACGTCAAGGAGCAGGCCGTCGCGCAGAAGACGGTGGTCCAGGCCAGCGTGGTCGCCCAGGGCGTGGTGCGGGCCAACCGGACCCGGCTGGAGGCGCTGGTCTTCCTCAACCAGGTCGTGCAGCGCGAGCGCGACGGCAAGCCGGAGACCGTCGTGACGCCGTACAAGATGCTGATGACCATGGTCCACACCGACCACGGCTGGCTGGTGGACGGCATCGAGACGGACGACCCGTCCGCCGCGCCCCAGCAGGACACCTCGGGAGCCCCCGAGCAAGACAAGACGAACTAGAACACGTTACAGTTCTGTCGTGGCCACCCCAGGAGCGAGCATCGTGGACTGCGACCTGGCTGTGGTCGGCGCCGGACCGACCGGTCTCTTCGCTACCTACTACGCGGGCTTCCGCGGGATGCGGGTCGCGCTGATCGACTCCCTGCCCGAGCTCGGCGGCCAGATCACCGCGATGTACCCGGAGAAGGCGATCCTCGACGTCGCCGGCTTCCCGAGCGTCAAGGGCCGCGACCTGGTCGAGGGCCTGGTCGCCCAGGCGCTCACCGCCGACCCGGTCCAGCTGCTCGGCCGCACCGCCGCGGGCCTGGCGACCGACGACGACGGCCTCACCCTGACCCTCGACGACGGCAGCGCGGTGCGCGCCCGGGCGCTGATCGTCACGGCCGGGATCGGCAAGTTCAGCCCGCGCCGGCTGCCGGCGGCGGACGGCTGGGTCGGTCGCGGCGTGGAGTTCTTCGTCCCCGGCTTCGAGCCCTACCGCGACCAGGACGTCGTCATCGTCGGCGGCGGCGACAGCGCTTTCGACTGGGCGATCCACCTCGAGCCGATCGCGCGCTCGGTCACCCTCGTGCACCGCCGCGACGCGTTCCGCGCCCACCAGCGCACCGTCGAGCAGGTCCGGGCCTCCTCGGCGGCGATCGTCACCAAGGCCGAGGTCGCCGCCCTCCGCGACGCCGGCGGCGGCACGACCGGCCCGCTCGCCGAGGTCGAGCTGGTCGTCGACGGCGCCCCGCGCGTGCTGCCCGCCCAGGCGGTCGTCGCCGCGCTCGGCTTCGTCGCCGACCTCGGGCCGCTCCAGCAGTGGGGCCTGGAGACCCACCGCCGTCATCTCGTCGTCGACTCCTCGATGCGGACCAACCTGCCGCGGGTGTTCGCCGCCGGCGACATCACGGAGTATCCCGGCAAGGTCCGGCTGATCGCCGTCGGCTTCGGCGAGGCGGCCACCGCCGTCAACAACGCGGCGGTGGTCATCGACCCGACCGCCCACGTGTTCCCCGGACACTCCTCGGAAGGGAGCTGAGCTACCCGTGAGCGCAGGACGCGACCAGGTGAGACTGACCGAGGAGGAGGTGCAGGGGCTGCTCCAGGAGAACGTCAAGGTGCAGGTGGCGGCCAACGGCCGCGACGGCTTCCCGCACCTGACCACGCTCTTCTACGTCGTCCAGGACGGGCGGATCGCCTTCTGGACGTACGGCCGCAGCCAGAAGATCCGCAACCTCGAGCGCGACCCGCGGGTGACCGCGCTGGTCGAGGACGGCACCGACTACTTCGAGCTGCGCGGCGTCTCCATCGAGGGACGCGCCGAGATCGTGCACGACCACGACCGGATCCTGGAGATCGGCAGGGCGGTGTCCGTGCGGATGTTCGGCGTCGACTCCTTCGAGGCGCTCGGGGAGATCGGCGCGCAGACCGTGGCGAAGCAGGCGACCAAGCGGGTGGGCGTGATCATCCACCCCGACCGGGTCGCGTCGTGGGACCACCGGAAGATGACCTGACCATGCTTTCTGAGAGGGCGACGACATGTTGATCAAGGTCGACTTCGACCTGTGCGAGTCCAACGGGCTGTGCGAGGCGATGGCCCCCGAGGTGTTCGAGCTGGACGACGACGACTTCCTCCAGCTGCACACCGAGCACACCACCGACGAGAACGTCGACAACGTCAAGCGCGCCGTCGCGGCCTGCCCGCGCGCGGCCATCACCCTCGTGGAGGACGACGCGTGAGCACGACCACCAGCCTCGACGGGAAGGTCGCCGTCGTCACCGGCGCCGGAGCCGGGCTCGGCCGGGCCGAGGCGGTCGCACTGGCCCGGGCCGGTGCCCGGGTCGTGGTCAACGACCTGCCGGGCGCCGGGGACGAGGCCGCGGAGGAGATCCGCTCGCTCGGGGCGAGGCGGTCGTCGTACCCGGCGACGTGAGCGAGCGCGCCACCGCCGACGCCATGGTGGCCGCGGCCGTCGAGCGGCTCGGCGGCCTCGACATCGTCGTCAACAACGCCGGCATGACCCGGGACCGGATGCTCTTCAACCTGGCCGACGAGGAGTGGGACGCGGTCATCGCCGTCCACCTGCGCGGCCACTTCCTGCTCTCGCGCAACGCCGCGGCGTACTGGCGCGGCAAGGCCAAGGAGAGCGAGTCGGGCACCGTCTACGGCAGCATCGTCAACACCGCCTCCGAGGCCTTCCTCGGCGGCTCGCCGGGCCAGGCCAACTACGCCGCCGCCAAGGCCGGCATCGCGGCCCTGACCCTCTCGACGGCCCGCGGGCTGGCGAGGATCGGCGTGCGCGCCAACGCGATCTGCCCCCGGGCGCGGACCGCGATGACCGCGCAGGTCTTCGGCGAGGACGCCTCAGGCAAGGCGGTGGACCCGTACTCGCCCGACCATGTCGCACCGCTGGTCGCCTACCTCGCCTCGCCGGCCGCGGAGCGGATCACCGGCCAGGTGATGGTCGTGTACGGCGGCATGGTGGCCGTCGTCGCCGCGCCCGTCGTGGAGGAGCGGTTCGACGCCGCCGGCGACCTGTGGACCGCGGACGACCTCGACAAGCAGCTCGGCGGCTTCTTCGCCGGCCGGGACCCGAACGTCGGCTTCGCCGCCGACTCGATCATGCAACTTCGATTGGGCGAGCGTGTCGCTGCGCGCCACGCTGCCGCCCCGAACTGAGAGGTCTGAGCGTGGGACGCCTGGACAACAAGATCGCCATCGTCACCGGCGCCGCGATGGGCCAGGGCGCCGAGATCGCCCGCGCGTACGTCGCCGAGGGAGCCCGGGTCGTCATCGCCGATGTCGCCAAGGAGCAGGGGCAGGCGCTGGCCGACGAGCTCGGTGAGAGTGCGCACTTCGCGCACCACGACGTGAGCGACGCCGCCTCCTGGGCGTCGCTGGTCGAGGACGCCACCAGCCGCTTCGGGCCGGTGAACGTGCTGGCCAACAACGCCGGCATCCTCCGCTTCGGCGACATCGAGCGGATGCCCGCCGAGGAGGTCGAGCTGCTGTGGCGGGTCAACCAGCTCGGCGTCTTCCTCGGCATGCAGGCGGTCAGCCGCACCATGCGCAAGGCAGGCGGCGGCTCGATCATCAACGCCTCGTCCGTCGAGGGCCTCGCGGGCATGCCGTCGTGCACGGCGTACGCCGCCACCAAGTGGGCGATCCGCGGCATGACCAAGTGCGCCGCGATGGAGCTCGGCCCGAAGGGGATCCGGGTCAACTCGGTGCACCCCGGGATGATCGACACCCCGATGACCCGGGTGCACGGCGGCGACGCCGCGATGGAGTACGGCGCCAGCAAGGTGCCGCTGCGCCGGGTCGGCCACCCGGAGGACATCGCGCCGGTCTACGTCTTCCTGGCCAGCGACGAGTCGTCGTACATCAACGGCGCCGAGATCGCGGTCGACGGCGGCGTCACCTCGACCCATGCCTTCGGCGCGTGACCGGCGTGGGTCAGGCCGACACGCTCGGCCCGAAGAGCTCAGTCGCGCAGGATGAGGCCGACGGCGGTCTCCATGTGCGCCGCGGTCTCCGTGGCCGTGGAGCGGCCGGTCACCCAGGCCACCAGCGCCGAGAGCCAGACGTCGCCGATGACGCGCGCGATGGCGACGTCCTCGTCGGTCAGCGCCCCCTCGTCGGGCACGCCGCCGTGCATGGCGTGGGTGACGATCGAGGTCATGGCCATGCCGACGACGTGGATCTCGTTGGTCACGCTGCTGTCGGCGAACATGAAGGCGCGGGTGAGCGCCTCGGTGAGCTTGGGGTCGCCCTGCATGCCGCGGGCCATCCGCTTGAGGACGTACAGCACCCGCTCGGCCTGCGTGTCGCCGGGGATCTCGCGCTCGTTGAGCCGCGCGGCGGCGTCCTCGAACTGGCGGCCGAGCGCCGAGACGAGCAGGTGGATCTTGGACGGGAAGTACCGGTACAGCGTGCCGAGCGCCACGTCCGCCTGCTCGGCGACCGCGCGCATCTGCACGGCGTCGAAGCCGCCGGACTTGGCGAGGTCGTAGGTCGCGTCGAGGATTCGCTTGCGGCGCTCCCGCTGTGCGGCCGATCCCAGATCGTCGGACGTGGACGGGTTCGCGATGGTCACGGGAAGTCCCCCTGCGGTGCGGTGAAGAGTCGGGCCGTTGTGGACCCAGTGGATAGGCTACTGGCAGGTAGCGCATAATTTGGAACACGTTCCACTACGTTTTTGTTTCGGACTGCTCCCCGGGAGCAAGGCCTTGGGGAGAGGTACCTGTGCGGATCGCGATGTTGTCCTACCGCAGCAAGACCCATGTCGGTGGGCAGGGGGTGTACCTGCGTCACCTGAGCCGTGAGCTCACCCGGCTGGGTCACACGGTCGAGGTGTTCTCCGGCCAGCCCTATCCCGAGCTCGACGAGGGCGTCGCCCTCACCAAGGTGCCGAGCCTCGACCTCTACCGCGAGCCCGACCCGTTCCGGGTGCCCAAGCTGCGGGAGTTCCGCGACCGGATCGACGTCCAGGAGTTCGCGATCATGTGCCTGGCCGGGTTCCCCGAGCCCCGCACCTTCGCGCGGCGGGTCGTGAAGGTCCTCGCCGAGCGCCGCGACGACTTCGACATCGCCCACGACAACCAGGTGCTCGGCCACGGCATGCTCGACATCGAGCAGGCGGCCGGCCTCCCGCTGATCACCACCATTCACCACCCGATCACCTTCGACCGGCGCATCGACCTGGCGCAGACCCGCAACCCGTGGCGGAAGCTCACGCTGCGGCGCTGGTACGGCTTCCTGCGGATGCAGGCGTACGTCGCCAGGCGGGCCCGCTGGATCCTGACCCCGTCCGAGGCGTCCAAGCGCGACATCGCCCGCGACTTCGGCGTCGATCCCGCGCGGATGCAGGTCATCCTGCTCGGCGTCGACGACAACTTCGTGCCACCGACCAAGCCGCGGGTGCCCGGCCGGATCATGGCGATGGCCAGCGCCGACGCGCCCATGAAGGGCATCGCCACGCTGCTCGAGGCGTTCGCCAAGCTCCGCACCGAGCGTGACGTCGAGCTGGTGCTCGTCACCCGCCCGGCGCCCGGCGGCCGCACCGAGAAGCTGATCGAGAAGCTCGGCATCGGCGACGCCGTCCGGTTCGCCCACGGCCTGACCGACGACGAGCTGGTCGAGCTGATGGGCTCGGCCGAGGTCGCCTGCGTGCCCTCGCTCTACGAGGGCTTCTCGCTGCCGACCGCCGAGATGATGGCCTGCGCCACGCCGCTCATCGTCTCCCGCGCCGGCGCGATCCCCGAGGTCGTCGGCGACGACGGCGAGTGCGCCGACCTGGTCACGCCCGGCGACGTCGGCGAGCTGCTGCACGCCCTGGAGCGGATGCTCGACGACCCCGAGCGCCGGGCCCGGATGGGCGCCGCCGGCCGCAGGCGGGTCGAGGAGCAGTTCAGCTGGCGCGCGGTCGCGGTGAAGGTCGCCGCGGCGTACGAGAAGGTCATCGAGGCCCACCGCGAAGAGCACTTCGCGTCCGAGAAGAAGGAGAGCTGATCCGATGCTGACCGTCGACTTCGACCGGCTGGGCCTGCGTCCCGGCGACCGCGTCCTCGACATGGGCGCCGGCGCCGGCCGGCACAGCTTCGAGATGTACCGCCGCGGCGCCGACGTGATCGCCTTCGATCTCGACGCCGACGAGCTGGCCGGCGTGAAGGACCTGTTCGTCGCGATGGCGGAGGCCGGCGAGGTGCCCCCGGGCGCCGAGGCCGACGTCAAGCAGGGTGACGCGCTCGCCCTGCCCTTCGGCGACGGCGAGTTCGACCGGATCGTGTGCTCCGAGGTGCTCGAGCACATCCACGACGACGTCGCGGCGATCCGCGAGCTGATCCGCGTGCTGCGGCCCGGCGGCACCCTCGCGGTGACCGTTCCCCGCTGGCTGCCCGAGGTGATCAACTGGCGTCTCTCGGCCGAGTACCACAACGCCGAGGGCGGCCACATCCGGATCTACACCGACCACGAGCTGGTCGACAAGGTCACCAAGGGCGGCCGCGCCAACGACGGCACGCCCGGCGACGCCATGGTGTTCGAGGGCAAGTCCTACACGCACGGCCTCCACGCGCCGTACTGGTGGATCAAGTGCGCCGTCGGCGTCGAGAACGACGCTCACCCGCTCGCCAAGGCGTACCACAAGCTGCTGGTCTGGGAGATCATGAAGCAGCCGAAGGCGCTGCGGCTGGCCGGCAAGGTGCTCGACCCGATGATCGGGAAGAGCATGGTCCTCTACTTCCGGAAGCCTCTCGTCGCGTGAGCGTGACGCCGGAGATCCCGCTGAGCCGGCTGCCGTACGTCGAGGGCGTGCTGTCGGCGCAGCAGGTCGCCGACACCGCCGCCGCGATCGCGGCGATGCAGGAGCCGTGGGGCGCCGTGCCGTGGACGACCGGCGAGCACGTCGACATCTGGAACCACGTCGAGGCCGCGATGGCGATGCTGGTCGGGGGCCAGGTCGAGGCCGCCGAGCGCGCCTACGCCTGGGTGCCCACGATGCAGCGCGCCGACGGCTCCTGGCCGATGAAGATCGTGGGCGGCAAGCCTGCGGACGAGCGCGGCGAGGTGAACATGTCGGCGTACTTCGCGGTGGGGCTGTGGCACCACTGGCTGGTGCGCCGCGACATCCGCTTCGTCGAGCGCTACTGGCCCTCGGTCCGGGCCGGCCTCGACTTCGTCGTCTCGCTGCAGGAGCCCTTCGGCGGCATCCGCTGGACGCCGGTCGACGACTTCTGCCTGCTCACCGGCAACTCCTCGATCTACCACTCGCTGCGCGCCGGGGTCGCGCTCGCCGACCTGATGGACGACCCGCAGCCCGAGTGGGAGCTCGCCGGCGGTCGGCTCGGCCACGCGGTGCGCTCGCACGCCGACCGGTTCGCCGACAAGTCGACGTACTCGATGGACTGGTACTACCCGGTGCTCGGCGGCCCGGTCCGCGGCGACGCCGCGCGCGAGCTGCTCGCGCGACGCTGGGACGAGTTCGTCGTACCCGGCCTGGGGATCCACTGCGTCGACACCAACCCCTGGGTCACCGGCGCGGAGACCTGCGAGCTGGCGATGGCGCTCGACGTCATCGGCGACCCCGCGTCGAGCCGGCGGGCGCTGCAGCTGGTGACCGACATGCAGCACCTGCGCGAGGACGACGGCCGCTACTGGACCGGCTGGGTCTACGACGACCCGGCGCGGCCCGCGCCCGCTGACGAGCCGCGCGACGTGCACTGGCCGCACGAGCACACGACGTACACCGCCGCCGCGGTCGTCCTCGCCGTCGACGCCCTGGGGGAGACCTACGGCCACGCCACCCCGGGCTCGGGGATCATGCGCGGCACCTCGCTGGCGCCGCACTTCGACGAGATCGCGCTCGAGTGCGAGTGCCCGTCAGGGGAGCGGGTCTCCGGCCGCGCCTGAGCTGCGCTGCAGGACACGGAGCGAGCCGGTGCCGGCGACCTCGGTGAAGGCGCCGCTCGCGAGGGCGGGCAGGTAGATCAGCTCGTACGGCGGGCGGCCGCCGTCCGCGGGGTCGGGGAAGACGTCGTGGATGGCGAGGAGCCCGCCGGCGTCGACCCAGTGGGCCCAGCCGGCGAAGTCGTCGCGGGCCGGCTGCTCGCCGTGGCCGCCGTCGATGAACAGCAGCGACAGAGGCGTACGCCAGTGCGCCGCCACGGTCGTGGACTGCCCGACGACCGCGACGACCTGGTCTTCGAGGCCGGCGCGCGCGATGTTCTTGCGGAACTGGCCCAGGGTGTCCATCAGGCCGAGCTCGGGGTCCACGACGCTGGCGTCGTGGTGCTCCCAGCCGGCCTGGTTCTCCTCCGAGCCGCGGTGGTGGTCGACCGTGAAGACCGTCCCGCCCACCTGCCGGGCCGCCGCGCCGAGGTAGATCGCGGACTTGCCGCAGTACGTGCCGACCTCCAGCGCCGGTCCGTGGGGGAGCCGCTCGAGCGCGATCCGGTACAGCAGGTCGCCCTCGTCCTCGGGCATGAAGCCCTTCGCGCGGCGCGCGTGGTCCAGCAGGTCGGACGGCATCGGGAGCGGGGCGGTGTCGGGCACCCGCTCACTCTAGTAGAGTTAGAACAGGTTCTAGTTCGAGAGCGGAGTCCGGATGTCCCTCGGTATCACCGACGAGCAGGTCGAGCTCGCCGACAGCCTGCGCAAGTGGGCGGCGAGCCTGTCGCCGCTGGAGGCCGTCCGCGCCGCCGAGGGCGACGTCGGCGCCGGCTTCGCCACGATCTGGGCCGCCGTCGAGGAGATGGGCGTCCACGCGATCGCCGTCCCCGAGGCGGACGGTGGCGGCGGGGGGACGATCCTCGACCAGGCGGTGGCGCTGGAGGCGTGCGCCCACGAGCTGCTGCCCGGCGGGCTGCTCGGCGCGGCCGTCGGCGGCGTGCTGACCCGGTCCCCGGGACGGCACGGCATCCAGCCCCACGACGACGGCGTGGTCTGGGACGGCGGCACGGCGGGGGCCGGCACGCCCGCCCTCGGCATCGACCTGTCCGCGCGACACGCGCCCGGCGCCGGGCGTGGCTCCGCCGACCCGGCCGCGCGGCGGCTCGCGATCACGCTCGCCGCGGCGGAGGCGGCCGGGGTGGCCCGCTGGTGCCTCGAGACGGCGGTCGACCACGCGAAGGTGCGCGAGCAGTTCGGGCAGAGGATCGGTGCCTTCCAGGCGATCAAGCACCTGTGCGCCGAGATGCTCGAGACGGCCGAGGCGGTCACCGCGGCCGCCTGGGACGCGGCGAGCGCGGCGGACGGTTCCGACGACGAGCAGTGGTCGTTCGCGGTCGACGTCGCTCACCTCACCTGCTTCGACGGCGCGGTCGAGGTCGCCAAGTCCTGCATCCAGGTGCTCGGCGGCATCGGGTTCACCTACGAGCACGACGCCCACCTCTACCTGCGCCGCGCCCTCAGCCTGCGCGCCCTCGCCGGCTCGGCGGATGCCGCGGCGGAGCGACTGACCGCCGCCACCGTCGACGGAGTACGCCGCCGGGTCGACGTGGACCTCGAGGGCCGCGATCTCGCGATCCGGCCGGAGGCGCGGGCCACCGCCGAGCGGATCGCCGCCCTGCCGCCGGGTGAGCAGCGCGCGGCGCTCGTGGACGCGGGGTACCTCACACCGCACTGGCCCACGCCCTACGGGCTCGGCGCGGATCCCACCACGCAGATCGTCATCGACCAGGAGCTCGGGAGGGCGGGCGTCGTACGGCCGGACCTGGTGATCGCCGGCTGGGCGGTGCCCACGATCCTGGCCCACGGCACCGACGAGCAGCGGGAGCGCTTCGTCCGGCCCTCGCTGCTCGGCGAGCTGACCTGGTGCCAGCTGTTCTCCGAGCCCGGCTCCGGCTCCGACCTTGCCTCGCTGCGCACCCGCGCGGTGCGCGTGGACGGCGGCTGGTCGCTGACCGGGCAGAAGGTGTGGACCTCGGTCGCCGAGCGCGCCGACTGGGGCATCTGCCTGGCCCGCACCGACACCGACGTCCCCCAGCACAAGGGCATCACCTACTTCCTCGTCGACATGCGCTCGCCCGGGATCGAGGTGCGGCCGCTGCGCGAGATCACCGGCGAGGCGCTGTTCAACGAGGTCTTCCTCGACTCCGTGCTCGTCCCCGACGACTGCGTCGTCGCGGAGCCCGGCGACGGCTGGCGGCTGGCGCGTACCACGCTCGCCAACGAGCGGGTCGCCATGGCCGGCGCCCGGCTGACCAAGAGCGTCGAGCGCGCGATCGAGCTCGCCGCCTCGCGCGACCTGTCGCCGGTGGAGCGGGTCGCCGTGGGGCGCCAGGTCGCCCTGGCCACCGTCTGCGGCCTGCTCGGCGTGCGCACGACGCTGCGCGCCCTCGGCGGCCACGGCCCTGGTGCCGAGTCGAGCGTCGCCAAGCTCCTCGGCGTCCGCAGCCGCCAGGACTCCGCCGAGCTCGTGGTCCGCCTCCAGGGCGACGACCTCGCCCTCCTCGGCCCCCTCGGCAAGGAGTCCGCCGACCCCCTTGCCGCCGACGTCTGGGAGCAGCTCAACACCCGCTGCCTCTCCATCGCCGGCGGCACCACCCAGATCCTGCGCAATGTCGCCGGCGAGCGGATCCTGGGGCTGCCGCGCTGACGTCTGGGCCGAGGCGGCTTCGAGATGGTGCCACGTCGAGTCGGCTGCTGAGCTGCGGGCCGAACTCGGCCGAGCGGCGCTCGATCTCCTCAGCGGACGACAGAGGTCGTCATGCTCAGGCCACCGGTGGCAGGCGCTTGAGGATCTCGGTCAACTGGCCGCCGTGGTCGGCCAGGGTGCTCTGGATGGTCTTCAGTCGGCTGCTGTGGTCGTCGAGAGTGCGACCGTGGTCGGCCAGGGTGCTTCGGATGGCTGACAGCTGACTGCTGTGGTCGGCGAGGGTGCGACCGTGACTGTCGAGGGTGCGACCGTGACTGTCGAGGGTGCGTCGGATGGCCTTCAGCTGGCGGCTGTGGTCGGCGAGCTTGCTGTCGTGCTTCGTCAGAAACTCGTAGATGGCGGCGATGTCGTTGGTGTTGCGCTCGACGCGGCGCTCCACGTCGGCGTTGGAAGGGGTCATGGCTCTCCTCCGAGTAGGTCGTGGCGACGACCCTAGACCGGCCGGGAGTCCTGTGCCACCGGCTGCGCGGAGCCTGTGGACGACTCCGTGGACGACTCCGTGGACGACTCCGTGGACGACTCCGTGGACGACTCCGTGGACGACTCCGTGGACGACTCCGTGGACGACTCCGTGGACGACTCCGTGGACGACTCCGTGGACGACTCCGTGGACGACCCCGCGTCGCGCTCCCGCGACCACCCGTTCCAATGCCAGGTCAGGAACCGGTCGGTGGCCCGCACGAGGTGCTGGGACCGGATCGACGGGAAGATGTCGAAGGCGTGCTGGGCGCCGGGGAGCTCGGCGTACACGACCGTGCGCTGGGAGGTCTCGCGCAGCGCCGCGACGAAGGCACGGGCCTGTCCGGGGTCCACGAGCGTGTCGCGGGAGCCGTGGATGACGAAGAAGTCGGGGTCGTCCGGGCTCACGCGCAGCAGGGGAGAGGCCTGCTCGAAGAGCTCGGGGGCGTCGCGGAACCGGCGCTTGGCGATCCGCGGCGCGAGGAACCTGTCGCGCATCAGCTCCGCGGAGCGGAGCCCGGTCGCGCCGGCCCAGTCGTAGACGCCGTAGTAGGGGACCGCGGCCTGGACCGAGGTGTCGGCCGACTCGAAGCCCGGCTGGAACTCCGGCGCGTTCGGCGTCGTCGCGGCCAGCGCGGTCAGGTGACCGCCGGCGGAGCCGCCGGTGATCGCGATGTAGTCGGGGTCGCCGCCGTACTCCGCGATGTTGTCGCGGATCCACGCGATCGCGGCCTTGACGTCGACGATCTGCGCCGGCCACGGGTCGCGGGGCGCGAGCCGGTAGTTGATCGCGACGCAGACCCAGCCCCTGGCGGCCATGTGCTGCATCAGCGGCAGGC
The DNA here is from genome assembly GCF_006494775.1 of Nocardioides humi. Lineage (NCBI taxonomy): Bacteria > Bacillati > Actinomycetota > Actinomycetes > Propionibacteriales > Nocardioidaceae > Nocardioides > Nocardioides humi. Next base: position 34,786 of record NZ_CP041146.1, on the reverse strand, counting down.
CCTGCTGGTCCTTGGTGCCGATCGTCCAGGCGCCGCCGTGCACCTGCAGCAGCACCGGCGCACCGGCCGCGGGCGTGACCTCGGAGGTGTAGACGTCGAGCAGCCCCCGCCGCCCGTACGGCGCGAACGGGATGTCGCGGGCCACCTCGACCCCCGCCCGGCGGGCCGCCCGGCCGAAGGCGAACGGGTTCGCCAGCCGCCGCCACGGGGTGGCCAGGTCGGCGGGGGTGGGCCTGGCGTCCAACTGCTCGACGTAGTCGACGCCGAGCCCCTCCACCAGCGCGTCCTCGGCGTCGGTGACCGCCCGCCGGCTCTGCGCGATCAGGTAGGCCAGGCCCGCGGAGGAGAGGCCGGCCAGCGCGAGTCCGCGCCAGTCGCGCCGCGACCCGCGCAGGTGTGCGGCCGCGTCGACGGCGGTGAGCCCCAGCACGTGCGGCGCGAGCTCACCGGTCAGCCAGCCGGCGAAGAACGCCGGGATGCCGGTGCGGGCGCCGGACAGCGGCCGGATCGCGTTGGCGGTCAGCGCCGCGGCGACGAGCTGGCGCCGTACGAATCCCATGACCCGAGCGTAGCGGGATCGTTGTGAGAAACTGATACCTGTTCTACTAGGGGGTTAGATGGATCGGCTGTCCGGGCTCGACGCGAGCTTCCTCTATCTGGAGACGCCCGCCCAGCTGATGCACGTGTGCGCGGTGATGGTGCTCGATCCCGCGACGATGACCGCCCCGTACTCCTTCGCCGTGCTCCAGCGCGAGATCGACCTGCGGGTGCGCGACGTGCCCGCGTTCACCCGCAAGGTCCGTGGGGTCCCGCTCGGCCTCGACCACCCGGTGTGGGTGCGCGACCGGGCCTTCGACATCGAGCGCCACGTCCACCGGCTCGCGCTCCCGACGCCCGGCGGTTACGCCGAGCTGATGGAGCTGTGCGCCCACCTGGCCTCCCTGCCGCTGGACCGCTCGCGCCCCCTGTGGGAGATGTGGGTCGTCGAGGGCTACCGCCCCGAGGGCGGCGAGGGGGAGCGGGTGGTCGTGTTCGCCAAGATGCACCACGCGACCGTCGACGGCGTCTCGGGATCGAACCTGATCTCCCACCTGTGCTCCCTGGAGCCCGACGCCGCGCCGATCGTCGCCGAGCAGCAGCCGCACCCGCGCGACCCCGGCCGCGGCGAGCTCCTCGGCCGGGCCGTCGTCGGTACGGCGGCCCGGCCGGTCACCCTGGTCAAGGTGCTCAAGCCGTCGGCGCAGCTGATCACGAGGAGCATCGGCCGCGCCCGGCAGGGTACGGCGATGGCCGCGCCCTTCTCGGCCCCGCGGACCTCGTTCAACGGCACCATCACCTCCCACCGCTCGATCGCGGTGGCCGACCTCGACCTCGAGGAGATCCGGCGGGTCAAGAAGGTGACCGCGACGACGGTCAACGACGTCGTGCTCGCGATCGCCGGCGGCGCGCTGCGCGCCTACCTCGCCGAGCGCGACGAGCTGCCGGAGTCCTCGCTGCTGGCGACCGTCCCGGTCAGCGTGCGCGACAGCTCGCGGCGCGCCACCGGCGCCAACAAGGTCTCCGCGCTGTTCACCAAGCTCGGCACCGACGTCGACGACCCGCTGGAGCGGCTGCGCATGCTCGCCGAGCGCAATCGGCACGCCAAGGAGCACCACAACGCGATCAGCGCCGACGCCCTGCAGGACTGGGCCGAGTTCGCCGCCCCGCGCACCTTCGGGCTCGCCGTGCGCGCCTACGCCAACCTGCGCCTCGCCGAGCGGCACCCGGTCGTGCACAACCTGGTCATCTCCAACGTCCCCGGCCCGCCGATCCCGCTCTACTTCATGGGAGCGCGGATCGAGGCGCTCTGCCCGCTCGGCCCGGTCTTCCACGGCGCCGGCCTCAACATCACGGTGATGTCCAACGCGGGGCAGATGCACGTCGGCGCGATCGCCTGCCGGGAGTCGATGCCCGACACCGACGCCCTGGTGCGGCACTTCCCGGCCGAGCTGGAGCGTCTCAGCCGCGCCGCCGCGGAAGATCCCGCCGCCGCGCATTGACGGTCGCCGCCGCCTCGACGAAGCGCGGCACGAACCGCTCGGCGCCGAGCACGCAGCCGGCATGCCCGTCGTCGACCTCGTGCACGGTCGCGCCGGGGATGGCCCGGGCGAGCGCGAGCTGCCGCGAGGTCGGGATCACCCGGTCGCGCATCATCGCGACCACGGCGGTCGGTACGTCGATCCGCGACAGCCACGGGCGCGAGTGGTGCCGACCCAGGGCCGCGAGCGCCTGGCCGACCGCCCACGGACTGGTCGAGCGGAACTCGCGCAGCGCCCAGGCGTGGAGGTCCGACGGCTCCAGGTCGACCCCTCGGGCCGCGGCGCGCGCCGCGCGCACCGCCGTACGCGATCGCGACACGCCGCGCAGGGCCAGCATCGTGCTGCCCATGCCCAGGAAGAAGCCGCGTTCGGCCGCGGTCAGCTGGAACCGGTCGGTCGTCGCCGCGAGCACCAGCCCCTGCACGAGCCCGGGATGCTGGCGCCAGACCCGCTGGGCGACGATCGAGCCCATCGAGTAGCCGCCCACGATCACGTCGCGCAGGTCCAGCACGTCGACCAGTGCGGCGACGTCGTCGGCGCAGTCGACGAGGCTGAGCTCCTCGCTCTGGATCCCGCGACCGTGCCAGCGCTGGTCGAGGGTGACCACCCGGAACCGCCGTGCGAGCGGCTCGATCGCCGGGAACCAGGTGAGCAGCCCGGTCGTGCCCAGCGCGTGCAGCAGCACGATCGTGGGGGAGTCGGGATGCGGTCCCGGCGTGTCGGTGACGTACGTCGACCCGCCGCGCCCCGGCAGCTCCACCATCCGGCCCGGCGGGATCCGCGTGGGCGGCAGGTGGACACGCTGGCGCGCGACGTCGATCAGTGAGACGGCACCCATGGTGGAGGAGGCTAGAACACGTTCTGTCCTGCGGACCGGTCCGCCGCGCGGTCGACGGCCTCCCGGAACGCCCGGAGCACGTACGGCGGCACCGGCATGCCCCGCCGGTGGGCCCACAGCAGGTCGCGCTCGACCCGCACGGCCTGCTCGGCGAACCCGGTGGCCCGCGCGGTGATGCCCAGGCTCGTCATCACGTCGCCGAAGTCAGCCAGCTGCGAGGGGTTGTTGACGCCGACCGGGCCGAACGAGATCGTGCGCATCCGGCGGACCAGCCACCGCTGCCAGGCGGCGAGCCGGTTCCACAGGCCGGTCGCCGAGAGCCGGTAGAACGCGTAGTGGCCCGGCTCCTGCCGGCGGATGGGGGCGACCACGGTCTCCGCGACAGCCTTCTCGCCGAGCTCGCTCACGCCGTCGTGGAGCAGGTTGTAGGCGAGCACCGCCGAGCGCTCGGTGGCCATGCCGGTGAGGTAGTAGAGCATCCGGCAGACGTCCTGGAAGGCGTCCAGATGGGCCAGCGCGCCCAGGAGGCGCAGCTTCAGGCTCACCGTCTCGGTGTCGGTCGTGGCCGGCGGGCGGCCGAGCTCCACCTGCAGGCGGTCGAGGATCAGGCCGTGCTGGATCTCCTGCGGCTGCCACACGTCCGCGTAGAAGTGGCGGTCGATCGGGGGCGGGTCGGGCAGCATCGTGGTGAGCTCGAGGACGTTGCGGTCCACCTCCAGCTCGACCCGGGCCATGTAGTCGAGGACGTGCCCGTAGCGCTGTGCGAGCGCCTGCGGGTCGCGCACGGTGAAGTCGACGTCCTCGATCCGCAGGGGAGGGTGCTCGTGGGCGAGACGGTCGACGTGCTCGCGCAGCCGGAGGTCGGTTTCGGTGCCCATCACTCCTCCTTCGTAGCGGACCGCTGGCTGCGATCGACTAGAACACGTTACAGTTTCTCCGTGGATGCAGAGGCGATCAACGCAGTCCGCGCCGTCGTCGGCGAGGTGCTCGAGCGCGAGTCGGACGCCCGGACCTGGGCGGCCTGGGCCGCTGCGGGGCTGACCGCGCTGCCCGTCCCCGAGGAGTACGGCGGGGAGGACCTCGGCCTGACCGAGGTCGCTGTGCTGCTGCGCGAGGCGGGCCGCGGGGCGGTGCAGGTGCCGGCGTGGGAGACGCTGTGCTGCGGCGCGCTCGCCCTGGCGTCGTACGGCACCGAGGTGCAGCGCAAGGACCTGCTCCCCGGCATCGCGTCGGGCGAGGTGGTCGTGACGCCCGCCCTCCGTGGCGAGGCGCGGTACGACGGCGGCCGGGTCACCGGCCGCAAGCTCGCCGTGACCCACGCCGAGACCGCCCACCGCCTGCTCGTCGTCGCGACCGAGGGAGAGCGCGAGGTGGTCGTGCTCGTCGACCCGCGCGGGGAGGGCGTCGAGCTGCGTGCGTCCAGCGCGTCGAGCGCGAGCCCCCAGCACACCGTCGTCCTCGACGGCGCCCCGGCCGAGCCGCTCGACGAGGGCGCCGCCGCCCGGCTCCGCGACCTGGCCACCGCAGGTCTCGCCGTGACCGCCGCCGGCGTGCTCGCCGGTGCCCGCGACCTGACGGCGCAGTACGTCAAGGGCCGTCAGCAGTTCGGCCGCGCGCTCGCCGAGTTCCAGGCCGTGTCCCTGCAGATGGCCGACGTGTACGTCGCCTCGCGCACCCTCGACCTCGCCGCAGACAACGCCGTCTGGCGGGTCGCCGAGGGGCTTCCGGCCGCCGACGACCTCGCGGTCGCGGGCTACTGGGCGAGCCAGGTCGCGCCCTACGCCTTCCGCACCTGCCACCACCTCCACGGCGGCATGGGCGTCGACATCACCTATCCGCTCGTCGGCTACACCACGTGGGGCACCGACCTCGCGCACGCCCTCGACACCACGGCCGCCCAGGTGCCGGTCGAGAGCGCCGAGGCCAAGAATCTCGAGCTGACCGAGGAACAGCGGGCGCTCAAGGCACGGCTGCGCGACTACTTCGGCGGCGTCGCGGCGGAGTTCGAGGGCCGGCACGACCCCGATCCGGTCGAGGGCGCGTGGGACCGCCACGGCCCGACGTACTCCCGGCTGATCCGGCGCCTCGGCACCGACGGCTGGATGGGCGTCGGCTGGCCGAAGGAGTACGGCGGCCACGGGCTCGGCGAGATCGAGCAGACGATCTTCGCCAACGAGGCGCAGTACGCCGACGTGCACCTGCCGTCGGTCACCCTGCAGACCGTCGGGCCGACCCTGATCCGCTACGGCACCGAGAAGCAGAAGGACCTCTTCCTCAAGCGGATCCTCGAGGGCGACGTGCACTTCGCGATCGGCTACAGCGAGCCGGACGCCGGCACCGACCTCGCCTCGCTGCGCACCACCGCGCGGCGCGACGGCGACCACTACGTCGTCAACGGCCAGAAGATGTGGACCACCGGCGGCCACCACGCCGACTACCTGTGGCTGGCGGTGCGCACCGACCCCGACGCTCCGAAGCACAAGGGCATCTCGATCCTGATCGTGGACACCGAGGACCCCGGCTACAGCTGGACGCCGATCATCACCGCGGACGGCTCGCACCACGTCAACGCGACCTACTTCAACGACGTCCGGGTCCCCGTCGACATGCTGGTCGGCGAGGAGAACCAGGGGTGGAGGCTGATCACCACCCAGCTCAACCACGAGCGGGTCATGCTCGGCCCCGCCGGCCGGATCGAGGGCCTGCGTGACCGGGTCGTGCGCTGGGCCGACGCGGCCGGCGTCCGCGACGAGCCCGACGTACGGGACCTGCTCGGCAGGACCACCGCCGTCTTCCGGATCAACGAGTTGCTCAACTGGGAGGTCGCGCGGGCCGCGGCCTCCGGGGAGATCGAGGTGGCCGACGCCTCGTCGTCGAAGGTGTTCGCCGCCGACCAGGTGCAGCACCTGCTCGCCGACCTGATCGCGCTCGCGCACCGGCACGGCGACGCCGCGGAGGACGGGACGCGGGAGCTGCTCGACTACCTCGACAGCCAGGCCAAGCGGAACCTCGTGCTCACCTTCGGCGGCGGCGTCCAGGAGGTCCAGCGCGAGCTGATCGCGATGTTCGGCCTCGGTCTGCCGCGGGTGCCGCGATGAGCGCCGCCGAGCAGCAGGAACTGGTGGATCCCGCCCTCCACGAGAAGGTGATGGCGGAGGCGGAGCGGATCAAGGCGTGGGGGGAGGCCGCCGAGCGGCACGCCCGCGACGAGGTCAACCAGCCGACGATCAACAACTGGCTCGAGGCGATGGGCCTCTCGAACCCGCGCTTCGAGAAGGGGGGAGCGGGCGAGGCGCCGCCGTCCATGGCCCAGGTCTGGACGATGTACGGCCTCGGCGGCAAGCCGTCCCAGGACGACCCGCTGCACGCGATGATGCGCGCGCTCACCGACGCCGGCTTCACCGCCGTCCTCGGCACCAACTGCGAGCAGTCCTACGAGCGCTACCTGCGGGTGGGAGAGCAGCTGCGGGTCACCACCGCGCTCGACTCCGTCGTCGGGCCGAAGGCCACCGGGATGGGCGTGGGCTACTTCGTGACGTCGCGCAACACCTGGTACGTCGGCGACGAGCGCGTCGCGACGATGCTGTTCCGGGTCCTCAAGTTCATCCCCAGGGCGGCGTCGTGAGCGGCCCGGTGCGGCCGGTCGTCAACCGGGACAACGCCTACTTCTTCGAGGGCACCCGCGCCCACGAGCTGCGGATCCAGAGGTGCAACGCCTGCGGCGTGCTCCGCCACCCGCCCGGCCCGGCCTGCCCCGACTGCGGCGCCTTCGACCGCGGCCATGTGGTGGCGAAGGGAGAGGGGACGGTGTTCTCCTACGTCGTCCACCACGCCCCGCAGGTGCCCGGCAAGGAGCTGCCGCTCGTGATCGCCCTCGTCGACCTCGACGAGGGCGTGCGGATGGTGGCCGAGATGACCGGGCCCGTCGACATCGGCGATCGCGTGGCCGTCGGCTGGAACGTGGTCGACGACGAGCTGACCCTCCCGATCTGGACGAAGGTGGACCGATGACCAGCCCATTCAAGGCGGGAGACAAGCTGCCGGAGTGGAGCCTCCCCATCACCCCCACCCTGGTGGTGTCGACGGCGATCGCGACCCGCGACTTCCAGGACGTCCACCACGACCGCGACATCGCCCAGGCGGCCGGCTCGAAGGACATCTTCGTCAACATCCTGACCTCGACCGCGCTGTGCGAGCGCTATGTCACCGACTGGGCCGGCCCGGACGTGCAGATCAAGGGCATCGCGATCCGGCTCGGCGCGCCGGCGTACCCCTATGACACCTTCACCTTCACCGGCGAGGTGACCTCGGTCGCGGACGGCGTCGCCACGATCGAGGTGGTCGGCGCGGTCTCGCTGGGCGACCACGTGATCGGCACCGTCCGGGTGGCGGCGTGAGCAGCCGCACGCTCTCCGGCAAGGCCGCGATCGCCGGCATCGGCGCGACCGAGTTCTCCAAGGAGTCCGGCCGCTCCGAGCTCCAGCTCTCCGTCGAGGCGGTCCGCCACGCGCTCGCCGACTGCGGCCTGACAACCGCCGACGTCGACGGCCTGGTCACGTTCACGATGGACACCTCCTCCGAGATCGCCGTCGCCCGCGAGCTCGGCATCCCCGAGCTGCGCTTCTTCAGCCGGATCAACTACGGCGGCGGTGCGGCGTGCGCCACGGTCCAGCAGGCCGCCATGGCCGTCGCCACCGGCGTCGCCGACGTGGTGGTCGCCTACCGCGGCTTCAACGAGCGCTCCGGCGACCGCTTCGGCCAGGTCTCGAACTGGGCGGCCGCGCAGGTCAACACCAACGGCCTCGACAACGCCTGGACCTACCCGCTCGGCCTGTCGACGCCGGCCGCGACCGTGGCGATGCAGGCCCGCCGCTACCTGCACGAGTACGGCGCCACCTCGGCCGACTTCGGCCGGGTCGCCGTCGCCGACCGGCGCCACGCCGCGACCAACCCGGCCGCGTTCTTTTACCGCAAGCCGATCACCCTCGAGGACCACCAGGCCTCCCGGATGATCGCGGACCCGCTCCACCTGCTCGACTGCTGCCAGGAGTCCGACGGCGCCGTCGCCCTCGTCGTGGTCTCCGCCGAGCGGGCGCGCGACCTGGCCCAGCGGCCGGCGTACGTCACCGCCGCCGCCCAGGGCTCCGGCCGCGACCAGTTCGTGATGACGTCCTACTACCGCGACGACATCGGCATCCCCGAGATGGGCGTGGTGGGCCGCGAGCTGTGGAAGCAGTCCGGGCTCACCCCCGCGGACATGCCGATGGCGATCCTCTACGACCACTTCACGCCGTACGTCCTCATGCAGCTCGAGGAGCTCGGCTTCTGCGGCCGCGGCGAGGCGAGGCACTTCATCGCCGACGGCGCCATCGAGCTCGGCGGCCGCCTCCCGATCAACACCCACGGCGGCCAGCTCGGCGAGGCCTACATCCACGGCATGAACGGCATCGCCGAGGGCGTCCGCCAGGTCCGCGGCACCTCCGTCAACCCGGTCGCCGATGCCGCGCACGTGCTGGTCACCGCGGGCACCGGCGTGCCGACGAGCGGGCTGATCCTGTCCGCCTGAGGACTACTCCTCGACCCACACGTTGTCGTGCTCGGCCATGAACGCGTCGTACTCCTCCGGCGTCCACTCCTCACCCCGCGCGAGCCGGTCGAGGCCCTCGAAGTACGGCTCCCGCGGCGCGCCCGGCGCGAAGTGCAGCAGCATCGACGCCGGCGCGCCGGACTCGTTGCGGAACCCGTGGATACCGCCGGGAGGCACGTGCAGGAAGTCGCCCGGCCGGGCCGTCACCCACCCGGCGCCGCTGTGGATGCGGACCTCGCCGTCGAGGACGTAGAACGACTCCGCGATGGTGCGGTGGAAGTGCGGGCCGGGCCCGCTGACGGCCTCGGAGAACTCCCAGCGGTAGAGCCCGAACAGCCCGCCGGTCGCCTCGCCGCGGGCGAGGTAGTGCACCCCGATTGCCGTTCGGGTACACGAGGTCGGGGCCGTCGCTCCCCGGCCGCGCCCAGGCCGAGACCTCGCCGTCGCCGTCGTACAGGGGAGGGGGATACGACATGCCGCCCACCCTACGGCGGCGCGACGTCCAGTGACTGGGCCCACACGCCACGACTGGCGGCGATGTGCCACCATGGGCCCCAAGAGCTCGCGTGCTCTGGGGTCGGTGAAACTCCGAACCGGCGGTGAAAGAGCCGAAGCCTCCTCGCTTCGCTCGGAAGTCCGCGACCCGATCGCAGCCAGTGATCGGTTGACCAGGTGGAACTCCTGGACCGACGGTCAAAGTCCGGATGGGAAGTGCACGCACGAGTGTCCGACGGACGAGCAGGCCCAGGCCGCCCGCCCGCCGCACGCCAGGCAAGCCCCGGAGTCCGCGTCGAGGACGACGAGAGGCGGTGGCCGATGGCGGCAGGGACCTTCACCCGTGAGTACGACGCGATGCGTCGCGCGCTCGTCCTGGCAGCGACCCCCGGGGTGCCGCTGCACCCGAACCCGCGGGTCGGCTGCGTGCTGCTCGCGCCCGACGGCACGGTCGTCGGGGAGGGCTGCCACCACGGCGCCGGCACGCCGCACGCCGAGGTCGAGGCCCTGGAGGCCGCGGGGGAGCGGGCCCGTGGCGCGACCGCGGTCGTCACCCTCGAGCCGTGCGGCCACACCGGCCGCACCGGTCCGTGCGCCCAGGCCCTCATCCGGGCCGGCGTCGCCCGGGTCGTGATCGCCCAGCGCGACCCCAACCCGCAGGCGGCGGGCGGGATGGAGACCCTGCAGGCCGCGGGCATCGAGGCCGACGCCGGCCTGCTCGCGGACGAGGCGGTCGAGCTCAACCGGGCGTGGACCTTCGCGCACCGCAACGGGCGCCCGTTCGTGACCTGGAAGTTCGCGGCCACGCTCGACGGGCGCAGTGCCGCCAGCGACGGCACCTCCCGCTGGGTCTCCTCGGCGCCCGCGCGCCGCGACACCCACCTGCTCCGCGGCCTGTGCGACACGATGCTCGTCGGCACCAACACCGTCGAGGTCGACGACCCGCAGCTCACCGTCCGCGACGACGACGATCGGCCGCTGCCGCGCGACGTGCAGCCGCTGCGCGTCGTGATGGGCGAGCGCGAGCTGCCGGCCGGCCGTCGGATCCTCGACGACGCCGCGCCCACCGTGCACCTGCGCACCCACGACGCGGAGGCGGCCCTCCGCGCGCTGTACGCCGATCACGACCGGCACCACGTGTTCCTGGAGGGCGGGCCCACCCTGGCCGCGGCCTTCCTCAAGGCGGGCCTGGTCGACGAGGTGATCACGTACGTCGCGCCGATGCTCCTCGGCGCCGGCCGCTCGGCCGTCGGGAAGCTCGGAATCCGCACCATCGCCGACGCGTTGCGTCTCGAGCTGGTCGACGCCACGGTCGTCGGCGAGGGCACCGAGGCCAACGTCCGCCTGACCATGAGGGGACCGACCATGAGAGACCGACCCATGAAGGAAGGGGCCTGATGTTCACCGGCATCGTCGAGGAGCTCGGCACCGTCACCGCCGTCGAGGACCAGGGGGACGCCGTCCGGCTGACCATCGCGTCCGACGTGACGCTGTCCGACGCCGGCCTCGGGGACTCCATCGCCGTCAACGGCTGCTGCCTGACCGTCGCCGAGCGCACCGACACGACCTGGACCGCGGACGTCATGGCCGAGACGCTGGCGAAGACCGGCATCGGGGTCCTCGCCGTCGGCGACCGGGTCAACCTCGAGCGCGCCGTCACCGCGGACAAGCGGCTCGGCGGCCACATCGTCCAGGGGCACGTCGACGCCGTCGGCGAGGTCGTCGCACGCACCCCCAGCGAGCACTGGGAGGTGGTCGAGATCGCGATGCCGGCCGACCTCGGCCGCTACCTGGTCGACAAGGGCTCGATCACCGTCGACGGCACCTCCCTGACCGTGGTCGAGGCCGGCGACACCAGCTTCACCGTCAGCCTCATCCCCGAGACGCTGGCCCGGACGACGCTCGGGTTCCGGGCCGTCGGCGACCGGGTCAACCTCGAGGTCGACGTCATCGCCAAGCACGTGGAGAAGCTCGTGCGGGCCTACACCGACCGTCCGGCAAAGGAGAACTGAGCATGTCCGTGAGATTGGACCCCGTCGAGCGCGCCATCGCCGACATCGCGGCCGGCAGGGCCGTCGTGGTCGTCGACGACGAGGACCGCGAGAACGAGGGCGACATCATCTTCGCCGCCAGCAAGGCGACGCCGGAGCTGATGGCGTTCACGATCCGCTACTCCAGCGGCGTGATCTGCGCGCCGATGCCGGGTGCGATGCTCGACCGGCTGGAGATCCCGCTCATGACGCCCCACAACAAGGACGCCTACCGGACGGCGTACACGCTCTCGGTCGACGCCCGCGACGGCGTCAGCACCGGCATCTCCGCCGCCGACCGCGCCCACACCGTGCGGGTACTGGCCGACTCGGCGACCGAGCCGTGGGAGCTCACCCGGCCCGGGCACGTCTTCCCGCTGCGCTACCGCGAGGGCGGGGTGCTCGTCCGGCGCGGCCACACCGAGGCCGCCGTCGACCTGTGCCGCCTGGCCGGCCTGACGCCCGCCGGCGTCCTGGTCGAGGTCGTCAACGACGACGGCACCATGAAGCGGGCGCCCGAGCTGCGCGCGTTCGCCGACGAGCACGGCCTCGCGATGATCTCCATCGAGGACCTGGTCCGGTACCGCCGCCGCGTCGAGAGCCACGTCGTGCGCGAGGCCGAGACCCGGCTGCCGACGACGCACGGCGACTTCACCGCGATCGGGTACACCATCACCGTCGACGGCAGTGAGCACGTCGCGCTCGTGTACGGCGACCCGGAGACCCTCGGCGAGGGCGGCCCGGTGCTCACCCGGGTGCACTCCGAGTGCCTGACGGGCGACGTGTTCGGGTCCAGCCGCTGCGACTGCGGACCCCAGCTCGACGAGGCGATGGACCGCATCGTCGAGGCCGGCCGCGGCGTCGTGGTCTACCTGCGCGGGCACGAGGGCCGGGGGATCGGCCTGGTCGCCAAGCTGCAGGCCTACCAGCTCCAGGACGGCGGCCGCGACACCGTCGACGCCAACCTCGACCTCGGGCTCCCGGCCGACGCCCGCCACTACGGCGCCGCGACCCAGATCCTCAAGGACCTCGGGGTCTCCGAGGTGCGGCTGCTCACCAACAACCCCGACAAGGTCAGCTCGCTGGAGGACTACGGCATCCGGGTCGCCGAGCGGGTCCCGCTCACCCCGCACCCGAACGGGCACAACCTCACCTACCTGCTGACCAAGCGGGACCGGATGGGCCACGACCTGCCCGACCTCCCCGTGCCCGACGCGGCGGCCGACCTCGAAGGAGTCAACTGACATGGCCGGACACGGCGCCCCCGACATCGCCCCCGTCGACTGCCACGACCTGCGCGTCGCGGTCGTCGCGGCGAGCTGGCACACCCAGGTCATGGACGGCCTGATCGCCGGCGCGCAGCGGGCCTTCGCCGATCACAAGCTCGAGGCGCCGGTGGTCGTGCGCGTCCCCGGCACCTTCGAGCTGCCCGTGACGGCGGCGACCCTCGCGCCGTCGTACGACGCGGTGATCGCCCTCGGCGTGGTCATCCGCGGCGGCACCCCGCACTTCGACTACGTCTGCAACGCCGCCACCGACGGCCTCACCCGGGTCTCGCTCGATCACCAGACCCCGATCGGGTTCGGCGTGCTCACCTGCGACACCGAGGAGCAGGCGCTGGACCGGGCCGGGATCGAGGGATCGAGCGAGGACAAGGGGTACGAGGCGGCCTCGGCCGCGCTGCAGACCGCGGCGACCCTCAAGCGGATCCGCCGGGGGAGCACCGATAGGCTGACCTCCCGTGAAGACGTTCGACGAGCTGTTCGCAGAGCTCAGTGAGAAGGCGCAGACGCGGCCCGAGGGGTCCGGCACGGTCCGGGCGCTCGACGCCGGCGTCCATGCGATCGGCAAGAAGCTGATCGAGGAGGCCGCTGAGTCCTGGATGGCCGCCGAGCACGAGGGCAAGGACGCGACGGCCCTGGAGATCAGCCAGTTGCTGTACCACGCCCAGGTCCTCATGATCGCGAGCGGACTCTCGCTCGAGGACGTCTACGCACACCTGTAAGAGGAACCCCATGCTCAAGATCGCCGTCCCCAACAAGGGGGCCCTGTCCGAGGCCGCCTCGACCATGCTCCGCGAGGCGGGCTACGCCCAGCGCTCGGACTCCAAGCAGCTCACCAAGATCGACCCCGACAACGGCGTCGAGTTCTTCTACCTGCGTCCGCGCGACATCGCGCTGTACGTCGGCGAGGGCACCCTCGACGCCGGCATCACCGGCCGCGACCTGCTCCTCGACTCCCACGCGACCGCCACCGAGGCGCTCCAGCTCGGCTTCGGCCGCTCGAAGTTCCGCTTCGCCGCGGTACCCGGCACCGCCACCGGCATGGGCGACCTCGCCGGCAAGCGGATCGCCACGTCGTACGACGGCGTGGTGCGCCGCTTCCTCACCGAGCAGGACGTCGAGGCGACCGTGGTCCGCCTCGACGGCGCGGTCGAGACGAGCATCCAGCTCGGCGTGGCCGACGTGATCGCCGACGTCGTCGAGACCGGCTCCACCCTGCGCAACGCCGGCCTGGAGGTGTTCGGGGACGTCATCCTCGAGTCCGAGGCGGTGATGATCACCCGCCAGGGCGCCGACGAGAGCGCGCTCGAGGTCTTCACCCGCCGCCTGCAGGGCGTCCTGGTCGCCCGCGCCTACGTGATGATGGACTACGACATCCGCGCCGAGAAGGTCGAGAAGGCGATCGCGCTCACCCCCGGCATCGAGAGCCCCACCGTCAGCCCGCTTCATCGGGAGGGCTGGGTCGCGGTCCGCTCGATGGTGCAGCGGGCCACCGCCCAACGGGTCATGGACGAGCTGTTCGCGCTGGGCGCCCGTGCGATCCTCACCACCGACATCCACGCCTGCCGGCTCTGACGTGGCCGCCCCCGACAGCGAGCCCGTCGTGCCCTCCCTGCCCCGCACCTGGCGGCCCTTCGGTCCCCGGATGGCCGCCGCCGTCTTCGGGACGGTCCTCGTCGGGGCCTTCGCGTGGCTGTGGATCCAGTTCGACCCGGAGACGAAGGCCGCGGTCAACGACCTGGAGAAGGCGACCGTGATCTTCTTCATCCTGCTCGGCCTGGCGTTGCTCAACGGCCTGGCCCGCTCCCGCGTGATCGCCCGCGAGGACGGCCTCACCGTCGTCAACGGCTACCGCACCCGCCGCCTGGCCTGGTCCGAGGTCGGCACCGTCCGGATGCCCCAGGGCGCCCCCTGGCCGCATCTCGAGCAGGGCGAGGACGACCGGATCTCACTGCTCGGCATCCACAGCTCCGACGGCGCCCGCGCCGCCACCGCCGTCCGGGAGCTGCGCGCGGTCGTCGCCGCCCATCAGCGCTAGTGTCCCGAACTTGAAATCCGCACCATAAGTCGCACCCCGAGCACGCACCTCGCCGCGTTGGCATCGCTCGAAAGACGCCCGGTCTGCCGTCGCGACGCCGCCTTGCGATGCACGCACTCGGAGCACGACTTATGGCACGGATTTCGCGTCCGGGACACTAGAGCGCCCCGACCCTGTCAGGTGCGGATGACGATGTCCGCCCGCGCCCGGGTGTCCTCCTGCGCGTGCAACGCCTCCTCGTCGGCCAGCCAGGCGTCCCAGTGCGGCCGCATGTCCTCGCCGTCGCGCGCCAGCCATCGCGCCAGCCGGACCTCCCGGGGAGCCTCCACCCACACCAGCAGCGTCACCAGGTCGTCGTACGCCGCGGCCGCGCTGCCGACGCCCTCCAGGACCAGCAGCGGGCCGGGCGGCACCGTCCGGGTCTCGGCCCAGCCGTCGGCGTACCAGTCCCAGCGGCGCCAGTGTCCCGGCAGCCCGGCGGCCAGCGGCCGCAGCAGCGCCTCGACCGACCGGCCCAGGCCGGGCAGCCCGCGCCAGCCCTCCAGCATCTCGTCGGTGCCGAGGACGACGGCGTCCGGCGCCAGCGCGCCCAGCGCCCGGGCCAGGGTGGTCTTGCCCGAGCCGGCCAGGCCGTCGACGCAGATCAGCCGGCCTCCGCCCAGCGTCGGTGGCCGGGAGAGCGCCGCGGCCAGGACCTCAGAAGGCGAGACCGTGGCCACGGTAGGTCGGGACCTCCTCGACGAAGCGCTCGCCCTGGAGGAGCAGGACGCTGCGCCCGTGCTCGAACGGCTCGCCCGACTTCGCGTGCCGGAACCACACCAGGTCGCCGATCGCCAGCCGGCCGGCGTTGGTGCCCACCAGCGGCGTCTGCACCTCCCCGGCGCCCTCGAGCCCGGTGAGGTGCAGCCCGGCGGGCGCCCACGGTGTGGGGGCGCGGTCCGCGCCGGCGGGGCCGGACGCGATCAGCCCGCCGCCGTGCACGGTGGCCACCTCGGCTGAGGGGCGGCGGGTCACCGGCAGCCCGAAGAACGCGGCCGGCGTGGGGGAGAAGACCTGGTAGTGGTCGAACAGGGTCGGCGCCAGCAGCCCCGAGCCCGCGGTCACCTCGGTGACGACGGGGTCCGCGGCCGAGGACTCGATCGACCCCGAGCCGCCGGCGTTCCAGAACTCCAGCCCGGCGAAGTCGCCGTACCCCTTCAGGGCGTCCAGCGCCTCGCCGATGGCGGTACGACGGACCGCGAGCTGCGCGACCGAGAGCTGCTTGAGCTTGCGGACGACCGCCGACCTCGCCCGCCGGCTCGGCACGGAGTCCGGTACGCCGGCGACCTGGCCCTCGTAGGTCATCACGCCGGCCAGGTGGAACCCCGGCCGGTCGACGACGGTGCGCGCGAGGGCGGTGACCGCACCGACGTCGTACAGGGGGGAGCGCTTGGGCCCGACCGCCTGCCCGCCCCAGCGCAGGCCGGCGTCGACGTCGAGCGCCACCCGCACCGGCACGGCGGTCGACGCCCGCAGGCTGTCGACGAGGTCGAGGTGGGCGGGGTCGTCGACCATGATCGTCACCCGCGACGCGGCCCGCGGCGAGGCGACCAGCGCGGCGAGCGCCGCCCGGTCCACGCTCGGGTAGGCGACCACGATGTCGTCGCACACGTCGTGCTCGACCAGCCACAGCGCCTCGGCGAGCGTGTAGGCCAGCACCCCGGCGAAGCCGTCGGCGGCCAGCGCCCGGCCGACGAGCGACGGGATCCGCACGGACTTCGACGCGACCCGGATCGGCGTCCCGGCGGCTCGACGGGCCAGGTCGGCGGCGTTGGCGTCGAAGGCGTCGAGGTCGACGACGAAGACCGGGGTGGACAGGGGATCGGGCCAGGCCGCGACGGCCTCGCGGAGGCGCGCGGCGAGCCGGTTGCGCGCGACGAACGACTGGTGCTGCACCTCCTCATCGTTCCACGGGTGGGATGATCCGTCCGTGACCGCATCGCCGAACGAGCGTCCCGACGCCCGCCGCCTCCAGGGCTCGGAGTACGTCGCCGACGCCGGCGCCGCCGACCCCGCCCTGGCCGCGGCGCTCGCCGCGCACGACACGGGCGCCGCGGCGTACCCCGACGTGCTCGCCGCCCTCGTCCCCGCCCGCCTGCTGGTGCCGGTGGTGGCGATCCTCGGCGAGGCGGAGGTCGGCGCCGACGGGCTGGCCCGCGACAAGTCCAGCGACATGGCCGCCGTGCTGCTCACCGGCGCCGACGGCCGGCTCGCGCTGCTGGCGTTCACCGATCTCGCCGCGCTGGCGGCCTGGGACCCGCAGGCCCGGCCGGTCCCCGTCGCCGCCCACCTGGCCGCGGCGACCGCCGTCCAGGAGGGCGCCCACGCCCTCGTCGTGGACGTCGCCGGGCCGCACCCCTTCGTGCTCGCCGACGACGACCTGCACCGGGTCGCCGCCGGCTGGCGGCCGGTGCGGCTCGAGGACGGGGGCTGGGGCTGGCTGGGAGCGGCCGGGAACCCTCCCGGCGATCCCGATTAGGTCCGCCCGGAACAAACGGGTTAGCATCGAGCGTTGACCGATCCGTCATGCCTGCATGACAGATCCACAAGCGGGGACCGGCACCATCGTCTCCCACCCGCAGCGGCCGCCAGGTCGTCGGGTCCGGTCCATGGAGAGCCGTGTCGATCCACGATCGAGGCGGCTCGTGACTGGCTTCCGCTTGGACAAGCGGGAGCCTCTTCTCATTTCCGAGGCCGAAGGGACTCCCGGCCGAACGAATTTGGAGGACACATCAGCACCGAGCTGCGCATCAACGAGCGGATCCGGGTTCCCGAGGTCCGGCTCGTGGGACCCAACGGAGAGACCGTCGGCATCGTCCCCACCGACCAGGCACTCAAGCTCGCGCAGGAGGCCGACCTGGACCTGGTGGAGATCGCGCCGATGGGCAAGCCCCCCGTCTGCAAGCTCATGGACTACGGGAAGTTCAAGTACGAGAACGCCCAGAAGGCCCGTGAGGCGCGACGGAACCAGACCAACGTCATCATCAAGGAGATGAAGCTCCGGCCCAAGATCGACGCGCACGACTACGAGACCAAGAAGGGTCACGTCGTTCGCTTCCTCAAGGCCGGCGACAAGGTCAAGATCACGATCATGTTCCGCGGCCGCGAGCAGCACCGCCCCGAGCTGGGCTACCGGCTGCTGCAGAAGCTGGCCGAGGACGTGCAGGAGCTGGGCTTCGTGGAGTCCAACCCCAAGCAGGACGGCCGCAACATGACCATGGTCATCGGGCCGCACAAGAAGAAGGCCGAGGCCAAGGCCGAGGTGAAGGCCGCCAAGCAGGAGGCCGCCGCCGAGCGGGCCGCCGAGCAGGCGGAGGAGCGCGCGGAGCGGACCTCGGTCCAGCCCGCGACCACCAGGAAGGCCAAGCGCGCCAACGAGGCGCTCGACCCCGACATCGACCTGTAAGCACGAAGTAGAGACAGAGCGGACACACAGATGCCCAAGAACAAGACGCACTCCGGCGCCAGCAAGCGGTTCAAGGTGACCGGCAGCGGCAAGATCCTCCGCGAGAAGGCCGGCAAGCGCCACAACCTCGAGAAGAAGGCCTCCAAGGTCACCCGTCGCCTGACCGGCACGGTCGAGGTCGCCAAGAACGACGTCCCGCGCGCGAAGAAGATGCTCGGTCGCTGACCGGCTGTCGTCCGCCCCTGAACCGAAGCAGCAAGGAGTAAGAAGATGGCACGCGTCAAGCGCGCAGTGAACGCGGCGAAGAAGCGTCGTACCACCCTGGACCGGGCGAGCGGCTACCGCGGCCAGCGGTCGCGGCTGTACCGCAAGGCCAAGGAGCAGGTCACCCACTCGTTGGTCTACAGCTACAACGACCGGCGCAAGAACAAGGGCAACTTCCGCCGCCTGTGGATCCAGCGCATCAACGCGGCCGCCCGCGCCGAGGGCCTGACCTACAACCGGTTCATCCAGGGCCTCAACCTGGCCGGCATCGAGGTCGACCGCAAGATCCTCGCCGACCTCGCGGTCAACGACCCGGCCGCGTTCTCCGCGATCGTGGCGCAGGCCAAGGCCGCGCTGCCCGAGGACGTCAACGCGCCCAAGGTCTCCGCCTGACCCGCATGACCGTCCCCTGACCGCGGGCAACGCCCGTGTGAAGGAAGCACGCAAGTTGAGCCGCCGCTCGGTGCGAACCGAGCGGCGGCTCTTCCTTGCCGACGGCCCGAAGGCCGTCGAGGGCGCGCTGTCGGTGCCCGGCTGCGTCGCGGAGGTGTTCGCCACGCCGGTCGCCGCGGAGGAGTACGCCGGCCTGCTCGGTGCCACGCCCGTGACGCTGGTCGACGACCGCGCGATGAGCGGCCTGAGCGACAGCGTCCACCCGGCCGGCCTCGTGGCCGTGTGCCGGTTCCTGGAGGGGGAGCTGCCGCCCGCGCTACGGCTCCTCTCGATCTGCGCCGACGTGCGCGACCCGGGCAACGCCGGCACCGTCATCCGCACCAGCGACGCCGCCGGCGCCGGCGCGGTCCTGCTGGCGGGCGACTCCGTCGACCCCTACAACCCCAAGACGGTCCGGGCCACCGTGGGCAGCCTGTTCCACCTCCCGGTCCTGCTCGAGCGGGACCCGGCGGCCGCCGTCCGCGCGGCGCGGGAGGCGGGCCTCACCGTGCTCGCCGCCGACGGCGGGGGCGAGGTCGACCTGTTCGCGGCCGACGAGCTGCTCGCCCGGCCGACGGCCTGGCTGTTCGGCAACGAGGCCTGGGGCCTGCCGGCCGAGCTGGCCGCGCTCGCCGACCACCGGGTCCGGATCCCGATCCTCGGCGTCGCCGAGTCGCTCAACCTCGCCACGGCCGCCGCGGTGTGCCTCTACGCCAGCGCCCGCGCCATGATGAGCGGGTGAGCGACCCCCTCGACCTCCTGCCCGACGGCGTCGTCGTCGCCGACGCCGCGGGCCGGGTGAGTGCCGTCAACACCGTCGCCGCGGCCATGCTCGGGGTCTCCCCGGCGACCGCGGCCGGTCACCCCCTCACCGACGTGCTCGCGCTGACCGACCACGACGCCCGCAGCTGGTGCGACGCCAACACGCCGTACGACGGCCTGTCCACGCGCACCGGCGTTCCCGAGCAGACATGGCTGCTGCCCGACGGCACCGAGGTGCTGGTCACCGCCCGGCTGCACCGCGCCGTGCGCACCGGCCCGGTCACCGCCGTCGCCGTCGACCTCCGCTCCGGCCGCGGCCGGGCCCGGCTCGACCGCGACCGCTCGGACCTCGTCGCCACCCTCGCCCACGAGCTGCGCTCGCCGCTGACCGGCGTCAAGGGCTTCGTGCAGGCCCTCCTCAACCGCTGGGACAAGCTCACCGACGAGCAGAAGCGGCTGATGCTCACCACCGCGAGCGCCGACGCCGAGCGGCTCAGCCGGCTGATCACCGAGCTCCTCGACGTCGCCCGGATCGACACCGGCCGGCTGCAGCTGCACCGCCGGCCCACCGACCTGGGCAGCAAGGCCGAGCAGGTCCACCGCTCCATGACCGTCGTGACGTCCACGCCGATCGAGCTCGAGGTCGAGCCGGACCTCCCGCTCGTGGACGCCGACCCGGACAAGGTGATGCAGGTCCTCACCAATGTCGTCGAGAACGCCGTACGCCACGGCAGCGGCACCGTGCGGGTGCGCGTGGGCAGGTGGGGCGAGGACGCCGACCAGGTCGCCGTCACCGTGACCGACGAGGGCGACGGCATCGCCCCGGAGCTGCGGCAGCGGATCTTCACGAAGTTCTGGACCGAGGGCACAGGCGGCGGCTCCGGGCTGGGCCTCTACATCGTCCGCGGCCTGGTCCGCGCCCACGGCGGCAGCATCGTCGTCGACGACCGCCCCGGCGGCGGCGCCCGGGTCGTCACCACCTGGCCGAGCGCGCCCGCCGAGGGCACGATGGCGCCATGACCGAACTCGACCCGCCGGCCGACGTGCTCCGCCGCTACCTGGTGCGGGCCCGCGAGGCCCTGCTCTGGAAGCTCGACGGCCTCGGGGAGCGCGACCTCCGGCTTCCCCGCACCCCGACCGGGACCAGCCTGCTCGGCACCGTGCTGCACTGCGCCAACGTCGAGATCGGCTACTTCGGGCCGACCTTCGGGCGGTCCTGGCCCGAGCCCGACCACCCGGCGGTGATCCCGCTGGAGGCCTACGACACCGACCCCCAGGCCGACTGGACCGTGCCCGCCGACCTGCCGGCGGCCGAGCTCCTCGCCTTCTACGAGCGGGTCGGCGCCTTCGCCGACGCCGCCCTCGACGAGCTCCCGCTCGACACCGTGGGCCGGGTCCCGTGGTGGCCGGAGGACCGGGCGACGACCACCCTGCACCGGATCGCCGTGCACGTGATGACCGACCTGCACCGCCACGCCGGCCAGGTCGACGTCCTCCGGGAGCTGGCCGACGGAGCCGCCGGCCTGCGCCCCGACGCCACCAACCTGCCCGACGGCTTCGACTGGCCGGCGTACGTCGCCCGGCTCACCGCGATCGCCGACCGGTTCCCGGACTGAGGTTCCCGGACTGAGAGGGCCTGCTCGGTCCACGGGCGAATACCGGTTCGCCGGACCGTGCTCCCGGTTCCTAGACTTGCCCACGATGTCTGGCCCGAACACTGACTACGACCCCGTGGAGGTCGCCGCCGTGAGCCCTGCCGAGGTGGAGGCCGCGCGCGACGCCGCACTCGCCGCGATCGCCGCCGCCACCGACCTCGAGCAGCTCAAGGCGGCGCGCACCGAGCACGCCGGCGACCGCTCGCCGCTGGCCCTCGCCAACCGGGAGATCGGCGCGCTGCCGCCCCAGGCCCGCAAGGAGGCCGGCCAGCGGGTCGGCCAGGCCCGCGGGGCCGTCAACCAGGCGCTCGCCGCCCGCCAGGCGGTGCTCGAGGCCGAGCACGAGGCGCGGATCCTGGTCGAGGAGGCCGTGGACGTCACGCTGCCGACCGACGAGGTCCCGCTCGGCGGCCGGCACCCGCTGACCACCGGTGCGGAGCTGATCGCCGACATCTTCGTCGCGATGGGCTGGGAGGTCGCGGAGGGCCCCGTGATCGAGGCCGAGTGGCTCAACTTCGACGCCCTCAACCTCGGTCCGGACCACCCGGCCCGGACCATGCAGGACACCTTCTGGACCGAGCCGGCCGAGAACCACGTCGTGCTGCGCACCCACACCAGCCCCGTGCAGGCGCGCACCATGCTGACGCGCACCCCGCCGATCTACGTGGTCTGCCCGGGCCGGGTGTTCCGCACCGACGAGTACGACGCCACCCACTCGCCGATGTTCCACCAGGTCGAGGGACTGGCCATCGACGAGGGCATCTCCATGGCCCACCTCAAGGGCACCCTCGACCACTTCGCGAGCCAGATGTTCGGCGAGGGCATCACCACCCGGTTCCGGCCGTCGTACTTCCCGTTCACCGAGCCGAGCGCCGAGGTGGACCTGATCTGCTTCGTCTGCCGCAACGAGACCCCGGAGAGCTGTCGCACCTGCCGCGGCGAGGGCTGGATCGAGTGGGGCGGCTGCGGCATCGTCAACCCGCGCGTGCTCGCCGCCTGCGGCGTCGACTCCGAGCGCTACTCCGGCTTCGCCTTCGGCATGGGCATCGACCGGACCCTGATGTTCCGGCACGGCCTGGAGGACCTGCGCACCCTGTTCGAGGGCGACGTGCGCTTCACCACGGCATTCGGGAGTGAACTGTGAAGGCCCCTGTCTCCTGGATCCGGGAGCTCGTCGACCTGCCCGCGGAGGTCACCACCGAGGTGCTGACGGACCGGCTGACCGCCCTCGGGCTCAAGCTGGAGGGCATCCACGCCGCCGGCGCCGGAATCCAGGGCCCCCTGGTCGTCGGTCGCGTCCTCACCCAGGACAAGGAGCCGCAGAAGAACGGCAAGACCATCAACTGGTGCACCGTCGACGTCGGCGACGCGAACGGCACGGGTGAGCCGCAGGGGATCGTCTGCGGCGCCCACAACTTCGGTCCCGGCGATCTCGTCGTGGTCGTGCTGCCCGGCGGCGTGCTGCCCGGGAACTTCGAGATCTCCGCCCGCAAGACCTACGGCCACGTCTCGGCCGGCATGATCTGCTCGGCCCGCGAGCTCGGGATCGGCGAGGACCACGACGGCATCATCGTGCTCCCCGCCGACGCGGGCGAGCCGGGCGACGACGTCTTCGGCCTGCTCGGCCTCGACGAGGAGGTCATCGAGTTCGAGATCAACCCCGACCGCGCCTACGCCCTCTCGCTGCGCGGCATCGCCCGCGAGGCCGCGCTCGCCCTCCGACAAATGGGGTACAGCGACGTCCCCTTCGCCGACCCGGCCGAGCGCGAGCTCCCCGAGGCCGACGGCAAGGCCTGGGAGGTCGTCGTCGACGACCCGGTCGGCTGCCCGGTCTTCGCCGCTCGCCTGGTCAGCGGCTTCGACCCGGCCGCCCCGACGCCCGACTTCGTCAAGCGCCGCGTCGAGCAGGCCGGCATGCGCTCGATCTCGCTGGCCGTCGACGTCACCAACTACGTCATGCTCGAGCTCGGCCAGCCCATCCACGGGTACGACGCCGACAAGGTCGCCGGCGCCCTCGGCGTCCGCCGGGCCCGGGAGGGCGAGCGGCTCACCACCCTCGACGACGCCGTCCGCGAGCTCAGCCCCGAGGACCTCGTCATCACCGACGACTCCGGCCCGATCGGCCTCGCCGGCGTGATGGGCGGCGCGACCACCGAGATGTCGGAGACCACCACCCGGATCCTCGTCGAGGCGGCGCACTGGGACCCGGTCTCCATGTTCCGCACCGGCAAGCGCCACAAGCTGACCTCCGAGGCCGGCAAGCGCAACGAGCGCGGCGTCGACCCGCTCCTGCCCGGCGTGGCGGCCGACCGCGTCGTCGAGCTCCTGGTCGCGCACGGCGGCGCGACCGCCGAGCCCGGCTTCACCCTCGTCGGCACCGCTCCCGAGCGGCCCGCGGTCACCATCGCGACCGACCTGCCGGCGCGGCTCAGCGGCATCGACATCACCGCCATGACCACCGTCGAGAGCCTCCGGGCGATCGGCGCGAGCGTCACCGAGCAGGACGCCGACACGATCGAGGTCGTCCCGCCGACCTGGCGCCCCGACATCGACGACCCCTACGACCTGGTCGAGGAGGTCGTCCGGATCGTCGGCTACGACCAGGTGCCGAGCGTGCTCCCGCGCCGGGCCACCGGCCGTGGCCTGACCCGGACCCAGCGGCTGCGCCGCCGGATCGGCCGGACCCTGGCCGGCGCCGGTCTGGTCGAGGTGGTCAGCTTCCCGTTCGTCGGCGAGGCCACCTTCGACAAGCTGGGCCTGCCCGCCGACGACCCGCTGCGGACCACGGTCGGCCTGGCCAACCCGCTCTCGAGCGAGGAGCCCGCCTACACCACGACCCTGCTGCCGGGCCTGCTCGACGCCGCCTCCCGCAATGTCGGTCGCGGCGCCCCCGGCGTCGCCCTGTTCGAGACCGGCACCGTCGCCTTCCCCGCCGACAACGGCCCGGCGCCGATCTACGGCGTCCACGCCCGGCCCTCCGAGGCGGAGCTGGAGAAGCTGTTCGAGGCCCTGCCCGTGCAGCCGCAGCACCTCGCCGTCGTGCTCGCCGGGGAGCGCCGTCGCGCCGGCTGGTGGGGCGCCGGGACCGAGGCCGGCTGGACCGACGCGCTGGCCGTCGTCCGCCGTCTCGCCGCCGACCTCGGCGTCACCGTCGAGGTCGCCTCGGCCGGGCGGATGCCGTGGCACCCCGGCCGCTGCGCGCTGGTCAGCATCGCCGGCGTCGAGCTCGGCCACGCCGGCGAGCTGCACCCGAGCGTCTGCACGGCCTACGGCCTGCCGGCCCGCAGCGCCGCCGTCGAGCTGGACCTCGACGCGCTGATGGCCGCGGCCACCGAGGTCACCCCCGGCCCCGCCTTCTCGACGATGCCGATCGCCAAGGAGGACGTCGCGCTCGTCGTCGACGACGCCGTCACCGTCGCGGCGGTCGAGGCCGCCCTGCGCGAGGGCGCCGGCGAGCTGCTGGAGTCGATCCGGCTGTTCGACGTCTACACCGGCGAGCAGACCGGCGAGGGGCGCAAGTCGCTCGCCTTCGCGCTGCGGTTCCGGGCCCCCGACCGCACCCTCACCGAGGCCGAGACCGGCGCCGCGCGCGACGCCGCCGTGGCCCGCGCCGCGGAGCTGACAGGAGCGGTGCAACGCTGACGGCCGGCCCGCGGCTGCGGCTGGCGGACGAGATCACCTGGGACGGCTCGCCCGTCCCGGGAGAGCGGACGCGCACCCTGCTCGCGGCGCTGGCCGCGGCCCGCGGCAAGACGGTCGGCGAGGAGTCCCTGATCGAGGCGATCTGGGGCGACGAGCCGCCGGCGAGCCCGACCAAGGCGCTGCAGGTCGTCGTCTCCCGCGCCCGGGCCGCCACCGCACCCGGCGTCGTCGAGCGCGCCGGACACGGCTACCGGCTCGCGCTCGACACCGGCGACGTCGACGTGTGGGCCAGCGACCAGGCTGTGGAGGCCGCGCGCCGCGCGGTCGCCGCCGGCGCGTGGAGCGAGGCGGCGGCGTACCTCCCGCAGCTCGACGACCACCCCGTGCTCGCCGGCCGGATCCTGGCCGCGCTCGGCAGGCACGACGAGGCGCTGCCACTGCTCGAGGCCGCCGGGTACGACGGCGACGACCTCGCGCTCGCCGCCCTCCTGCGCAGCGAGGCGGCCGTGCGCGGGGTGCCCGCCGCGCTGACCCGCTACGAGGAGCACCGGGCGCGGCTGGCCGACCGGCTCGGCGTGGACCCGGCCCCGGAGCTGCAGGCGCTGCACCACGAGCTGCTCCTGCGCGACCGGCCGGTCCGCTCGGGGCTCAGCCACTACGCGAGCAGCCTCGTCGGCCGCGACGACGACCTGGAGCAGCTGCGGGCGCTGGTCCGCTCCCACCGGGTCGTCTCCATCCTCGGCCCGGGCGGCCTCGGCAAGACCCGGCTGGCCCAGCTCGTCGCGGCCGAGGCCGAGCAGCCGGTGGTCCACGTGGTCGAGCTCGTCGGCGTCGTCGATCCCGACGACCTGGTCGGCGAGGTCGGCTCGGTGCTCGGCGTCCGCGACTCCGTCACCGGCCGGGGCGTGCTCACCCCCGCGCAGCGCCGGGACGTGCGCTCGCGCATCGCCCAGCAGCTCGACCAGGCCCCGACCCTGCTGGTGCTCGACAACTGCGAGCACCTCGTCGAGGCGGTCGCGGACCTGGTGGCCTTCCTGGTCGCGGTGACCCCGACGCTCCGGGTGCTCACCACGACCCGAGCGCCGCTCTCCATCGCCGCCGAGCACGTCTTCGAGCTCAGCCGGCTCGGGCCCGCCGACGCGGCCGACCTGTTCCGGCAGCGGGCGCTGGCCGCCCGCCCGGGCGTCGCGCTCCCGGAGGCGGCGGTCCGCGAGATCGTGGAGCGGCTCGACGGCCTGCCCCTGGCGATCGAGCTGGCGGCGGTGAAGGTGCGCGCCATGTCGGCCGAGGACATCGCGGTCCGGCTCGAGAACCGGTTCGCGCTGCTGCGCGGCGGCGACCGCAGCGCGCCCGACCGCCACCAGACCCTGCTGGCCGTCATCGACTGGTCCTGGAACCTCCTCGGCGGACGCGACCGCCGCGCCCTGCGGCGGCTGTCGGTGTTCCACGACGGCTTCACCCTGCCCGGCGCCGAGGCCGTGCTGGGCGCCGACGCGCTGGTCTCGGTCGAGGAGCTGGTCGCGCAGTCCCTGCTCGCCGTGCTCGACGCCGGCACCGGGTCGCCGGCGCGCTACCGGATGCTGGAGACCGTGCGCGAGTTCGGCCGGATGCAGCTGGTCGACGCGGGGGAGGATGCCGCGGCGCAGGCCGAGCACCGGGCCTGGGCGGTCGGGCTCACCGACGCCCTGGGCCCGCGGATCTTCTCGGCCGAGCAGGTCGCCACGATCGATGCGATCGCGGCCGAGGAGAACAACCTCGCCGACGCGCTGCGCAAGGCGCTCGCCACGGCCGACGTCGACGCGGTCGTCTCCCTGCTGGCCGCCCTCGGCTCCTTCTGGAGCGTCCGCGGCGAGCACGCCCGGGTCATCATGCTGGCCGAGCCGCTGGCCGAGGCGCTCGCCGCCGCCACGCCGTCGCCCGAGCGCGACGACCAGACCCGGGCCGCGCTGTGCCTGACCCTGGTCAACTCCTGGATCGCCCAGCTCGACGTGGTCGCCGACCTGCAGGCCCGGCTCGCCGTCCTGGGCCCCGGTACGACGAGCCCGCGGATCGCGGCGTCGGCGACGGTGGTCCTCGGCGCGTCCGACGACAACCCGTTCCTGTCCCCGACCGACGACCTGCTGGAGTCCGACGACCCGATCGTGCGGGAGATCGCGCTGCAGTGGCGCAGCCACGAGCGGGAGAACGCCGGCGACGTCCCCACCGCCATCGCCGCGGCCGAGGAGGCCCTCTCCGTCACGACCGACGAGTCGGGCCCGTGGAGCCGCGCCGTGCTGCACACCCAGCTCGCCGGTCTCTACAGCCAGGCCGGCGAGATCGCCCGGGCCGAGCCCCACGCCCGCGCCGCGGTGCCGGTCCTGCTCCGGCTCGGTGCCCGCGAGGACGCGCTCCAGGCGATGGCGACCGGCGCGATCGCCCTGGTCGAGCGTGGCGACCCGGACGCCGCCGAGCGCGCGCTCGACGAGGTCGAGTCCCTGGCCGAGGTCGCCACCGGCGGCGCCTTCAGCGCGCGCGGCACCGTCCTGGTCACCCGCGCGGAGATCGCGCTCGCCCGCGGCGACGTCGAGGAGGGCTGCCGGCTCGCCCGCGACGCGGCCGCGGCGATGAGCGCCGTCCGGTTCCCGGGGATGGGCGCCGACGCCGACATCGCGCCGTGGACCATCTACGGCACCACGGTGGCCGTGGTCGCCCACGCCGTCCACGACCGGCAGGACGAGGGCGCCGGCCTCCACCGCTGGCTGGCCGGCGTCGCGCCCCGGGTGGTCCAGCGCGACCGGCGGTTCGTCGACGTACCCGTCGTCGGGCTGCTGCTGTTCGCCCTCGGCAGCTGGGGCCTGCGCTTCGCGGCCCTGCCCGCCGCCGACGCCGTCCGCCTGCTCGTGCTCGCGGACCGGTGCGCCTACCCCCGCTTCGTCCCGACCCTGTCCTGGGAGCGGGCGGTCGCCCTCGCCGAGGAGCGGCTGCCCGGCGGGCTGGCCCGGATCGACGCCGAGTACGACGAGCGCCGCGGGCCCGCCCTCATGGACGAGGCCCGCGACGTCGTGGTGCGGCTCTTCGCCGGCTAGTGTCCCCACTGATCGGCGACGGCTCACATCTTCCGCGAGTAGGACCGCACAGCGAGCGGCGCGAAGATCGCGACCACCGCGGCGCAGCCGAGCAGCGCCCAGCCCACCTCGGCGGTGAACGTGCCGTGGTTCATCAGGTCCCGGACCGCGGTGACCACGTGGGAGACCGGGTTGATCTTCACGAACGCCTGCAGCCAGCCGGGCAGGGTGTCCTCGGGGACGAACGCGTTGGAGAGGAACGACAGCGGGAACATGATGAGCATCGAGATCCCCTGGACCGCCTGGGCGGTCCGCATGATGGTCCCGAACCAGGTGAAGATCCATGCCAGCGACCAGGCCGCCACGATGGTCAGCGCCCAGCCGGCGACGGTCCCGGTGACGCCGCCGCCGGGCCGGTATCCCATCGCCAGCCCCACCACGATCGTCAGCGTCGAGGCGATCACGTAGCGGATGACGTCCGCCAGCGCCGGGCCGGCGAGCGGCGCGATCCGCGCGATCGGCAGGGACTTGAACCGGTCGAAGACGCCCTTGTCCATGTCTTCGCGCAGCTGGGTCCCCATCGCCATGCAGGTGGTGATCGCGGTCTGGGCGAGGATGCCGGGGATGATGATCGGCATGTAGCTCGCGACGCTGCCGGAGATGGCACCGCCGAAGATGTAGGTGAACATCGCGGTGAACAGCAGCGGCTGCAGGGTCACGTCGAAGAACTGCTCGGGATTGCGGCGCATCTTCTTCACCGACCGCCACGCCATCGCGAGGGTCTGGGCGAGCGTCTCCTGCAGGCTCGGCCGGTCGGCGAGCGGGCCGTCGACCGCAGCGGCCGGCGCGTCGGGCAGAAGCGTCTGGGTGGTCATGCGACCTCCTCGGTCTGGTCGTGGTCGTCGGTGTGGTGTCCGGTCAGCGCCAGGAACACCTCGTCGAGCGTGGGCTGCTGCACCGCGGCGGTGCTGATGGACAGGTCGGCCTGCCGGAGCGCGATGAGGACGTCGGCCGCGCGGTTGGCGTCGGTCAGGGCGACGTTGAGACCGCCCGCCTCCGGGGTGAGCACCGGCGGCTCGCCGAGCACCTGCTCGACGATGGCCGCGGCGCGGGCGCCCGCGGCGCGGTCCTCGAGCCGGATGTGCAGCGTGGAGCTGCCGACGCTGGTCTTGAGCTGCTCCGGCGTGCCCTCGGCGACCTTGCGGCCCTGGTCGATGACCGCGATCCGGTCGGCGAGCTGGTCGGCCTCGTCGAGGTACTGCGTGGTGAGCAGGATCGTCGAGCCCTGGGCGACCAGCTCGCGGATGGTGTCCCACATCTGGCCGCGGGTGCGCGGGTCCAGGCCGGTGGTCGGCTCGTCGAGGAAGATCAGCGGCGGCTGGGCGATCAGCGACGCGGCCAGGTCCAGGCGCCGGCGCATGCCGCCGGAGAACTTCTGGATCTGCCGGTCCGCGGCGTCGGCGAGGCCGAAGCGCTCGAGCAGGTCGGCCGCCGTACGACGCGCCTGCGGGGTGCGCTGACCGAGCAGCCGGCCGAAGAGGATGAGGTTCTCGGTGGCGGTCAGGTTCTCGTCGACCGAGGCGTACTGGCCGGTGACGCCGACCAGCTGCCGCACCCGGTGCGGGTGGGCGACGACGTCGACGCCGAAGATCGAGGCCCGGCCGCCGTCGATGGGCAGCAGGGTCGCGAGCATGGACAGGGTGGTGGTCTTGCCGGCGCCGTTGGGTCCCAGCACGCCGAAGACCTCGCCGCGGCGGACCTGCAGGTCGATGCCGTCGACGGCCCGGAAGGCGCCGAAGGCCTTCACCAGGCCGACGGCGTCGACCGCGAGCTCGCGTTCCACGGCGGGAGGGTGGAGGATGTCGTTCATGGCGGCGAGCCTGCCGCCGGCCGCTTTCACTTCGGTTTCAGCGCTCGCGCCGCCGGTTTCACGGACCCCGGCTTAGCGGTTTCATGCAGTACCCTGTATGTTCATGCACATGAGCAAGGTGAGGGCCGCCGTCGCCGGCGCCAGTGGGTACGCCGGGGGCGAGGTGCTGCGGCTGCTGCTGGGCCACCCGGGCGTCGAGATCGGTGCGGTCACCGCGGGCAGTAACGCGGGGGAGCGCCTCGGCGCGCTGCAGCCCCACCTGGTCCCGCTCGCCGACCGGGTCCTCGAGCCCACCACGGCCGAGGTGCTCGCCGGTCACGACGTCGTCTTCCTCGGCCTCCCGCACGGCCAGTCCGGCGCGCTCGCCGAGGAGCTCTCCGCCCGCGACGACCGGGTCGTCGTCATCGACTGCGGCGCCGACTTCCGGCTCGAGGACGCGGCCGCCTGGGAGCGGTTCTACGGCAGTGCCCACGCCGGCACCTGGCCCTACGGCCTCCCCGAGCTCCCCGGCAACCGCGACCGCCTGCGCGGCGCCCGGCGGATCGCCGTACCCGGGTGCTATCCGACCGTCTCCTCGCTCACCCTCGCGCCCGCGGTGGCCGCCGGGCTGGTCGTCCCCGACGTGGTGGTCGTCGCCGCCTCCGGCACGAGCGGCGCCGGCAAGGCCGCCAAGCCGCACCTCCTCGGCAGCGAGGTCATGGGCAACACCAGCGCCTACGGTGTCGGGGGAGTCCACCGGCACACGCCCGAGATCACCCAGAACCTCGCTCGGCTGGCGCCCGGCGGCGCCGACAGCGTCAAGGTCAGCTTCACCCCGCTCCTGGTGCCGATGCCGCGCGGCATCCTCGCCACCTGCTCGGCGCCGCTCGCCGAGCCCGTGAGCGCCGAGGAGGCGCACGCCGTCTACGCCAAGGCGTACGCCGACGAGCCGTTCGTCCACGTCCTGCCCGCGGGCCAGTGGCCCCAGACCCAGGCGGTGCTCGGCTCGAACGCCGTCCACCTCCAGGTGACCGTCGACGAGACCGCGGGCCGGCTGGTCGCGGTCGGCGCGGTCGACAACCTCGCCAAGGGCACCGCCGGAGCCGCCGTGCAGTGCATGAACCTCGCCCTCGGTCTCGACGAGACCGCCGGCCTGACGACGGTAGGACTGGCCCCGTGAGCGAGCTGTCCCTCTCCCGCTACCCCGAGACCCTGGCCGTCGTCCGGCTGGCCCCCGGCGCGGAGATCCCGGAGTGGGCCGAGTCCTCCTCGGTCTTCTCGATCACCGCCACGGCCACCGAGACCTCGCTGGTGTGCGCCGGCCGGAGCGTCCCGAAGAAGGCGCGGCACCAGAAGCCGCTGACCGCGTTCTGCGTCGACGGCGAGCTCGACCTCACCGCGGTCGGCATCCTGGTCGGCCTGCTGACGCCCCTGGCCGAGGCGGAGATCCCCGTCTTCACCCTCTCGACCTACGACACCGACTGGATCCTGGTCCCGACGGCGATGGCCGACCGGGCGGAGGAGGCGTGGCGACGATCGGGCCACACCGTCGCCCCCGCCGTCCCCGCCTGACCACCACGAAGGACCCAAGAGAATGAGCGTCACCCATCCCGCCGGCTTCGTCGCCGCCGGCGCCGCCATCGGCCTGAAGTCCAGCGGCAAGCCGGACCTCGCCCTCGTCGTCAACACCGGACCCACCTTCGACTCCGCCTCGGTCTTCACCGGCAACCGCTGCAAGGCCAACCCCGTGCTCTGGAGCGAGCAGGTCGTCAAGGACGGCGTGGTGCGCGCCGTCGTCCTCAACTCCGGCGGTGCCAACTGCTACACCGGCCCCGAGGGCTTCCAGACCACCCACCAGGTGGCCGAGGAGGTCGGCAAGGTCCTCGACATCGGCTCCGGCGACGTCGTCGTCTGCTCCACCGGCCTGATCGGCCTCGTCAACGACCGGCAGACGCTGCTCGCCGGCGTCCGCACCGTGCACGCGCAGCTCGCCGCCGACGGCGGCGACGCCGCGGCCCAGGCGATCATGACCACCGACACGGTGAGCAAGCAGGTCGTCGTCGAGGGCGCCGGCGGCGCCTGGTCGATCGGCGGGATGGCCAAGGGCGCCGGGATGCTCGCACCGGCCCTCGCCACGATGCTCGTCGTCATCACGACCGATGCCGTCGTACCCGCCGCCGACCTCGACACCGCGCTCCGCGCCGCCACCCGGGTCTCCTTCGACCGGCTCGACTCCGACGGCTGCCAGTCGACCAACGACACGGTCACCCTGATGGCGAGCGGTGCCTCCGGCGTCACCCCGAGCCTCGCGGACTTCACCGCCGCGCTCACCGAGGCCTGCCGGTCGCTGGCCCTCCAGCTGCTCGCCGACGCCGAGGGCGCCGACCACGAGATCGCGATCACCACCGTCAACGCCGCCACCGAGGACGACGCCGTCGAGGTCGGGCGCAGCGTCGCCCGGAGCAACCTGTTCAAGGCCGCCGTCTTCGGCAAGGACCCCAACTGGGGGCGGGTCCTCGCCTCCGTCGGCACGACGAGCGCCGCCTTCGACCCGGCGGACCTCGACGTCGCGATGAACGGGGTGTGGGTCTGCCGCGAGAGCACACCCGCCGAGGACCCGTCGCTCGTCGACCTCTCCGACCGCGAGGTCACCGTCACCATCGACCTGAAGTCCGGCGACGCCGAGGCGACGGTCTGGACCAACGACCTCACCCACGCCTACGTCCACGAGAACAGCGCCTACAGCTCATGACCCAGATCGAGACCGAGATGCACGAGCCCGGCAAGCCCGACCCCCACAAGGCGGCCACGCTGGCCGGGGCGCTGCCCTGGCTGAAGGCCTACCACGGCAAGGTCGTCGTCATTAAGTACGGCGGCAACGCCATGACCGACGAGAACCTCAAGCGCGCGTTCGCCGAGGACATCGCCTTCCTGCGCTTCGCCGGCTTCCGCCCGGTCGTCGTCCACGGCGGCGGCCCGCAGATCTCGCAGATGCTCGACCGGCTCGGCATCGAGTCGGAGTTCCGCGGCGGCCTGCGAGTCACCACGCCCGAGGCGATGGACGTCGTGCGGATGGTGCTGGTCGGCCAGGTCCAGCGCGAGCTGGTCGGGCTGATCAACGAGCACGGCCCGCTCGCCGTCGGCCTGTCCGGCGAGGACGCGGGCCTGTTCACCGCCGAGCAGACCGGCACCGTCGTCGACGGCGAGGAGGTCGACCTCGGCCTGGTCGGCGAGGTCGCCCAGGTGCGGCCGGAGGCGGTCCTCGACCTGATCGAGGCGGGCCGGATCCCGGTCGTGTCCAGCGTCGCGCCCGACATCGACGGTGTCGTCCACAACGTCAACGCCGACTCCGCCGCGGCCGCGCTGGCAGCCGCGCTCGGTGCCGAGAAGCTCCTCGTCCTCACCGACGTCGAGGGCCTCTACCTCGACTGGCCGGACCCCGAGGAGGTCATCGGCGAGATCAGCCCCGAGGCGCTGGAGGAGATCCTCCCGTCCCTGGCCAGCGGCATGATCCCCAAGATGAGCGCCTGCCTGCAGGCGGTGCGCGACGGGGTGAAGCGCGCGACCGTCGTCGACGGGCGCCAGGCGCACGCCGTACTCCTCGAGCTGTTCACCGACGAGGGCGTCGGCACCCAGGTGCTGCCCGGCGTCACCACCAAGACCCGCAAGGCCCGGGAAACCACCCCACAGAGTTCTTCTCCTCCGCTTCGCTCCCCGAACAACTCCGCGGGGACCCCGGAAAGCAGGCCCTCACGTGAGCGCGACCAACGCCGAGTGGACCGAGCGCTACGCCGGTTCGCTCATGAACACCTTCGGCCCGCCCAAGACCGTGCTGGTCCGCGGCGAGGGCGCCCACGTGTGGGACGCCGACGGCCGCGAGTACGTCGACCTGCTCGGCGGGATCGCGGTCAACGCGCTCGGCCACGGCCACCCCCGGCTGGTCGCCGCCGTCACCGAGCAGCTGCAGACCCTCGGCCACATCTCCAACTTCTTCGCCAGCGCCCCGCAGATCACGCTCGCCGAGCGGCTGGTCGCGCTGCTCGGCACCGAGGCCCGGGTGTTCTTCACCAACTCCGGCGCGGAGGCCAACGAGGCGGCGTTCAAGCTGACCCGGCGCACCGGCCGCACCCGGATCGTGGCCACCGAGGGCTCCTTCCACGGCCGCACCATGGGCGCGCTCGCGCTCACCTCCAAGCAGGCCTACCGCGAGCCCTTCGAGCCGCTGCCCGGCGACGTCGTCTTCGTCCGCTACGGCGACGCGGCCGCCCTCGAGGCCGCCGTCGACCGTGACACGGCCGCCGTGCTGGTCGAGCCGGTCCAGGGCGAGGCCGGCGTCGTCGTGCCCCCGCGCGACTACCTCCCCAGCGCCCAGCGGATCGCCCACGCGAACGGCGCGCTGCTCTGGCTCGACGAGATCCAGACCGGTGTGGGCCGGACCGGCGCCTGGTTCGCACACCAGAGCCCCGCGCTCGTCGACGGCCCGGTCGTGCCCGACATCGTCACCCTCGCCAAGGGCCTCGCCGGCGGCATCCCGATCGGTGCCTGCCTGGCCACCCACGGCTCCGGCAAGCTCTTCGACCCCGGCAACCACGGCACCACCTTCGGCGGGAACCCCGTCGCGGCGGCCGCCGCGCTCGCCGTGCTCGACGTGATCGAGGAGGAGGGCCTGCTCGCCCACGCCACCGCCCAGGGTGAGCGGCTGCTCGCCGCCGGGGCGGCCGATCCGCGCGTCGTCGAGACCCGCGGCGCCGGCCTGCTGCTCGGGCTCACCCTGAGCGGGCCGAAGGCCGCCGAGGTCGTCGCCGCCGCCCAGGACGCCGGCTTCCTCCTCAACGCGCCCACCCCCGAGCGGATCCGGATGGCCCCGCCGCTCAACCTCCCCGAGGCCGACGTGGCCGCCTTCGCCGCCGCGTGGCCCGCCATCCTCGACCGGGCGGGAGTGAGCGCATGAGCCGCTCGTTCCTCCGCGACGACGACCTCACCCCGGCCGAGCAGGCCGAGGTGCTCGCCCTCGCCGCGCAGCTCAAGGCCGAGCCCTACGACCACCAGCCGCTCGCCGGGCCGCGGACCGTCGCGATGATCTTCGACAAGCCGACCCTGCGCACCCAGGCGTCCTTCGCGGCCGGCATCGCCGAGCTCGGCGGCCACCCGATGCTCGTCGACGGCACGCTCGCCGGCATCGGCAGGCGCGAGTCCGTCGCCGATGTCGCCCGGGTGCTCGGCCGGCAGGCGTCCCAGATCGTGTGGCGCACCTACGCGCAGGCCAGCCTCGACGAGATGGCGGCGTACGCCGGCGTCCCGGTCGTCAACGCGCTCACCGACGACTTCCACCCCTGCCAGCTGC